>CAMBTV010000083.1 GCA_945870835.1 Chitinophaga pinensis
ACCAATGCAATTAAAATGGTGTACACTGGTAGTCTAGCACTACAGCTCATTAATGGGGTAACCATTATCGTTAGTAAACGTTCCTTTCTATTCTCAATATTTCTGGCGCTCATAATAGCAGGTACAGCACAAGCCAATCCGCTAATCATCGGCATCACACTTTTTCCATTTAGTCCTACGCTGCGCATTAGTTTATCAGTAAGAAAACTAATACGTGCCATATAACCAGTATCTTCTAACAACGTAATTAGACCAAACAAAATCATTATCTGAGGAATAAAAATAATGATGCCGCTCAAGCCCGCCACTACTCCATTAATTAACAAATCGCTCCACCATGCGGCTGGTAAGATATCACCTAGTGTTCCACTCAATTTACTAAAGCTCCACTCGATGGCATCCATTGGAAATTGGGCAATCCAATATACACTTTGAAATAGTAAAAATAAAACAGCCAGTAGTATCAAGTACCCCCATTTTCTATGCAATAAAATATTATCGAGTTTTTCTGTAAAAATGGTTCGCTGCAAAGGGTCAGCTTCCACCACAGTTTGATTCATAATGTATTTGATACGACTGTAGCGTTGCATTATTTCCTCTGCCTGTGATTTAGTTGGATTAAAACCACTGCCCTCTTCAATTGCCAATATTTTCTTTTGTAAACCCTCTTCTAACTTAAAATGGCTATGGTTGATAAGATAATGCAACGCGGTATAATCACTTATTCCAGGCAGTAAAGACTTCAATTCGTCTACCGGTTTTTCTGCCAAAGACGCATTATCTATAAACTCGCGAGGAGAAATAAAATTGGAGATAAAAGTTTGCTCAATTACTTTTTTCAATGCAGGAATTCCCTTGTTTTTTCTAGGATTGATATTAACTACTTGCACCCCTAATTCTCTTTCCAATCCACTGATATCAATTTCTGTCCCCTTATTCTTAGCCAGGTCAGTCATGGACAATGCCATTACCACTGGAATTTTTAAATCAATAATCTGGGAGCAAAACAATGGGTTCCTTTTCAAGTTGCTAGCATCTGCTACCAACACTACCATGTCGGGCTTGATATCTTCATCTTGCTGAAGTAAAACCTTATAAGCCACCCACTCATCTGACCTCTTTGGATAGAGGCTGTAGGTGCCAGGAAGATCGATTAATGTTGCAGTAAGATTTTCACTTATCTGACATTGCCCAGTTTTTTTATCTACCGTGACCCCAGGAAAATTACCTACCTGCTGATTTAAACCTGTCAAAGCATTAAATAGAGAACTCTTACCACTATTGGGATTTCCAACCAATGCTATGTTAATGTTTTTATTCAAAATAGAAATTAAGCAGCCAACTGATAAATTTATGAAATACAAAAATACCCCCTATCAATGGTATATGGTTACGAAATAAGAAACTAGCTAAATGTAGTAAAAAAGTAACCCCCAAAATAGGAGTAAAACAGAGTTTCGAAATAAAGGCCAACCTATCCCATGAGAACGTAATAGTTGATTGCTCTTTATTAAGAATTTCAAAAAAGATTTATACAAACCATGATTTAAAAATTTTTATTCCCTTTTGACCTTCATAAAAATAATTTACAAGTTGGTTACCATATTAGTCCCCGACTGAACTAACTTCGTACTCTCAATAAAACCAACACATGAAACAACTCTTTTGGCTATTATTAATTTCATTTCATTTTGCTAGTGCACAAAAACTAAAAAAGGCAGATAAGTTGACTTTGTCAAATCTTGAAAAACACGTAACTTATTTAGCGGATGATCAATTAGAGGGTAGAAGAACCGGCACCAAAGGTGAAAAGTTAGCGTATGAATATATCAGTAAAGAATTTGAAAAGGCTGGATTATCACCAAAGGGTGAAAATGAAACTTGGCTTCAAGACTTTGAGGTAAATGATGGGAATGAATTAAATCCTTCTTCGCATTTAATTATCAATGGGAATGATCTAATAGTTAATCAAGATTATTTTCCATTTTCCATCAGTCCTAATGTATCCTTGGAAGCCGCAACCTCTGTTGCACTTCAAGAAAATGCTAGTCCCTGGTTTTTTGATATCAAAGAATTAATAGAAGCGATTAAGAAAAATCCGCATACAGATTTAATGGAAAGCATTCAATCAAAAGTGACTGAAGCTGCAAATAAAGGAGCCAATGCGTTTTTTATTTTTAACAGTACTTCAACTAAAGATGAATTAAAATTTGAACCAAAAGTAAAATCTGGCACTGCAAAAATTCCTATCATCTATTTAACCAAGGCTGCACAAAAAAAATATCTTGTCGACGAAACGGCTACACTAGATATAAAATTGAAAATTACAATTGACAATAAAAAAAGGATTGGCCATAATGTAGTTGGATATATCAATAACAATGCACCTACCACCATAGTCATTGGGGCCCATTTCGATCACTTAGGTTATGGAGAAGATCACAATTCACTTTTTGCAGGAACCGTTCCTGAAATTCACAATGGGGCGGATGATAATGCGAGTGGAACTGGGGCACTCATTGAAGTAAGTAAATTACTGAAGGGGAATAAAAAAATTAAAAACAACAACTATCTTTTTATCGCTTTTTCTGGTGAAGAATTAGGCTTATTTGGTTCAAAATATTTTACCGAAAATCCAACCATCGATTTTTCCAAAATCAATTACATGATTAACATGGATATGATTGGAAGGCTCAAAGACAGTACAAAAGGATTAAACATTGGGGGCTATGGTACTTCTCCACAATGGGAAAGCCTGCTGACACAAAAGGATCCATTTTTTAACATTACAAAAGACAGTAGCGGAACTGGTCCAAGTGATCATAGTTCTTTTTATAGAAAAGGAATTCCTGTATTATTTTTCTTCACCGGTACCCACAGTGATTATCACAAACCTTCTGATGATGCAAATAAAATTAATTTTGGCGGTGAGCTACAAATAATAAAATTTATTGCTAGTATAATTGAAAAAGCAAATAACAAAGGGCAATTGCCCTTTACTAAAACTAGGGAAATTCCTATGAGCTCTAAGAGTAGTTTTAAAGTCTCCCTAGGCATCATGCCAGATTACACCTATAGTGGTGAAGGTATCAGAGCAGATGGTGTTACGGATGGTAAATTAGCTCAAAAGATCGGTATAATAGCGGGAGATATTATTTTGCAAATTGGTAATTATACTTTTTCAGATATGCAATCTTACATGGGTACCTTGAATAAATTTTCAAAAGGAGAAGCTGCTAAAGTAAAAGTAAAGAGAGGAAATAAAGAAATATTTTTTGATGTTGTTTTTTAATTTAAAATGTATTTGCTTAATAGCATAATATCTATAACTTATAAGGATCATTCATATGAAACTTAAAATTGACAATGAAAGTATTGCTCAAGAATTTTTTGAAAATGCTGTTCTTTTAGGAATTGTGGCGCCTATCAAAGACTATCTTTTTAGTTGGCATTTGAACCAAATTTTTGGTTTTAATTTTAGAGTGAACAACGGCATTGAAATAGAATTAAGCAAACAGCAACGAAAGTATTTTTTTTCTATTTATGAATACGCTGTTCCTTCCACTTCTATTACGCATTATCTATATAATAATCAGTTTGATGGTGAGTATCTTCTGCCCGAGTTCAAACATCTTGATTTTGTTTGGTTAATCAAGGGTGAATTTATTGCAGCAGAAGAGTTAAAAACTTTAATGAAATCTATCAAATCTATTCCGGGGGTTCAGCTAGTGAACGAAATGACGAACGAAAAAATTAAAAATAAGCAGCACCTAATTTTTTAATAAGCTGAATCACTTTTTAAGCTTTGCTTTTTTATTTAAAACTAATTTTCAATCATTATGTGGGAAGAAAAAAACAACACCCTTTATAAAAAATTTACGTTTCATAATTTTTCAGAGGCATTTGGATTTATGACCCGTGTAGCAATAGAAGCTGAAAAGATGAATCATCATCCTCTTTGGACCAATGTTTATAACCAGGTAGAAATATGGTTAAGTACGCATGATGCTGGAAATGTAGTAACTGAAAAAGATCGGAAACTTTCCGCAAAAATTGACCAATTGTTGTAATGCCCTTAAGTCAATAAAAAGATTTTTTGCTAAAGTAAATTTGTTTTTATTCGCTTTTTACTTTCACTATGGTTTGGTTTTGCTTAACTAAAACACCAACTGGACGAGTAAACGATTCCAATGAATGAAGTTGTAAAATATTTTTCACCTCCTCCACTGCATTTGGATTTACCGCTATCAATAATCCGCCACTAGTTTGAGGATCTGCTAATACTGATTGCTGATAGGATGTAAGTGGTCCGATTTTTTTGCCATAGCTGTCCCAATTTCTTATAGTTCCTCCTGGTACCGACTTTTGATCTAGGTAATTTGAAAGGTCACTGATAATAACCGGGATATTTTTAAAATCAATTTCAGCACTTAATCCACTCCCTTCAGCCATTTCTACTAGATGACCTAAAAGGCCAAATCCTGTTACATCGGTCATTGCAGATACTCCTTCAATTTTTCCAAGCGCTTCACCCACTGAATTTAATTGCATCATTTGATTTGCTGCTAAGCCTTTATGTTGCTCCAACAGGATCCCTTTTTTTTCAGCAGTTGTCAAAATACCTACGCCCAATGGTTTAGTTAAAAATAAAATATCCCCCTCCTTTGCAAGGTTATTTTGCTTGATATTTTTAATACCAACTAAACCATTTACAGCCAATCCAAATATAGGTTCAGGAGAATCAATACTATGACCACCCGCCAGCGGAATACCAGCTTCTTTGCAAATACTCCTGCTTCCTTCAATCACTTTTTGAGCAATAGCAGGAGGCAAAATATTAATAGGCCACCCTAAAATAGCGATGGCTAAAATAGGCTTTCCGCCCATGGCGTAAACATCACTGATGGCATTAGCAGAAGCAATTCTGCCAAATTCATAAGGGTCGTCCACTATCGGCATAAAAAAATCTGTAGTAGATATTAATGCTGATCCATTTCCAAGATCATACACTGCCGCATCGTCTTTGCTATGATTACCAACTATTAATTTATCGTTGTCGGGATTAGTAATATTACTTGCTAAAATTTCATCCAAAATTTTAGGTGCTATTTTACAACCACATCCTGCTCCATGAGAATATTGAGTAAGTTTTATTGAATCCAGTTGAATGTTTTCCATAATAATTTTTTGTAATAGTATTTTTTATAGTCAGTCTTCACTTTTATTATCAGGCGATTGCTTCATATCCATTACTGATTTTGCTATGTTTTCAATGGCTAGATCATCAAATGAAACGGTAGTCAATAAATCAGCTAACGACTCTCTGTTGTGAAGACCTTTTTCATAATACTTATCATAATATTTTAAAAGTATTCTAAAACATTCCTTATGATTTTTTTCTAATAAAAAATTAATAGCCAATTTTGTTTCCAAGCCACCTAATCTTTTTTGAATTCTGATAATCGCGTTCACTAATTTTTCATTTTCAAATATCCCATACTCTGTTGTTAGATAATTTAATCTTTCCTCAAAAGGAATATTGATAAAGGTTAACTTACTTTTACGCATGCTCACCCAAAGAGTACTTGGAATATTTATAAGTCCTATTCGTTGACTTTCGTCTTCGATATAAATAACTTTAGGCTTAGTTAAAGAATTAAAATCTTGATTATTTATTGGATGAGTGATGGAAGAAAGTTCTACAGCAAGCAAATTTTCAAACATTTCCTGAGACGGTTGTGGATTTTCACCCAATGCCCCAAATGCTGATCCCTTATGACATGCGAGTGCTTCCAAATCGATTACCGAATTTCCAATACGCCTTAATTCATGTAAAAGCAATGTCTTGCCAGTGCCTGTATACCCACCAATTATATTGAAGTCGTAGTTTTTTTCAAACTGATCTCTAGCCCATTGGCGATACATTTTGTATCCTCCTCCCAAGGTATATACTTTAAATCCATAAAGATCCAATAACCAAGCTACTCCCGCACTTCGCATTCCTCCTCTCCAGCAATGAACCAAAACTGTCTTATGAGAAAATGATTCTTTATTTCCTTTCTTATTTTTTTTTTGAGTCAGCATATTTTCAACCTGCTCCACCATCCCTCGCATTTTAATTCCAAAATAATCCAAGCCGATTTTAATAGCAATTTCTCTACTTTGTTGTTTGTAAGCAGTACCCACTACTTTCCTTTCTTCATCAGTAAATAATGGAAGGCTCAATGCACCTGGAATATGTGCATGCGTATATTCACCCGGACTTCTCACATCAATTAACGTATACTCAGCCGACAGCTGAAGAAATTGCTCTATATTAATTTTTTGAACTGCCATTAATTTGAATTCGCTTACTATTTTTTTAATTAAAAGTAAATATACTAACAAAAAAAGCTGCTGAATTTTTCAGCAGCTTTCACAATTTCTATTTTGATAAGTTTATTTAATTATCCATTCATTGAAGTTAGGAACTCTGCATTGTCTTTTGTTCCCTTCATGTTCTTCAATAAAGTATTCAATGCCTCTTCTGGGTTCATATCTGCCATATGCTTTCGCAATACCCACATTCTCTGGAATGTTTCCTTGTCTAGCAATAAATCATCTCTACGAGTAGACGACGCAACAATATCGATAGCCGGGTAAATACGACGGTTAGAAAGTCTTCTATCAAGCTGTAATTCCATATTACCTGTACCCTTAAATTCTTCAAAAATCACCTCATCCATTTTACTTCCAGTATCAACTAGTGCAGTAGCAATGATAGTTAATGATCCGCCGAATTCTATTTTACGAGCTGCTCCAAAAAACTGTTTTGGTTTTTGCATTGCATTTGCTTCCACACCACCACTCAATACTTTTCCACTTGATGGGGCAACGGTATTATGAGCTCTTGCCAAACGAGTAATGCTATCGAGTAATATCACCACATCATGACCACACTCTACTAAACGCTTTGCTTTTTGTAATGCAATAGTAGAAACCTTTACGTGCTTTTCTGCAGGCTCATCAAATGTAGAAGCAATAACCTCCGCTTTCACACTGCGTTCCATATCGGTAACCTCTTCCGGTCTTTCGTCTACCAATACAATAATCAAATAGCACTCGGGGTGATTTTCAGCAATTGCATTCGCCAATTCTTTCAACAACATTGTTTTACCCGTTTTTGGTTGGGCAACAATCAATCCACGCTGGCCCTTACCAATCGGAGTAAATAAATCCATTATCCTAGTACTATAATTACTGGAAGAAGTTGTTAGATTTAATTTTTCAAAAGGAAACAAAGGTGTGAGGTAATCAAATGGAACACGATCTCTCACTTCATCTGGACTTTTACCATTGATCGTCTCTACTTTTAACAAAGCAAAATATTTTTCGCCATCTTTTGGAGGACGAACTGAACCATAGACTGTATCTCCTGTTTTTAAACCAAATAATTTTATTTGTGATGGAGAAACATACACATCATCTGGAGATGATAAATAATTATAGTCACTACTTCTTAAAAAGCCGTATCCATCAGGCATCATTTCTAGAACACCTTCTCCTAAAATAATGCCATCAAATTCTATGTTGAATACCTGGGTGTCTCTGCGTTGCTGGTATTGCTTATTTTGATTGGAGGACTGTTGAGCACTATCAGTTTGTTGCAATTCAGGTTGTTGTTGCTGAATATCTTCCTCCTGCAATAAAGAGGCTATTGCAGCAGGTACAGTTGTTTGCTCATCAGTTATGGGTTGCAAATCTTCTTCATCTTCAGTTTCTTGTTCAACTATTTTGATTGCCTTTCTTTTGTCTAGGGGAGTATCAAATTTTTTGGATGGTTTAGGTTCAGCTCTCTCTATTTCACCCAACTCTTCTTTAGCAATAGCGGAAGTAACTTTTATAGTTCTCTTGCGCTTGGGTTTTTCGTCTTGATTTCCTTTGGTTTCTGCACTCATAATGGATTGGTTATCCAGGATTTTATTAATAAGTTCCTGCTTGTCTATTTTTTTATAATTTGGAATGTTAAGTTGCTCTGCAATATCCTGCAACTCAGGAACAACCATGTCGTTCAGTTGTGAAATGTCGTACATAAAAAAGTGAAAATGATTTTTTTCAAAAAACCTAGTCTTAAAATCTGAAAATGTAATTGAGAATTATAGTTAATGGAATGTGACCGTCTGACGAAGTGATCGATAGGAAAGACCTTATCAGCAATATTCCGTGACAATATTACGCAGTTTTTCTTAAAAAATGCAGTTTTTTGTTTTAAAATTTAAATTACTTTCTAAAAAACAGTACCCAATAGCTTTTTTTCATTAATTCAATCATTAGGAACTGCTCAAAAATTATGTGTTTTAAAGTCGAAAGTATCTTTTTTGTACCTCCATTGAAGGGAAAGATTGGTCTTGCTATCTTAATTGCTAAATAGTATAATTTTCTACCGAAGCAGTTGGAATTGCCGATAAATTATTTAATGAATCCAGCCTCCAGGGCATTTGTCGTGGATTAACCTTCCAATAATTCCCCCACTCCGTTTTATAAAATCTTTTATCCGCTATTGAATATAAAAATGCTAGTTATCTTTGCAGTCCTAAAATTCAGGCATATGTTTAATAAAAGAGTAAGGATTAAAGAACTACTTTCAAATGAATCGGCCAACTACCAAGCTACGGTAATGGGTTGGGTTCGTACCTTTCGCAATAGCCAGTTTATCGCCTTGAATGATGGCAGTACCAATAATAATTTACAAGTTGTGGCAAGTCTAGGTGATTTTGATGAATCAACTTTAAGGCGTCTAACTACTGGCGCCTGTATAAAAGTGTCAGGTGAAGTAATTGCTTCTTTGGGTAAAGGGCAAAAGGTAGAATTAAAAGCAAGTTCAATTGAAATACTAGGAGATAGCGATGCAGAAAAATTCCCTCTTCAACCTAAAAAACATAGTCTTGAGTTTTTAAGAGAAATTGCTCACCTAAGATTTAAGACCAATACTTTTGGCTCGGTTTTTAGAGTTAGGCATTCCCTTGCTTTTGCTGTACATAAATTTTTCAATGACAAAGGATTTGTATACTTGCACACACCAATTATTACTGCTAGTGATGCAGAAGGTGCTGGAGAAATGTTTAAAGTAACAACTTTTCCGCTTGATGGAACCGCTCCTAAAAATGAGGATGGGTCAATCAATTTCAAAGAAGATTTTTTTGGGCGCAGTACCAACTTAACGGTAAGTGGACAACTAGAAGGCGAATTGGCCGCAATGGCATTCAGTGATATTTATACTTTTGGCCCTACTTTCCGGGCTGAGAACAGTAATACCACCAGACATTTGGCTGAGTTTTGGATGATTGAACCTGAAGTGGCATTCAATGACTTGGAAGACAACATGAATCTTGCAGAAGAGTTTATCAAATATGTAATAAAATATGCCATTGATCACAACAAAGAAGATATTGAGTTTTTAGCTCAGCGATTGGAAGAAGAAGAGAAGCAAAAACCGCAGAATGAAAGAAATGAGATGACGCTGATGGAAAAGTTAGATTTTGTGGTTAATAATAATTTTGAGCGTTTAACCTATACAGAAGCGATTGAGATTTTAAAAGAAAGCAATCACAATAAGAAAAAGAAATTTCAATATCTAATAGAAGGATGGGGTGCAGACTTGCAAAGTGAACACGAAAGATATTTGGTTGAAAAACATTTTAAAAAGCCGGTTATATTAACCAATTATCCAAAAGATATCAAGTCATTCTACATGCGTATGAATGAGGATGGCAAGACAGTAGCAGCGATGGACATTTTAGCTCCTGGCATTGGCGAAATCGTTGGTGGATCTCAAAGAGAAGAAAGATTAGATAAATTGACAGAAAGAATGAATGAAATGAAAATTCCAGCGGAGGAACTAAACTGGTATCTTGACACTAGACGTTTTGGCTCTTGTCCGCACGCAGGCTTTGGATTAGGATTTGAAAGATTGGTTCAGTTTGTAACGGGCATGGGAAATATCAGAGATGTTATTCCTTTTCCTAGATATCCTAAAAGTGCAGAGTTTTAATAGCCTACCATATAAATGCATTTCATTAAAAAACCAGGATAATAATATTCTGGTTTTTTAATGGGTCTATCCCGTAACATATATCAATCATTTTAAAACCACCCAATTAATAATTAGTGCTATTCATGAATATACAATATAGGCACATGGGTATGATAAACCAGCTCTTTCATTTGACTTCTCTTAAAAACTTTTTCTATCAAGCGATTTTTTTGAATTATGATATCAGTATGACTATTACAAGCCTACTTATTTGAATTGAAAGGATTGGCCGAAATTATAAATTTTTAAAAAAGATTATTGAAAAGCCGCGACCAATCGATTTACTGCAGCTTCCAACGTTGCTTCATTTTTTGCAAAGCAAAAGCGCAATACTTTATTTTCCTCTTTATTAACATAAAATGCTGAGGCGGGAATAGAGGCTACACCAGCATCTTTTGTTAGCCTTATTGCAAAGTCCATTTCACTCTCCTCGGTAATTTGATCATAACTATACAATTGAAAATAACTTCCATAAGAGGGCAAGGCTTTAAATTTAGTTTGTTGCATCATCTGTTGAAAGTAATCGCGTTTTTTCTGTAGCTGTTTTCCTAACTGTAGATACGGTTCTTCTTGCTGCAAATATTCTGCTATAGCAAATTGTACCGGACTATGGCATGAAAAACAATTGTACTGATGAATTTTTCTAAACTCCCTCATCATTGAAGCGGGTGCTATACAGTAACCCATTTTCCAGCCAGTGCAGTGATAGGTTTTACCAAATGAAAAACATACAAAACTTCTTTCAAGTAAATCAGGGTAACGCAACATACTTTCGTGCTGCTTATCATCAAATATTAAATGCTCATAAACTTCATCACTTAAAATAAAAATATTGGTATTTTTTACTAGCGTGCGCAATTGTTCAATATCATTTTTACTCAAAATACTACCCGTCGGATTGTGCGGCGAATTGAGCATAATCATTTTTGTTTTCGGCGAAAGCTTTTGCTTTACCAAATCCCAGTCTATTGAATAGTCAGGATAAACGAGCGGAATTAAAATGGGTATTGCTCCATTGGTTTCTATGTTCGGAACATAACTATCGTAAGAAGGCTCAAATACAATCACTTCGTCACCAGGTCGCAATACGGTTGTTAGTGCAGTGAAAATCGCATAGGTTCCGCCAGGTGTAACGGTAATGTCTGTTTCAGGATTTAGCTTGGTGCCGTAAATTTTTTCTGATTTTTCGGCTATTCGTTCCCGTAATACAGGCAAGCCGTTCATGTGAACGTATTGATTATGACCTTGTCGCATGGCCGTATTTACTAAATCCATCAACTCCTCGCTCATCATAAAATCAGGAAATCCTTGACCCAAATTAATCGCATTGTATTGAGCAGCAAGCGAACTCATCTGAGTAAAAATAGTAGTGCCTACTTTTGGAAGTTTACTTTGAATTGAAGGAGTCAATTTTATTGAATTTAAATAGTCAGAAGAGCCCCTATTGAATGCTAGTAATTTTTTAATAAAATTTACTAAAGATATTTTTCTCCCTTATTTCTCTTTACCTCTGCAACGTATTCTTTGATTGCTTGTTCTTTGTCCTTTTTACATATTAGTAATACATCTTCCGTATCCACTACAATAAAATCATCAAGGCCTTGAACGAGTACTAATTTTTTGTTATTGGCGTGAATGATATTTTTAGTAGCATCTATAATCATTACATTGCTTCCAGCCACCGCATTTTCAAAATAATCCTTTTCAAGATTATCATATGCGCTAGCCCATGTTCCTAGATCACTCCAGCCAAAAGAAGAAGGAATAATATATACATTGTTTGCTTTTTCCATTACACCATAATCGATGGAAATATTAACACATTGAGGATAGATTCTTTCAATCGCTTCTTTCTCAGCAGGTGTATTAAAATTATCTTTTTCAGCATCGAAAACCTCATGTAGCTCAGGTAAAAATGTTTCAAATGCTTGAAGAATATTTTTAATCTGCCAAACAAAAATTCCCGCATTCCACAAAAAGTCACCGCTAGAAATAAAAGTTTTTGCTAACTCTTTATCTGGTTTTTCGGTAAAAGTTTTCACCTTAAATACATTGTCACTTATAGATTGTGGCTCGTATTGAATATAGCCATATCCTGTATTAGGATGGGTAGGCTTAATTCCCAAAGTAACCAATGCCTGGTTATTTGCGGTAAAGTAGAGTGCCTCCTCACACTTAA
>CAMBTV010000084.1 GCA_945870835.1 Chitinophaga pinensis
ATAATAATATTAAATATGCAATTTAGCTTTTTTAGCCATCAAATCATCCACTGTTTCTTTATACAAATCATCAGGAACACAACAATCAACTGGACAAACAGCTGCACATTGTGGTTCTTCATGAAATCCCTGACACTCTGTACATTTATTTGGTGTAATATAGTAGGTATCAGCACTTACGGGCGTATTTCTTTGGTCAGCATCAACAGCTGATCCATCAAGAAGTGTGAAAGAACCTTTTACAGTGGTACCATCAGCGATGGCCCATTCAACACCACCCTCATAAATTGCATTATTAGGGCATTCAGGCTCGCATGCACCACAATTAATACATTCATCAGTTATTTTAATAGCCATTTGTTTTGATTTAGAGTTAAGTTAATGCGAAATTCGTATACAAAATTAAGCAGATAAGTATGAAATTACAAAATCGAATTGAGATATTAATTAAACTCAAAGAATATTTAATTGCTAATCCTGAGGAATGGCAACTGGTAAAGAAGACTGCCTCTATTCACAATGGTTGGTTTACGCTCGAATTCATAGATTTATCTATTAATAATATTATTGAACGTTATTTAGGAGAAAAAGATCTAGTCAATTGGGTCAATGGTTATCAAATAATGGATCCAACAAAACCTAAAAATATAGGAATTGTGATGGCTGGTAATATTCCAATGGTTGGTTTTCACGATTTTTTGTCTGTGTTTGTTAGTGGTCATTATCAAACTATTAAATTATCCGAAAAAGACAATCAACTTCTTAAACATTTAGTACAGAAGATGTATGAATGGAATAGTAAAATGAAACAGTATGTACAATTTGCTATTTTACTGAAAGGCTGCGATGCCTATATTGCTACTGGAAGTAATAATAGTGCACGTTATTTTGAGCAATATTTCTCAAAATACCCAAGTATTATTCGTAAAAATAGGACTTCAATAGCTATTCTTGATGGTTCCGAAACAAAAGACAAACTGGAAAAATTGTCAGATGATATCCATGTATTTTTTGGATTGGGATGTAGAAATGTCACTAAAATTTATATTCCTGAACAATATGATTTCTTGCCTCTATTACAGTCATTTTATCAATATAAATATTTTTCTGATCATCATAAATATAAAAACAACTACGATTATAACTTATCCATTCAACTAATGAATAATCGATATTATATGACCAATGAAAGTACTTTATTGGTTGAAAATGATTCATTTTTTTCACCAATTAGTCAACTAAACTATAGCTTTTATGTTAATAAAGATACTTTAGTAGAGAAGTTAAAGGATCATCAGGAAATTCAATGCATTGTTGGACTTGATATTCCTTTTGGAATGGCACAGCAACCTGGATTGGGTGATTATGCAGATGGAATTGACACGTTGAATTTTTTGATTAAATTGTAATTTTATTTGTCTTTTTCCCTCCTAATAAATTGTTAAAGGTGATTAAGCTTAATTTGTATTTTTGAAAACCAGCATTACTTTGTATTAAAAGGCACGAAAATTGATCATTTTAAATATTTTACAGAATAAAATTTTATTAATTATGAAGTTTAAACAAGTTTTCTTAACAGTAGCTATTAGCGCTGTTACCGCTTTTGGGGTAATGCTTACTTACAATAAGTATTTACAAAATTCCCATACTTATGGAGGTCAAGAAGCTGGAGTAATACCTTCTAATTACAAATTAGCAAAGCAAATAGATAACACTGCCATTCCTCCAGGGGCTGTAGATTTTACTCAATCGGCTGCTGCTGCTTTGCCAACGGTTGTTCATATTAAAACTAAAACTAATGCGAAGCAAATAAATAATAATTTACCAAAAAATCAGCGTCCTAAAAATCCTTTTAGTGATTATTTTGGAGATGACATTATGGAACAATTTTTTGGAAATCAAAGAGGTTATATTCCAGAACAAAAGGCATCAGGTTCAGGAGTAATTATCAGTGCAGATGGATATATTGTTACCAATAATCATGTTGTAGAAAATGCGGATGAATTAGATGTTACTTTAAGTAATAAAAAATCATATAAAGCAAAAGTAATTGGCACAGATGCAGCATACGATCTTGCGGTTATAAAAATAGAAGAAGCAGGACTGCCATTTTTACTTTATGGAAATTCCGATGAAGTAAAAATAGGTCAATGGGTATTGGCTTTGGGATATCCTTTAAATTTAGAAACTACCGTTACCGCTGGTATTGTAAGTGCAAAGGCAAGAAGCCTTGGATTAAATAAAGGCACCAAGACTAACTCGCCTGTAGAATCATTTATTCAAACAGATGCTGCCGTTAATCAGGGTAATAGTGGTGGAGCACTCATCAATACCAATGGAATGTTAATTGGTATTAATTCAGCTATAGCTTCACCTACAGGATATTATTCTGGTTATTCATATGCAATTCCTGTTAACATAGTGAAAAAAGTTGTAGATGACCTTGTCAAGTATGGCAATGTTCAAAGAGGTTATTTGGGTGTTGCTACAGTCAATACCAATGATATATCGGAAGAAGTAAAAGCAAGAATGAACTTAAAATTCAAAGGTGATGGATTAGTAATCACTGAAGTATCTGCTAATAGCGGAGCTTTCGATGCTGGATTAAAAAAGGGAGATATCATTAAGTCGGTTAACGGAGTGGCTGTAACACTTCCTTCTGAATTACAGGAATTGGTGACTAGATATAAACCAAGTGATAAAGTTACTGTGGTATATTCAAGAAATGGTTTAGACAAAACCATTGTGGCCACATTAAAAAACAAAGCAGGGAATTTTGACTTGGTAAAGAGTGATAATTCAGCAATGACAAAACTGGGAGCTGAATTTATTACCTTAACTGCCAACAAGGCAAAAGAATATGGTGTACCTGGAGGTGTAGTGGTGAAAAAAATTACTGATGGTGCCTTAAGTGATCAAACAAGAATGAGAGATGGATTTATTATTGTTAAAGTTGATGATACTGATATCAAAACGATCGATGATTTAACCAAGGCATTGAATAATGTTAAGACAATCACTATTAGTGGATTCTATCCTGGTTATGACGGATTATACGATTATCCGATAACACTGGATTAAAATATTATTATAAATTAAAAAGGCGCGTTGGATTCAATGCGCCTTTTTAATTTTAATATTATTATTACTAAAAAAAATATTTTTCAAAAACCTTATAAGCCCAAGGGCGAAGTTCAAATGATTTAATTTCTGTAAAATCAAAATTTCTTTCTTCAAAAATATCTTTAAAACTACCTCCTAAGTTTTCATCCATTAAAGAGAATTCAACTAACTGACTACTAAAATTTATTAGTACCAATACTTGATACTCACCATTTTTTCGAAGAAATGCTAGAACGTTATTTTCACAATTTGTATGCAAAATATTAGTGATTGATTCTACATCACCTGCTCTAAGAGCAGGATTATTTTTTCTAAGTTTCAACAAGGTTTTATAAAAATCATGCAATTCAAATTTTCTAGTCCAATCAATAGCATCTTTTTCAAAAAATTGTAATCTTTTCAAATTAGGCAACTCTTGGCCACTATAAATTAATGGTATCCCCTCCCATGTAAAACTATGAACAGCAAAGGCTTTCGCTGCTTCTCCATATTTTTCAAATTCAGTTCCATTCCAACTATTTTCATCATGGTTAGAGGTAAACCACAATTTAATATTTTCCTTATTCCCATTTAGATTGTAGCGATTTAATACGCCATCTAATATATTTTTATTTTGATTGTTCTTATAAAAATCAGCTGTTTGATGCATCCATGTCCAAGTATAACATGCATCAAAAGCATTGTAATAATCTGGATTTTCTAAGGGGTCGCTTTCAGCTAACCAAAACAAAGTCTTGGTTTTTTCAAGCTCAGTTCTTGCTTCCATCCAAAAATCCAGTCTAACCCAAAAAGCCAAATCGCAACGAAATCCATCAATATCACATTCAGTAATCCAATATTTCATTGAATCAATCATTGCTTCTCTTAGGTTTGAATTATCATAATCCAATTCAATGATATCATCCATGCCACTAGCAATTTTAAAATCTCCAGTTTCATTGTCTTTTTTATAATATTCAGGATGAGTTATTGTCCATACATGATCCCATCCCGTATGATTTGCAACCCAGTCAATAATAATTTTAAATCCAAGGTCATGCGCAATTTTTACTGTTGATTTAAAATCATCCAAATTACCAAATTCAGGATTGATAGAGATATAATCACTACAGGCATAAGGACTACCCATTGTACCTTTCTTATGTTTTTGAGAAATCGGTGTAATTGGCATGAACCACAAGGTAGATACTCCCATATCTTTTAATCTAGGTAATTCCCTATCGAAAGCATTAAAAGTTCCTTCCTCACTATATTGACGAATATTCACCTCATATACATCCGTATTATTGATCCAGTCTGCTTTTTTAAATATCATAATAGAAAAACTTTGATTTGATGGAAAGGTGAAATTAATTATAATTTAAAAATACCATCTTTAATAATCCTTATTTTAAACTTTATTACAAAATAATACTCTAAAGTAAGATGGATTTTTGATAAATCATCCCCACAAAAATAGACTACAACATTGTATCTTTGAATCCGTTATAGCAATCATTATGAAACAATTCAATGTGCCAGCAATTTATAGAAGTAATTTAATAGCTGCTGTTAAAAATAGTCGAAAAGTAAAGGATAAAATGAAGAAAGATTTTAGTCCTACCCTACTCGATTTTGGTCCTATTCAAATTTTCCTTTCTCGTCATTTTGGACTGTGCTTTGGAGTAGAGAATGCGATAGATATTGCCTTTAGAACGATTGATGAGAACCCTGGTAAAAGAATTTTCTTATTAAGTGAAATGATTCATAACCCACAGGTTAATGCAGATTTAAAACAAAGGGGTATTCATTTTATACAGGATACCAATGGAAAGCAAATTATTCCTTTCGAATCAATCACCAGCGATGATGTAGTTATTATTCCTGCATTTGGAACAACTTTAGCAATAGAAAAAATTTTAAAAGATATTGGTATTAAAACAGAGCAGTACAATACCACCTGCCCTTTTGTAGAAAAAGTTTGGAATCGTAGTGAACAGATTGCTCAAAAGCAATACAGTGTTATTATCCATGGAAAACCAACCCATGAAGAAACAAGAGCTACTTTTTCACACGCAGCATTCAATACTCCTACTATTGTGGTCAATGATATGAAGGAAACTATTTTATTAGGTAAATATATTACAGGAGAAAGAAATATAAGTGATTTTTACACTGAATTTTCTGGTAGATATTCTGATGGCTTTGATGTTCAAAAGGACCTTCAAAGATTTGGAGTGGTAAATCAAACTACGATGCTTGCCAGCGATACACAGGCTATTGCAGATTACCTAAAAGAGTTAATGATAAACCACTATCAGTTAAATGAAGATACCATTAGTGAAAGATTTGCTGAGACTCGAGATACCCTTTGTTATGCAACCAATGACAATCAATCAGCTGTTTATGGATTATTAAAGCAACCAGCTGATCTAGCAATTGTTGTTGGAGGATATAATAGCAGTAATACCTCCCATTTGGTTGAATTATGTGAGGAAAAACTACCTACTTATTTTATTGATGGAGAACATAGAATTATGTCTCAATCATCGGTTGAACATTATAATTTTCATAAAAAACAAAATACAACGTCAACTGACTTTCTAGTCAATAAGAATCCAATTAAAATATTGTTGACAAGTGGTGCTAGTTGTCCAGACACAATGGTAGAAAATGTAATTATTAAGTTAATCTCATTCTACTCGACAAAAAAAACTATAGAAGAAATTATGAATGAATTTGATGTCTAGAGATTTTAAAAAAACGATCAAATCAATCGAAGAGCAAATTCCAACTGCTCATCCATGGTAAGATGAGTATTATCTAGTACAATAGCATCTGCTGCTTTTCTTAAAGGACTAATTTCTCTTGTTGAATCTAGATGGTCTCTATTTTCTAAATTTTTTTTCACTTCTTCCATTGTGATATGTGGATTTTTTGGAGATAATTCCTTTAATCTTCTCTCCACTCTTATAGCACTATCTGCGGTCATGAAAAGCTTTATTTCAGCATTAGGAAAAACGGTAGTACCAATATCTCTGCCATCCATAACTATGCCTTTGTTATTGCCCATTTTTTGTTGTTGAGCAACTGCAAAAGTCCTAACTGCAGCTATTGCAGCTATATCACTTACTTTTCCTGCAACTGAAAGATCTCGGATCAAATCTTCTATATTCTCACCATTGAGATAAATATCTGAATGCTGAGAATCAGTATTGAGTCGAAAATCAATATTGATATTTCTTAAGGCTTCTAATACTTCAGCAGCATTTGATAAATTAATATTTTGTCGCAAAAAAAACAATGTAATTGCCCGATACATTGCTCCACTGTCAATATATACATATCCTAATTTATTTGCCAATTGCTTAGCAAGGGTACTTTTTCCGCAGGCTGACCACCCATCGATGGCAATTATTTTTTTTATCATTTTTACAAAAATCAAATAAAAAACTCCAATCAACAAAAAAATAAAATAACAGTAATAATAATATATGCTATTTACAAAAAAGCCATCCAATGAATGGATGGCTAAATGGATTGTAATTTAAAATTAAGCTTTTGAAGTTTCTTCTTCTTTTTGCTCTTCAACTTTTAAGCTAAATATTATTTTCTCTTTCTTTTCATCTAAATCAGCTATGAGGGTATCACCTGCTTTAACCATCATGTTTAAAATTTCTTCGGCTAGAGGATCTTCTAGGTATTTTTGGATTGCTCTATGTAAAGGTCTAGCTCCAAACTGAGAATCATAACCCTTATCAGCAATGAAGTCTTTGGCCTGCGAGCTGAGTTCCATAGTAAATCCTAGGTTAACTAATCTTTTCATAACCCCCTTCATAAGTATGTCAATAATTTCAAAGATATTTTCACGGGTGAGTGAATTAAAAATAACCACATCATCAATTCTATTCAAAAATTCAGGACTAAATGTACGTTTTAGTGCCTTTTCTATAACCGCCTTATTATTTTCTTCCGCATTTTGAATTCTAGAAGCTGTTGCAAAACCTACGCCCTCACCAAAATCTTTTAACTGTCTAGCTCCAATATTTGAAGTCATAATAATAACAGTATTCTTAAAGTCAATTTTCCGACCCATTCCATCTGTAAGCAGACCATCATCTAAAACTTGTAAAAGGATATTATAAATATCTGGATGAGCTTTTTCAATTTCATCTAAAAGAATTACACTATAAGGCTTTCGGCGAACGCGCTCTGTAAGCTGACCACCTTCCTCGTAACCAACATAGCCCGGAGGTGCTCCAATTAATCGGCTAACGGTGAATTTTTCCATGTATTCACTCATGTCAATTCGGATCAGAGAATCATCATTGTCAAACATATAGCGGGCTAAAGATCTAGCAAGCTCCGTTTTACCTACTCCTGTAGGACCAAGAAAAATAAAAGTACCGATTGGTTTCTTTGGATCTTTTAAGCCTACTCTATTTCTTTGAATAGCTTTTACAACTTTTAAAATTCCATCTTCCTGACCAACAACTACATTTTTCAGATCTTCCCCCATACGTCGAAGTTTATCAGTTTCAGCCTGAACCATCCGTTTTACCGGTATTCCTGTCATCATACTAATTACTTCTGCAATGTCCTCCTCATCAATTGGAAATCTTTTATTTTTACTTTCTTCTTCCCAATCGCTTTTTGCTTTTTCGAGATCTTCCTGTAATCTTTTTTCTGTATCTCTTAATGATGCAGCTTCTTCAAAACGTTGACTTTTTACTACCTTGTTTTTTTCTAGTTTTATATCCTCGATTTTCTTTTCTAGATCAATCACATTTTCAGGAACATTGATATTTTTGATATGCTTACGTGCTCCCACCTCATCAAGTACATCGATTGCCTTGTCTGGCAATAAACGATCTGTCATGTATCTTTCGCTCAATTTTACACAAGCATCAATAGAAAGATCACTATAAGTTACATTGTGATAATCCTCGTATTTACTTTTAATGTTAGTGAGAATTTGAATAGTTTCCTCTACAGAAGGTTGTTCTACAATTACCTTTTGAAAACGCCTATCTAATGCACCATCTTTTTCAATATGCATTCGGTATTCATCCAATGTTGATGCACCAATACATTGTAACTCACCTCTAGCAAGAGCTGGTTTAAATATATTACTTGCATCTAAGGATCCACTAGCACCACCTGCACCTACAATGGTATGAATTTCATCTATGAATAAAATAACATCTCTATTTTTTTCAAGTTCATTCATTATAGCTTTCATCCTTTCTTCGAATTGACCGCGGTATTTGGTACCTGCCACCAAAGCTGCTAAATCTAGCGATACCACTCTTTTATCGAATAAAACTCTACTCACTTTTCTTTGTACAATTCTAAGTGCCAACCCCTCCACTATTGCAGTTTTACCCACTCCAGGCTCACCAATTAAAATTGGATTATTCTTTTTTCTTCTTGAAAGTATTTGTGAAACTCTTTCTATTTCGTTTTCTCTTCCAACAATAGGATCCAATGTTCCATTTTCTGCCAATCTTGTTATATCCCTACCAAAATTATCCAAAACAGGTGTTTTTGTTTTTGGCTGAGCACCTGCACCACCTCTTTGGGTTTTTTGTTGTTGTGAAAATTGCTTGCGCTCCTCATCAAATTCATCTTCTGACTCGTCAGAAAATTCGGCAGCTGGTGGTGTAGAGGAAACAAATCCTAATTCATTTTTGAAAATATCATAATCTACATCAAATTGATTTAAAATTTGTGTGGCTATATTTTCTTTATTCTTTAAAATTGATAACATCAAATGTTCACTCTCTACCATCACACTCTTGTATGCCTTGGCTTCAAGAACTGTAATTCTAATTACTTTTTCAGCCTGCTTAGTCAGTGGAAGTGAATTAATATTAGCAATATTTTTTCCTGTTTTATCTTTCACCGCTACCTCAATTTCTTTCCTTAACTCATACAAGTCAACATTGAGTGATTTTAAAATTTTAATGGCAGTATTTTCACCATCCCGAATTAATCCTAACACCAGATGCTCAGTTCCAATAAAGTCATTTCCTAATCTCAAAGCTTCTTCCCTGCTGTAAGAAATAATTTCCTTTACCTGTGCTGAAAAATTATTGTCCATTTATAGTGAATTTATATTTAAAATAATAACGAATAATCAATTTAATTATTTTGTAGTAATGATATATTCGAGTTGATAAAATACTTTTTAAACTAGATAACCAATTTAAAAAAATAGTATTGGTAATAATAATTTTCTTCAATAATCTTTCATTAAAACAATTAAAAGCTAAAATTTCCTTTACTTTACAAATTACCAAAACAAAAATTATAAAAAAAAAGTTTATAAATTTTGAAATGGGTATTTAAAACTTTACTATCTAATCATTAACAAAGTTCGTATAAATGAATGTCAAAATAGATACCAAAGAGAAATTCACTGTAATTACAACTCAATTTACTCATCTTTCTGCTAATATGACAGATGAAATCTCTAATTTGTTGCTTCCATACCTACAAAAAGACATACCACATATTATATTTAAATTAACTTCAATTTTTGAACTAGATGATGAGGTGGCTACCTTACTCCTGCAAATAAAGGAGCAATTTTATGAAAATAATTGCTCCTTTGTAATTTGTGATTTGCAATCCAATGTTTTAACAAAATTGGATCAGTTAGAAATTTCAGAAATATTAAATATAACCCCTACAGAAAGTGAAGCATGGGACATTGTTCAAATGGAAGAGATTGAAAGAGAATTGTTAGAAGGAGAATAGTGTGATTAAAGTTTTATCTTCTTCAATGCAGCTTTAACGATTTCCTCTAAGTCTTGTTTAAATTAATAAGCTTTTTTAAAATAATTCATACCAAATTTTGTTGTCACTAACCATTTTAGGGAATAACTCAGCAATACCTGCATTTGGAAGAAATCCAACAGCGCAAGTATTACAATTGCAAGATGATTACTTTTTAATTGATTGTGGAGAAGGTACTCAATCCCAGCTCTCTAAATACAAAATACGTAGAAGTAAAATCAATCACATTTTCATTTCACATTTACATGGCGATCATTATTTTGGACTGATTGGACTTTTAACTAGCATGAGTCTACTAAGCAGAACCCAAGATTTACATATTTATGGTCCCGCTCAATTAGAGCAGATAATTAAAATTCAGTTAGAAGTTGCAGATACCAAACTTTCTTACTCACTTTATTTTCATGCTATCCTTTCACCAGGCATATTATTGGATGAAAATAAGTTTACGGTTACTGTTTTTTCTTTAAATCACCGAATAGAGTGTTGGGGATTTTTATTTAGGCAAAAAAAGAAACCAAGGAGTATTGATTCCACTAAAATTAAAGAATTTGATATTCCTACCTCTTTTTATCCTAAACTACAAAATGGAGAGGATTATACTAATCCAATAGGAGCCGTTATAGCCAATGAATTGGTCACTGTTGCCAATATCTCCAGTAAAAGCTATGCATACTGCGCAGATACTATTTACGATGAAAGGTTAATTGATATTGTAAAGGAAGTTGATTTGTTGTACCATGAAACTACCTATCTAAATTCATCTGCAGATAAAGCCGCTGCAAGATTTCATTGTACTACTAGTCAGGCAGCAAACATTGCTTTAAAGGCAAAAGTTAGAAGGTTGGTCATTGGACATTTTTCTTCAAAATATGAACATTTAGAAGACTTTTTAATTGAAACTACTGAGATATTTAAAAACACAGAACTTTCAAAAGAAGGAACCTGCTTCTTTATACTTTAGCTTTCAAATATTCTTTTACCTTTTGGTGAATGGCTGCACTTAATGGAGTAACAGGCAAACGAAGTACATTTTGAATAATCCCTAATTCATATAAAAAAGCCTTTACTCCTGCAGGATTATTCTCTGTAAACAACAAATTATATACTTCTACCAAAGGGTCATTTAATTTTTTTGCTAATACAAAATCATGATTTAATCCAGCTTTAACCATTTCAGAAAATTCTTTTGGAAAGCAGTTGGCGGCCACACTAATAACACCGTCAATTCCACAAGCTAATTCAGGTAAAACAAGATCATCATCACCACTAGCTACCAAAAAATCGGAAGGCCGCTCTTTTAAAATTTGTATACATTGGCTAATGTTATTTCCAGCTTCTTTTATGCCAGCAACATTTGAAACTTCATGAGCTAATTTTAAGGTAGTAGCTGCTTCAATATTACGACCTGATCTTCCAGGAACATTATACAGGATAATAGGCTTTGGAGAAGCCTCCGCTATTGATTTATAATGCTGAAAAATACCCTCCTGAGATGGTTTATTATAATATGGACAGGTACTCAAAACAGCTATTGCTTTTTCTAAAGGATAATTTTGAACTTCATTTACTACCGCCTTTGTATTATTTCCTCCAATACCTACAACCACTGGCACTCTTCCATTAATTTTCTCAAAGGTGTAATCAATGATATCTAGTCTCTCCTGCTTATCTAGTGTTGGTGTTTCACCCGTAGTACCTAAACTTACTACATAATCAACTCCATTATTGATGATATAGTCGATTAACTTACCCAAAGCATCAAAATCAACTGATTCATTCGCCTTAAAGGGTGTTATAATCGCTACACCCGTGCCTCTAAGTTGCTCACGTAAATTCATTATAAAAGTTTCGGTGAAGTTATCAATATACCGCGAAATGATAAAACAAAAATACTATCCTCTTTCCCCATTTTTGTAGTT
Organism: Chitinophaga pinensis; assembly: GCA_945870835.1. Lineage (GTDB taxonomy): Bacteria > Bacteroidota > Bacteroidia > Chitinophagales > Chitinophagaceae > Ferruginibacter > Ferruginibacter pinensis_A. The sequence goes on from CAMBTV010000084.1 coordinate 11,826, forward strand.
TTAACTAACAATGAAAAATTTGTTTTGATATCAAAGCAATTTTACAAATTAGTTATATATTGAATTTTTATAATTCAATACTATTGATCAATATACTTTCGCGAACACTAAATTAAGTGGGTAAATATAATCGTAATCATTACAACACTTTCACCGGAATAAGCAAAAAATATTTTTTTTAAAATGGCATTTCTTTAAAACTTAAAACTAATAAATAAACAACGCATAAATACTACCCATTGTTATATATTATTTCAAAGGACTAAGAAATCAGTGCCTCATATAAAACTTCAACTGTGTGAAGCGCTTTTTTTCCTGTACCATCTTTAATCTGATGACGACAGCT
>CAMBTV010000085.1 GCA_945870835.1 Chitinophaga pinensis
CTATTTCAAAATTTTAGATTTAATCAAATATACCTACCTTTGCCATCCAAAAAATAAGGATGCCCTCTGGCTACTAGTTTTAAGCGGATAGATCTTAATATAAGCCGAAGTAGCTCAGTTGGTAGAGCAGCTGATTTGTAATCAGCAGGTCGGGGGTTCGACTCCCTTCTTCGGCTCTGAAGTTTTGAAATAAATTTTATGATTTATTTTAGATATTTTGGGTAGATGGCCGAGTGGTTAAAGGCGACAGACTGTAAATCTGTTCACGTAAGTGTACGTAGGTTCGAACCCTACTCTGCCCACAAATACTTTTCTAGTTTGTGTAAGCAAAATAGAAAAGAAAAGTTCTTTTAAATATTGAATTAACATTATTAGCCAAAGGCTGATTTTGCAAGCGGAAGTAGCTCATTTGGTAGAGCGATAGCCTTCCAAGCTATAGGTGGCGAGTTCGAGCCTCGTCTTCCGCTCTTTGATTACCTTCGGGTAGAGTTTAAGCCTTTGTAGCTCAGGGGTAGAGCACTTCCTTGGTAGGGAAGAGGTCGTGAGTTCGATTCTCACCAACGGCTCTAAAAAGTTATTTTAATTAATAAACCTTTATTAAATTTTATTCTAGTACATTAAATTAGATAACTTTAATAAGTTTTTTAAATATAAAAGTCTATGGTTACAGACGCTAAACGAAAACCAATTTTCAAAACAAATATTAAAAAATAAAAAATGGCAAAAGAATCTTTCAAGAGGGATAAACCCCACTTAAATGTTGGTACTATCGGTCACGTAGATCATGGTAAAACAACACTAACAGCCGCTATAACCGATGTTTTGTCAAAAAGAGGTTTAGCGGAGAAAAAAAACTACGACGATATTGATGGTGCTCCAGAAGAAAAAGAAAGGGGTATCACAATTAATACAGCACACGTTGAGTATGCTACAGACACTCGTCACTATGCTCACGTGGATTGTCCAGGTCACGCCGATTATGTAAAAAACATGATTACAGGTGCTGCTCAAATGGATGGTGCTATCTTGGTAGTTGCGGCTACTGATGGTCCAATGCCACAAACCAAAGAACACATTTTGTTGGCTCGCCAGGTTGGTGTACCTCAAATTGTAGTTTTTATGAACAAAGTTGATCTAGTAGATGATCTAGAATTATTGGAATTGGTTGAAATGGAAATTCGTGAGTTATTAACTTCTTACGGTTTTGATGGCGATAACACTCCAATTATTCAAGGTTCTGCAACTGGAGCATTGGCTGGTGATGAAAAATGGATTAAAAAAATCAACGATCTTATGGATGCAGTTGATAGCTATATTCCTTTACCTCCAAGATTAGTTGATTTACCTTTCTTGATGAGTGTTGAGGATGTATTCTCTATCACTGGTCGTGGAACTGTTGCAACTGGTCGTATTGAAAGAGGTCGCATTAAAGTGGGTGAGGCAATCGAAATCGTTGGATTGATGGAAAAACCTTTAAACTCTGTTTGTACAGGTGTTGAAATGTTCAAAAAATTATTGGACGAAGGTGAAGCTGGAGATAATGCAGGTTTATTATTACGTGGTATTGAAAAGACTCAAATCCGTCGTGGTATGGTTCTTTGCAAACCAGGTTCTATTACTCCACATACTGAATTCAAAGGTGAAGTTTACGTATTAAGCAAAGAAGAAGGTGGACGTCATACTCCTTTCTTCAACAAATACCGTCCTCAGTTTTATTTCCGTACTACCGATGTAACTGGTGAAGTTACCTTGAATGCTGGAACTGAAATGGTGATGCCAGGTGATAACACTTCTTTAAATGTTGTGTTGATTCAACCAATCGCTATGGAAAAAGGTTTGAAATTTGCAATTCGTGAAGGTGGCCGTACTGTAGGTGCTGGTCAGGTTACTGAAATTGTAAAATAAGATAATCATTAGTATCTTTGATAGAATTAGCTAATTAGCAAAATTTGCTAATTAGCTAATTCGTTTATACGGACATGGTGCAACGGTAGCATACGGGTCTCCAAAACCTTTGATCTTGGTTCGAATCCTAGTGTCCGTGCTGACTACTGTGGTATTAAGTACAGTCATTCGATTGATTTAATTTTAATAGTAGAATTTTAATAATTTTCAAATTTGAATAATGAATAAACTGACAGCATATATTAAAGACTCTTATGAAGAGTTGGTTGAAAAAGTAACCTGGCCTAGTTGGGAGCTTTTACAGCAATCTACAATGATTGTGTTGGGTGCTACTATTTTCATTACCGCCATTGTTGGTATCATGGATTTTATAGCAAACGGGTCTTTAAAATTTATTTATTCTTTGTTTAAGTAATATCATCATGGAAGAAACATTAGTACTTGAAAAGGAAAATAAATGGTACGTACTGCGTGTTGTAAGCGGCAAAGAACGTAAAATCAAGGAATATCTTGATAAGGACATCATTCGCAATGGATGGTCAGAAATTATTAAGCAAATCTTCTTGCCTGTTGAGAAGGTATACAAAGTACAAGCCGGAAAGAAGGTGATGCGCGAAAGAAATTTTTATCCTGGCTATGTAATGATAGAAGTAGCTGATAAAAAGCTAAATGATGACATGGTTCAGCACATTAGCAATATTAGCAACGTGATGCATTTTTTAACTGACGGAAAAGGAAGTAAGGGAAATATCATTTCTTTGAGAAAGTCGGAGGTTAATAAGATGTTGGGTAAGGTAGATGAGCTAGGTGAAGGAGGTGGAATGACAATGAGTGAGCCGTTTATCATTGGTGAAACTATTAAGATCATCGATGGACCTTTCAATGACTTTAATGGAATGGTAGAAGAGGTAAATGATGAGAAAAAGAAATTAAAAGTACAGGTAAAGATATTCGGGAGGGCCACACCGGTGGAATTGAATTACATGCAGGTCGAAAAAGTAGGATAAAATTTTACGAAGCCACATTTTTTGTGGCTTTGTTGTTTAAACAAATAAAATATGAAAAAGCTATTATTATTTATTCCAATCTTTTTATTATCCATTTCAATGATTGCTCAGCCGCCGGCTGGTAATGCAGATAAAGGAATGATTTTTGGTACCAAAACTACTTTTGATGGTGCTATCAATGCGGAGGACTTAACGGCTATTTTAGTCAATAAATCTTCTGAAGGGATAAAAGTAAAGGGAAAAGTGGTAGAAGTATGTAAAGCAGAAGGTTGCTGGATAAAAATGCAAACTTCCGGTGGGCCGATGATGATAAAAATGAAAGATCATGCTTTTGCAGTTCCTTTGGATATGAACGGCAAAACTATTGTTGCACAAGGGGTTGCTGTCTATAAGGAAACATCGGTAGATATGCTAAAGCATTATGCTGAAGACGCAGGAAAGACTAAAGAACAGATCGCAGCAATAAATAATCCTAAAAAGGAAATATCTATGCAGGCCATCGGCATTCTAGTTTTATAGTATATTTCTTTAGTCAGGAAAAAAAATCCCGGCATGCCAGGATTTTTTTTATTAAAAGGATATTTTTTTAGAAATAATACATTACCTTTGCCGCCCCAAATAGTTCTTACAGGAATTTATTGAATTGGGAGTGTCGATTATTTTCGGCACGTTATCACCAAAAAAAATTATTACATGGCAAAAGAAATTTCCGGCTATGTCAAGCTCCAATGTAAAGGAGGACAAGCTAATCCGGCACCCCCAATCGGACCTGCATTAGGTTCTAAAGGTGTAAACATCATGGAGTTCTGCAAACAATTTAATGCAAGAACACAGGATAAACCAGGGAAGGTACTTCCCGTTCTTATCACCGTTTTCGCTGATAAGTCTTTCGAATTTATTATTAAAACTCCTCCAGCAGCTATCCAATTAATGGATGCAGCAAAAATTACTAGTGGTAGTAAAGAGCCTAACCGCGTAAAAGTTGGTAAGGTGACTTGGGCTCAAGTAGAAGAAATCGCCAAAGATAAAATGGCAGATTTAAATGCTTTTACCTTGAAAAGCGCTATGAGTATGGTAGCAGGAACCGCCCGTAGCATGGGTTTAACTGTTGACGGAAAAGCTCCTTGGGAAAATTAATTATCAACCACAAAATATTTTAGAAAATGATTACTAAAAAAAGAAAATTAGCAAACGCTAAGGTTGATATTAATAAAGCTTATACCTTAAAAGAAGCTTGTGCCTTAGTGAAAGAAATTAATACTACAAAATTCGATAGTTCTGTTGATTTACATATCAAATTAGGAGTAGACCCAAAAAAAGCTGACCAAGCCATTCGTGGAACGGTTTCATTACCACACGGAACTGGTAAAACTAAAAAAGTGTTGGTACTTTGTACACCCGATAAAGAGGAAGCTGCTAAAGCTGCGGGTGCCGATTTTGTTGGTCTTGACGAATTTATTACAAAAATCGAATCTGGATGGACTGACGTGGATGTTATCATCGCTACTCCATCTGTGATGCCTAAAATTGGTAAATTAGGAAAGGTGCTAGGACCACGTAACTTAATGCCGAATCCTAAAACAGGTACGGTTACCAATGATGTTGCCAATGCGGTAAATGAAGTGAAGGGTGGAAAAATTGCTTTTAAAGTGGATAAAGTAGGTATCGTTCACGCTTCAATTGGACGTGTAAGTTTTGGTGCTGATAAAATTGCTGAAAATAGTTTAGAGTTGATTAGCGCAATCGTTAAACTCAAGCCTTCCTCTTCTAAAGGAACTTACCTTAAAGGAGTTAGTATGGCTAGTACCATGAGTCCGGGTATTTTAATTGATACTAAATCGGTTCAAAATTAATTACGGTAAAAGCAGCTTTGTAAGCTTTTACATAAAATATTTGTTATGACAAAACAGGAAAAAAACGACGTAATAGAAGTGTTGAAAGGGAAATTTTCTCAATACAATAATTTCTATATTACCGATACAGAAAGTTTAACCGTTGCTCAGGTAACCACCCTGCGCAGCCATTGCTTTGACAAGCAAGTAGAGATGAGGGTTGCTAAAAATACACTTATCCGTAAAGCATTGGAAAGTCTTGATGCTGAAAAGTATTCAGGAGTTTATGACTCTTTGCACAATGTTACCGCTCTATTATTCAGCGAAAATCCTAAAGACCCTGCTATGATTTTAAGTAGCTTTAGGAAAGAAAGCAAAGGTGAAAAACCTGAATTAAAAGCAGCATTCATTAATGGGGACGTTTTTGTTGGTGACAATCAGTTGATTGCCCTTACAAAAATCAAAACTAAAAATGAATTAATCGGTGAAGTAATTGGATTGTTACAAGCTCCTATCCAACGTGTATTGGGTGCTTTACAAAATAAAGATGTAGCAGCTCAACCAGTTGCAGAAGTTGCAGTTGAACAAGCAGCTCCGGTAGCATCTGTTGCGGAAGTTGCTCCAGAGGCTGTAGCTCCAGAAGCAGAGTCACCAGTAGTAGAGGAGGCGGCTCCAGCAGCTCCTGAAGCAGAGGCTCCAGCAGCAGAATAATTTGTAATTGAAAATACACTTTGGTGTATCTTAAAATATTACCCTGGCCGGATGGGACAAAAAGGCGAAAACAATTTTTTTAAAACTCCGCCGGAGTATAAAACATTGAAGGCGGTAAAAATTTAATTATTATGGCAGACGTAAAAAAATTAGCTGAAAGTTTAGTAGGCTTAACAGTAAAAGAAGTACAAGAATTAGCAGAGTTTTTAAAATCAGAGTACGGTATTGAACCTGCTGCAGCTGCAGTAGTAGTAAGTGCTGGCGGTGGCGAAGCTGCTGCTGTTGAAGAAAAAACATCTTTCAATGTAATTTTGAAAGCTGCAGGTGCTAACAAATTAGCGATTGTTAAAATCGTTAAAGAATTAACAGGATTAGGATTGAAAGAAGCTAAAGATTTAGTAGACGGCGCTCCAAAACCAGTTAAAGAAGGTGTTGATAAAGCAACTGCTGACGAATTAAAAACTAAGTTGACTGAAGCAGGTGCTGAAGTTGAAATAGCATAATTTAAAAGTTAACAAAATAGCTTTAAAAGTCGGAGAGCAATCTTCGGCTTTTTTTATGCCATTTAATCCAAAAAGCAATAAGAGTTGAGGCTAATTCTCTACCAAATGAATGAGTGGGGAAATCGAATTAAAATTAAAGGTCAGCTTTTGTCAACTTTTTTGTCCAAAAAGGGAGCTGGAATGTATGCAAAACAGTTAAAGTTTAGCAAACTTTTTTTTCTAAAAAAGATCATTTTTGCGTAGAAACCCCTTTATTTTCATTGTTTGTCATATTATTTATCAAAAATCAAACCAAAATCCTAAAATATCACTATGGAATTTCTATATTTAAATACTATTCCTTACCTTTGCCGTCCTTTAAATTCGGGTCAGTGGCTTTCATCATGTTCACTGCTTGAAAATAAGGAACCTTCTCAGCATTAAAACGTTTTAATTACAATATGGCTGCAACAAAATCATCCGCTGCACAGCGTATCAATTTCGGAAAAATTGAATTGCTCGCGGAAACCCCCGATTTACTCGGAATTCAGATACAATCATTTAAAGACTACTTCCAGTTGGAAACTACGCCCGATAAGCGTAACAACGAAGGATTATTCCGTGTGTTTAAGGAAAACTTTCCTATTACAGACACACGCAACATCTTTGTTCTGGAGTTCTTAGACTATTTTGTTGATCCACCTCGCTACACTATTGACGAGTGTATTGAAAGAGGATTGACCTACGCGGTACCGTTAAAAGCGAAACTTCGTTTGAGCTGTAATGACGAGGAACACGTAGATTTTCAAACCATTGTTCAAGATGTGTTTTTGGGAAACATACCTTACATGACTCCAAGAGGTACCTTTGTTATCAATGGTGCTGAAAGGGTAGTGGTATCTCAATTACATCGCTCACCAGGTGTATTTTTCGGACAGTCTGTACACCCTAATGGAACTAAAATTTATTCTGCAAGAGTGATTCCTTTTAAAGGCGCTTGGATGGAATTTGCCACTGATATCAACAATGTCATGTATGCTTACATTGATCGTAAAAAGAAGTTCCCTGTAACTACTTTGTTGCGTTCTATTGGCTTTGAAACTGATAAAGACATTCTTGAATTATTTGGAATGGCGGATGAGGTTAAAGTTGATAAAAAAGCTTTACAAAAATATATTGGAAAAAGATTGGCCGCTCGTGTGTTAAGGACATGGGTTGAAGATTTTGTTGATGAAGATACTGGTGAAGTAGTTAGTATTGAAAGAAATGAAATTGTTCTTGAACGTGATACAGTGTTAGATCAAGAAAACATTGACATGATAGTTGAGATGGATGTGAAGAGTGTATTCGTTCAGAAAGAAGAGGTGAGTGGTGATTTTGCAATCATCTACAATACTTTAAACAAAGATACTTCTAACAGTGAGTTAGAGGCTGTTCAACATATTTATCGTCAATTAAGAGGTGCAGACGCTCCTGATAACGAAACAGCTCGCGGTATCATTGATAAATTATTTTTCAGTGACAAACGTTATGATCTTGGAGAAGTAGGTCGTTATAAAATCAATCGTCGCTTGGGACTAAATTTCCCAATCGAGAAAAAAGTTTTGACAAAAGATGATATCATCGCAATTATCAAAACATTGGTTCAATTGACCAACGGAAAGAGTGAGGTGGATGATATTGACCATTTAAGTAATCGTCGTGTACGTACTGTAGGCGAACAATTATACGCTCAGTTTGGAGTAGGATTGGCTCGTATGGCTCGTACTATTCGTGAAAGAATGAATGTACGTGACAATGAGGTATTTACTCCAGTTGATTTGATTAATGCAAGAACTTTATCTTCTGTTATCAATTCATTTTTTGGTACCTCCCAGTTATCACAATTCTTAGATCAAACCAATCCATTAAGTGAGATTACGCACAAGCGTCGTATCTCCGCACTTGGACCAGGTGGTTTAAGTCGCGAAAGAGCTGGTTTTGAAGTACGTGATGTGCATTATTCTCATTACGGTCGTCTTTGTACTATTGAAACTCCAGAAGGTCCAAACATTGGATTGATCTCTACGCTTTGCGTACATGCTAAGATCAATGACATGGGCTTTATCGAAACTCCATACCATAAAGTAACTGATGGAAGGGCGGATATGAAAAAAATCACCTTCCTAAGTGCTGAAGAAGAAGATTTGGCAAAGATTGCCCAGGCTAATATTATAATGGATGAAAAAGGAAACTTTGTTGAAGATAAAATCAAGAGTCGCCAGACAGGTGATTTCCCTATTTTAGATAAAAATGAAGTAGAATATATGGACGTTGCACCCAACCAAATTGTTGGTTTAAGTGCTTCGTTGATTCCTTTCCTTGAACATGATGATGCTAACCGTGCCCTAATGGGATCGAATATGCAACGTCAAGCTGTTCCATTGATTCGTTTGGAATCTCCTATTGTTGGTACTGGTTTAGAAGGAAAGGCTGCACGCGATGCAAGAATTCAATTGCATGCAGAAGGTACAGGGGTGGTTGAATATGTAGATGCAAATGAAATTCACGTTCGTTACAATCGTAGTGAAATGCAGCAGCTAGTTAGCTTTGAAGAAGATTTAAAAATTTACAAGGTAACTAAGTTTATTCGTACCAACCAAGAAACTTGTATCAATCTTCGCCCTGCTGTAGTAAAAGGACAGAAAGTGGTAGAGGGCGATTTCTTGACTGAAGGATATGCTACCAAAGGTGGTGAAATGGCGTTGGGTCGTAACCTAAAAGTAGCGTTCATGCCATGGAAAGGTTACAACTTTGAAGATGCGATTGTTATCTCTGAAAAAGTGGTAAAAGAAGATTTATTTACGTCTATACATATTAGTGAATTTGAAACGGAAGTAAGGGATACTAAATTGGGTGAAGAAGAATTGACTCCAGATATTCCAAACGTAAGTGAAGAAGCTACTAAAGATCTAGATCAAAATGGTATTATTCGTATTGGTGCTCATATTAAAGAAGGTGATATCATCATTGGTAAAATCACTCCAAAAGGTGAAAGCGATCCAACTCCTGAAGAGAAGTTGTTACGTGCCATCTTTGGTGATAAAGCAGGTGATGCAAAAGATGCTTCTTTGAAAGCACCAAGTGGAACAGAGGGAGTAATCATCAATAAGAAATTATTCCAACGTGCCAAAAAAGATAAGAATTCTAAAGTAAGAGAAAAAGCTAGTCTTGATAAAATTGAGAAGACACACGAGAAGAATGAAAATGACATTTTAGAATTGTTGGTTAACAAGTTAACTACTTTGCTGAAAGATAAGACCAGCGTAGGTGTTAGCAATAATTTTGGAGAAACATTGATTGGAAAAGGTGTGAAGTTTAACCAAAAAAATCTTGCTAATATTGATTATCTAAATGTGAATCCTTTGGGATGGACAGGAGATGCTAAGGCCGATAATTTAATCAATATTTTGCTACATAATTATAGCATTAAGTTTAATGAAGAATTAGGTCGATACAAAAGAGAAAAATTCAACATCAGTATTGGTGATGAATTACCTGCTGGCGTATTGAAATTAGCAAAAGTATACTTAGCGGTTAAGCGTAAGTTGAAAGTGGGAGATAAGATGGCTGGACGACATGGTAACAAAGGTATTGTTGCAAAGATTGTTCGTCAAGAAGATATGCCTTTCTTAGAAGATGGAACGCCGGTTGATATTGTATTGAATCCATTGGGTGTACCAAGTCGTATGAACCTTGGTCAGATATATGAAACTGTGCTAGGTTGGGCTGGTGAAAAATTAGGTTTAAAATTTGCTACTCCAATCTTTGATGGTGCTAGTGTGGATGAAATTGCAGAAAAGATTACTGAGGCAGGCTTACCTAAATTTGGACATACTTATTTGTATGATGGAGAGACTGGAGATCGTTTTGATCAAAAGGCCACCGTTGGTATTATTTATGTAATTAAACTTCACCACATGGTGGATGATAAAATGCATGCTCGTTCAATCGGACCGTATAGCTTGATTACACAACAGCCATTAGGCGGTAAGGCTCAATTTGGAGGTCAAAGATTTGGTGAGATGGAGGTTTGGGCTTTGGAAGCTTATGGAGCATCTAATATATTGCAAGAATTGTTGACACTTAAATCGGATGATATCATCGGAAGAGCTAAAACATACGAAGCAATTGTAAAAGGTGAGAATATTCCAAGACCAGGTGTTCCTGAATCATTTAATGTGTTGGTGCATGAATTGAGAGGATTAGGATTAGACTTAACTTTTGAATAATAAAGTAATTGGTCAATGGTTAATAGAAAATATTTAACCATTGACCAATCATTAATTATAGAGTTGGGTTAAAAGAATTATCAATTTAAAAATTATCAATTAATAGAATATGGCATTCAAAAAAGAAAATCGTCCCAGATCAACTTTTTCACAAATCACTATTGGTTTGGCTTCCCCTGACAGCATTTTGGAAAAAAGCTTCGGTGAAGTGTTGAAACCTGAGACCATTAACTATCGTACTTATAAGCCTGAAAGAGATGGCTTGTTTTGCGAAAGAATTTTTGGCCCAGTAAAGGATTACGAATGTGCTTGCGGAAAGTATAAGCGTATACGTTATAAGGGAATTGTTTGCGACAGATGTGGAGTAGAAGTTACTGAAAAGAAAGTGCGTCGTGAAAGAATGGGACACATCAAATTAGTTGTTCCGGTAGTACATATTTGGTATTTCAAATCATTGCCTAATAAAATTGGTTACTTGTTGGGTATGAGTTCTAAGAAATTAGAAACGATTGTTTATTACGAAAGATTTGTAGTAATTCAGTCTGGTATTCGTGCTGATAAAGGACAAAATTTTGGAGACCTTTTAACTGAGGAGGAGTATTTAGACATTTTAGATACTTTACCAAAGGACAACCAATTCCTTTCTGATGAAGATCCAAATAAGTTTATCGCTAAAATGGGTGCAGAGGCTGTACATGATTTGTTACAGCGCATTGATCTAGACCAATTGAGTTTTGATCTTCGTAATTCAGCGGCCAATGAAACTTCTCAACAACGTAAAGCAGATGCGCTAAAGCGTTTAAGTGTAGTAGAAAGTTTCCGCGATGCAAATACAAGAATTAATAACCGTCCTGAGTGGATGGTAATGCAATATATTCCAGTAATTCCACCAGAATTACGTCCATTGGTTCCATTGGATGGTGGCCGTTTTGCTTCTTCTGATTTAAATGATTTGTATCGTAGGGTAATTATCCGTAACAATCGTTTGAAAAGGTTGTTGGAAATTAAGGCTCCTGAAGTAATCTTACGCAATGAAAAACGTATGTTGCAAGAAGCAATCGATTCATTATTTGATAATAGTCGTAAATCAAATGCTGTTAAAGCAGAGGGTGGACGTGCTTTAAAATCATTGAGTGATGTATTGAAAGGAAAGCAAGGACGTTTCCGTCAGAACTTGTTAGGTAAGCGAGTGGATTATTCTGGACGTTCTGTAATTGTGGTAGGACCAGAGTTGAAAATGCATGAGTGCGGTTTACCAAAAGATATGGCTGCTGAATTGTTTAAGCCATTTATAATTAGAAAATTAATTGAAAGAGGTATCGTTAAAACTGTTAAGTCTGCCCGTAAATTGGTTGATAAGAAAGAGGCGATTATCTGGGATATATTAGAGAATATTTTGAAAGGTCACCCTATCATGTTGAACAGGGCCCCTACACTTCACCGCTTATCAATTCAGGCATTCCAGCCCAAGTTGATCGAGGGAAAGGCAATCCAGTTGCATCCATTGGTGACTACTGCCTTTAATGCGGATTTTGATGGTGATCAGATGGCGGTTCACGTTCCTTTGAGTAATGCAGCTGTTTTAGAAGCTCAGTTACTAATGTTGTCTTCTCATAACATTTTAAATCCTCAGAATGGTACTCCTATCACCCTTCCTTCTCAGGACATGGTGCTTGGTTTGTACTACATCACTAAAGGAAAAAAATCAACCGATACTGA
>CAMBTV010000086.1 GCA_945870835.1 Chitinophaga pinensis
GCTCCCCTTTTCCTCGAAAGATGCAACTATAATTCCTTAATTGAGTATGTGACTATTTGGAAATTAAAGGGATGAACTTCGTGTCAAATTACAGGAAGTTTATTTCTCAATCTTCTTTTAGTAAAACTCGTAACATTTAATTTTTAAAATCAAGACTTCCACAGGGAATCAAAGTAGTGTCAGAACCTATACTAATTTTATAAAATAATTCTTTGTCATTTAATTCAAATTTGGCTCTAGCAGACCCGCTTCCTTTTATGTGAATGAAAACAGTTACATAGAATAAATAATCTTCTTTTGGACCTATCTTTTTTTGCAGAATACCTAATTGATTGGATTCATCATTTAAAAGTGATTGAAAATTGGTCAGTCCGTAATCAAACAACTGCTCTTTTTCAATTTTCATAGTTTCTTTAGGAAGTACAATTTTTATGTAAGAATCTGGCGATTTGAAAAATGTGACTTCTGGGAATTTGACCTTTAATTCAATGGTAGTTGCAGATTGATTAGACATACGAGTCCAAAAAACTACATAGCCATATTTTTTTCCATTTTGATACACCACCCCTCCTCCTTTTGGTAAACTATTAGTCATCATTACAGAATTTCCTTTGGAATCTTTGTGCTTAACTTCGGAATCAACCCAATTTCGAAGCGGACCAACTTGACCATTAGCGTTTAGATAAACGAACAATAAAAAGACTGGTATGAATAGTTTCATAATTCAATGATAGGTGATTTTTGTTTGAAGTTTACAAAAAGGACTTAATCACATCTCTAAAAATCAAGAAGAGAAACACAAGTACGCCCAAGATTACTTCATTTCGGTACTTTGTTAGGAATTGAACTATCTTATCCATAAAAAAAGGTTACTCTATAAAAGTATAACCTTTTTATCATTTGTGCTCCCCTTATTGACGAAAGATGCAGCTATAATTCGATAATTGAGTATGTGACTATAAGAAAATTGAAGGGTTGAACTTCCTTTTATTTTGGAGAATATGAATGATTACACATCTTTCAATATTTTTTGGATTTCATTCTTTTCATTAGCTGTAATCTCATTCCAACTCTTTCCTTGTATACCCATTTCAATAGAGTAGAATATATTAAGGTGTGGAGATATTCCAGCTTTAACTAATTTCTTTTTGATTGTTCTGTAATCTGATTCCATCAGGTCTTTCCTTGAATAAATTCCAATCAAGTTCATTATTTTGACCATATATGGACCGAAGTTCTTTATTTCATTAAGGTCATTCATAAAAAAAAAGGGTTACACTATACAAGTATAACCCTTTTATCTTTTTATCTGCTCCCCCTTCCCGACTTGAACGGGAGACCCTCTGATTAACAGTCAGATGCTCTAACCAACTGAGCTAAGGAGGAGTGTTGCTTTTTTATTGGAGAGCAAAAATAAGGCATTTTAGTTTTTAACAAAAATTAAATGCCAATTTCTACCAATTAAATAATTTATTTTCTTCGAATCCTACAAATACTCCCTCTTTTCTAATTTCTACCCGAAAAGTTTTTAGAAAATAACCCTCCCCACTCACATTCCTTCCATTTTGTAAATTGAACTTATACCGATGTAGCGGACAAACAATATTACCTAACGCATCCAAATGCCCCTCCGCCATCATCCCTCCTGCATGCGGACATTTTTGAGCACATGCCATCAACTGATCCTTGTGCAATGCAACACAAATGGTCTTTCCCGCCACCGACACCGATGCCATCGAATTGGAAGAAAATGGAATCTCCGCCACCGAGTCAGCCAACTTATGCCAATTAATTTTTTTTTGTTTCATACCAACTGAGTCAACCAACTAAACCAAGACTAATAAAAATATTCCGCGCGGTATGGATACCTTATCTGGTACATCTCTCGCACCTTATTTAATATCGTTTGACGCAAACCGTCAATATTTAATTTTTCTGTGGCCGATACAAACACACAATTTCCATTTGTCTCATTTTGCCACCTCTCCCTTAAATCAACCAATAACTGTGCCTTCACCTCCGGCTCCAACCACTCATCAAAAGCCTGCTCCTCATACCGATCCATTTTATTAAAAATAGTTACCGTCGGCTTCTCCGATGCACCCAACTCTGCCAAAGTTTTGTTCACTACCTTCAATTGCTCCTCATATTGTAAATGCGACATATCAACTACATGCAATAAAATATCTGCCTCCCTTACCTCATCCAAAGTACTCTTAAAACTTTCTACCAAATGATGCGGTAACTTTCTTATAAACCCTACCGTGTCACTTAACAAAAATGGTGTCTGCTCAAAAACTACTTTTCTGGTAGTCGTATCTAACGTAGCAAATAATTTATTTTCTGCAAATACTTCACTCTTGCTCAACAAATTCATCAGCGTAGATTTACCCACATTGGTATAGCCTACCAACGATACCCTTATAAACTCTCCCCGCTCCTGACGCTGAGTGGAAGCCTGTCTATCAATTTCGGTTAAGCGTTTACGTAATAAACTAATCTTGTCCTTTACGATACGACGATCGGTTTCAATTTCTGTTTCACCCGGCCCCCTCGTACCTACTCCGCCTCCCTGCCTTTCCAAATGCTTCCACATACCCTTGAGCCTTGGTAAAATATATTGATACTGTGCCAACTCTACCTGAGTTTTCGCTTGGGCAGTCTTGGCCCTACTGGCAAAAATATCTAATATCAAATCGCTTCGATCAATCGTCTTCACTCCCAACTCTTTCTCAATATTCTGAATCTGTGACCCGGTTAATTCATCATCAAAAATCACTAACTCCACCTCCCGATTCAAGCTTACATATTTTTTTATTTCTTCTAGCTTTCCTTTTCCTACAAATGATCGAGGATCAGGATGCGCTAACTTTTGTGTAAATCTTTTTACGGCAATAACACCGGCAGTCTCTGATAAAAATGCAAGCTCATCCAAGTACTCGCTAAGCTGCTGTTCCGACTGGTCGGAAGTAACTACTCCTACCAACACCGTTTTTTGTTCCTGCTTCAGTTGTTTTTTATCTATCAAAATATTTTATTTATACGCCCCTTTGTTAATTAAACAATGATTGGTTCTAAGGTACAATATTAACCTTGCACTTTAAATACCTTGCAAAAATAAAGCGTTCCGATTGTTATCGAAACGCTCTTAAATAATTTTTCACTTCGCCATCTACTTGATAGCTGCTGTAGCATTAGCGGAGGTCGTCCACTTTTTCATTTCATCACAATCTCCATACTCCTTATCAATCTTAATATAATTTCCAGAAATTTTTTCGTTAAACCATTTGTCTAATGCCTCACTCTTCTTTTCTTCCAAAGCCCTTTGAGCTACTTTATTATAATCATCTCGAATGTTTTCGCGGTGAGGCTCCGTTCTACTCATCAAGTAAACTATTCTAACCCCTTTTTTTCCTTTCTCATCTACAAACTCAACCGGCTGAGAATATTGACCTATCTGCAAATTTTTCATCATCAACACCAAGTCCTTGTCTAGCTGATCAATTGTTATGGAGGCTCCGCCCTCTGCATTCTGTTTTCTACCTCCAGTAAATTTACTGCTCTCGTCATCACTAAACTTATTCACTGCTTCACCAAATTGAAGCGTACCGGCTATCAACTTGGAACGAACAGTATCTAATTTTAAATTGGCTTCACCCAATTCTGTTTTAGTAACCTGAGGGATTTTTAAAATATGGCGAACAGTAGCATCATCCCCCGCGCGACTAACCATTTGAATAATATGATAGCCAAATTTTGATTTGAATGGAGCAGAAATTTGTCCTTCCTTTAATGAAAAAGCCTTGGACATAAATACCGGATCCCACTGCTTTTCATTTCTATTGAGATCGTATTGACCAGATTTATCTTTGCTTCCTGGATCATCTGAATATAAAGCAGCCAATGTTTTCATTTCTTTTTTACCACTCTCTAACTGAATCTTAAATTCTTTCAGTTGGTCCACACAATATTCTTCTGCATCCCGACTAGCTTTTGGAAAGCGAACAATTTGACCAATCTCTAACTCACTTTCGTAAAACATCAAGCTGTCTTTATTCAACTTGTCGAAGAAAATATTTACTTCTTTAGGAGTAATGCGAATGCCTTCAACAATTTTATTGCGCATGGCAGCTGCAAGTTTTCTATCTCTAAAACCTTCTTTAAAATCTTCCTTTAATTGATACACGGTTTTGCCAGAAATTTCTTCCAACTTTTCTTTGCTTCCATAAGCACCAATAAAATATCGTATTTGATTATCAATATCAGCAGCAACATCTTCCTCTGTAACAGGCAAGGAATCTTTTTCGGCCTGCAATACCAATGCTTTAATTCCCATTGCCTGCTCAAGTGTTAAACAACGAGCGTTTGAAGGTACTTCCATTCCTTGTCGCTCCATATCCTGGATGCTGTTGTCAATATCACTTTTTAAAATAATTTTATCGCCCACCACCGCAATGATTTTATCTGCTACCAATTTTTTAGCTTGGGCAAAAGCAGTCATACAGATCAGTAAATTAACTGCTAACAATAAAAAAAATCTTTTTGTATTCATAATAATTATTAAGTACCTAAAATTTTGTGGCGACAAAAAGACCTCAAAATTCGATTGACTAAAAAATTTATTTTAACCTTCATCAAAAATAAAGAGCTATTTTATCAATAGCCCTTTGTGTAAGTATGTTTAACAAATCTTTGTATTGATTTGCAATTTGACTTTTTATAAAATCAAATTTATAAGGTTCTCTTCACTTCTAATTCTTCGAAGGCTTCCACAATATCTCCCACCTGAATGTTTGCATAATTCTTAATGGTTAAACCGCATTCCATATTGTTGTTGACTTCTTTTACATCATCCTTATATCGTTTCAAACTACCCAACTCGCCAGTAAAGATTACGATACCATCCCTAACCAAGCGTATCCTGTTGTTTCTGGCAATTTTACCATCCAATACAATACATCCTGCCACCGTTGCCTTGTCAAATTTGTACATTTCTTTGATCTCCACATTGGCAAGTATTTTTTCTTCCACCCCTGGTTCAAGCATACCTTCCATTGCACTTCTAATTTCCTCGATGGCATTGTAAATAATAGAATACAATTTAATCTGTATCGATTCTGCTTCTGCCAAACGAGCAGCTTGTATAGAAGGACGAACATTAAATCCAATGATGATGGCGTCCGAAGCATTGGCAAGGGTAACATCACTTTCAGTAATAGCTCCAACTGCTTTATGAATTACTTTCACTACAATTTCTTCTGTGCTCAACTTTTGCAATGAATCACTTAAAGCCTCTACCGATCCATCCACATCTCCTTTAATGATTACATTCAATTCCTTAAAGTTGCCCAATGCCAACCTGCGGCCAATTTCATCCAAAGTAATATGTTTCTTCGCACGCATTCCTTGCTCACGCAAAATCTGTCCACGTTGATAAGCCTTTTCCCTAGCTTCACTTTCATCAGCATATACTTTGAAAGTTTCGCCAGCCTGAGGCGCTCCATTTAATCCAAGTATTAATACCGGTGTTGATGGAGGAGCAATATCGCTGCGCTGATTGCGCTCATTGTACATTGCTTTTACCTTGCCAAAATTTTGTCCGGAAACAATCATGTCTCCTATTTTCAAAGTTCCATTTTGAACCAAAATAGTAGCTACATATCCGCGCCCTTTATCTAGGGTAGCTTCAATCACCGTTCCATTGGCTACTCTGTCTGGATTAGCTTTCAACTCAAGAATATCTGCTTCTAACAAAATCTTTTCCATCAACAAGTCAATGTTCAATCCTTGCTTAGCACTGATTTCCTGACTCTGGAATTTACCACCCCAACTTTCAACCAATATATTCATGGAAGCAAGTTGCTCCTTAATTTTTTCTGGATTAGAGCCATCGCGGTCAATTTTGTTGATAGCGAATATCATGGGTACATTAGCAGCTTGTGCATGCGAAATAGCTTCTTTGGTTTGAGGCATTACTGCATCATCTGCCGCAATTACAATCACTGCAATATCAGTAACCTTTGCACCACGGGCTCTCATTGCTGTAAAGGCTTCGTGACCGGGTGTATCTAAGAAGGTAATCGCTCTGCCATCTTTTAAAGTAACCTCATACGCGCCAATATGTTGAGTAATACCACCCGCCTCACCTGCAATTACATTGGTGTCGCGGATATGATCCAACAAAGATGTTTTACCATGGTCAACGTGACCCATGATGGTTACAATGGGGGCTCTTGCTTTTTGATCTTCTATATCATCCTCTTGTACATTCTCTTCTAGTTCCGCAACATCTTCTACTCCAATAAATTCTACCTCATAGTTAAATTCACTCGCTACCAATTCAATTACATCGGCCTCTAATCTTTGGTTGATAGAAACCATGATGCCCAAGTTCATACACTTACTGATTACATCGGCAAAACTTACATCCATTAAACCAGCCAATTCACTCACCGAAATAAATTCTGTTACCTGTAATTTATTTGTTTCTTCACCTTCCGCACCCCTTTGCTCAGCCATTTCCTCGCGTTTAGCTTTGCGGTATTTGGCCTTGGTTCCTTTTGTTTTTCCTCCTCCACCGCCTGATAATTTGGCCTGTGTTTCCTTTATCTTATCTTGAATTTCTTTTGCATCAATCTCGCGGTCTTCTCTACGAGCAGGTGCTGGAGATGTTCTGTTGGAATTGAAACGATTACCTGCTGGTCCAGCTGCTGGTCGAGCACCACCACCTGGTGCACCAGATCCACCTGGACGATTTCTGTTCATGTCGCTTCCACCTACAGGTCTTTGTGATCCTCCTCCTTGATAACCAGGTCCCTGCGGTCCTCTTACTGCTTGGCCTTGTCCTTGTCCCTGCTGTGTTGGAGAGCCTCCTTTCTTTTCAATGACAATGCGCTTGCGTTTTCTCTTGTCCTCACTTTCGCGTTTAGGCCTAGTGTCACTATCTACTGGTAATTGAATCTTTCCTAAAATTTTAGGCCCTTCCAAACGGTCAGCCTTAATATTTTCTATGGTTGCATCCCCACCACTAACTTCTCCCTCGACAGGAATAATTTGATCGGCAGGTTTTTGTTCCGGTATTACTTTCGGCTTTTCAACAATATCAGTTGCTTCTGTTTCCTCCGTTTTTACTTCCTTTTTTACAGCAGATTTTTTGGGCCTCGTAGAAGAATCAATCGAAGACAAGTCTATTTTAGAAATTACTTTAGGCGATTCTAACTCAGGTACCGCTATTTTTGAGATTTCAGCAGGTTCATTTTCTGTACTTTTATTATCTGATACATCTGATACTGCTTCAGAAGAATTGGTATCAGAAGCTTTCTCATTTTTCGATGACCTTACATTTTCGACAGATTCTTGAGCTGTGGTCGCTTCTTTTTCTTGAGTAGATGCTAGGTTTTCGTCAACAGATTTGATAGGCTCCGCAACTGGAGAAGATTCCTTTTTCTTAAAAGAAAGATCTTCCTCATCCCTCTTTCTCTTTGATTCACCTGAGCCTGCACCCTTTGGTAAATCAATCTGTTCCGCCTTTTGCTTAGCAGCTTTGTCGAGCTGAAACTCAGCTTGAAGGACCCGATACATTGGTTCAGTGAGTTTGAAATCTCGCTGCATATCGTCATCACTAAAGCCTTTGCTTCCCAAAAACTCAACTAGCGTGTCTTTACTCACATTGAATTCAATGGCGGCCTTCATTGCCCTAGGTAATATTATGTTTTCTTTTTCTGGCATCCTTGTTTTTTATTCCGTATTTATTAACTGCTTTTACCGCAGTTGGTTTTGATCACATAATAATTATGATCTATTCTTTTTCAAATTCTTCATTTAAAATCCTCAATACATCCGCAATAGTTTCTTTCTCAAGATCTGTTCTGCGTTCCAATTCCTCCGCTGTTAAAGCTAGTACAGAACGAGCCGTATCACAGCCTACTTTTTTCAGCGCCTCAATTACCCACTCTTCTATTTCATCGCTAAATTCTACAAGATCAATATCAAATTCATCCACTTCACCTTCGCTATCTCTAAATACATCTATTTCATAGCCCGTTAATTCACATGCTAGTTTAATATTCACTCCTCTTCTTCCAATGGCAAGGGAAACCTGGTCTGGCTTCAAGTATACCGTTGCATGTTTCTTTTCCTCATCCAAATCAATACTAGTAATTTTCGCTGGAGTTAGAGAACGCTGTATCAATAACTGAGTATTGTTTGTCCAGTTGATGACGTCAATATTTTCATTTTTTAACTCCCTTACAATTCCGTGGATGCGACTTCCCTTCATACCTACACATGCACCCACTGGATCAATACGGTCATCAAAACTCTCTACCGCAATTTTTGCTCTTTCGCCCGGGTCTCTTACTATTTTTTTAACAACAATTAATCCATCAAATATTTCAGGTACTTCTATCTCCAATAATTTTTCAAGGAAGCTAGGACTTGTTCTTGAAACGATGATAACAGCCTGACTGTTTTTTAATTCAACTTTTTTTACTACGCCTCTTACGGTTTCCCCTTTTTTGAAATAGTCCGATGGTATTTGCTCAGATTTAGGCAAAATCATTTCGTTGCCCTCCTCGTCTAGCAATAGCACTTCCTTTTTCCAAACTTGGTATACTTCACCACTAACGATATCGCCTACACGATCTTCGTACTTTTTGATTAATAGATTTTTCTTTAGGTCGTTGATCCTGCTTGCCAAAGTTTGCTTACCCGCTAGGATTGCCCTGCGGCCAAACTCTTTTTGGATATCTACCTCTTCATACAATTCTTCTCCCACTGCATAATCAGGCTCAATCTTAATCGCATCACTATATTCAATCTCAATTAAGGTATTGTAAATATCTCCGTCATCAACGATCATCCGACGCCTAAAAATCTCCAAGTCACCCTTTTGATCGTTTACAATTACATCAAATTGATCATCACTTCCGTATTTTTTACGAATCAATGTTTTAAACACATCCTCCATTACTTTCATCAGCGTTGGACGATCAATATTTTCTGCTTCTTTAAATTCCTGAAAGGAATCAATCAAATTAATACGTGCCATAGACCTAACCAGCAACCCTTTTGTTTCCCCGCCGGCAGAGGAGTTTATTTTGTTAATTAAAATGCAATCTGAACGGTTGTTTGCTTAATTTGATCAAAAGGGACATCCTTTGTTACCGTTATTGCTTTTTTATTTTTACCTTCTTTATATTCTAGTTGAATAATATTTTCATTTGCTTCTATCAGCTTTCCTTCCAATATACCATCATCATTCAATATCACCTCAACATTTCTACCAATATTTTTTTTGTATTGACGAAGCAAAAGCAATGGCTCATCTACTCCCGCACTAGACACTTCCAAAGAAAAATTACCCTCCGGATACCATGCATTCTCTTCAATAGTGCGGTACATCTTTCTATTGATTTTTACGCATTTGTCAATACTCAATCCTTCATCGGCATCTAAAAAAACCTTTATATTATTGGTAGGCTTAATTCTAACCGACACCAGAAAAACATCCTCCATTTCTGACAGTATTTGTCCTAATAAGGTTTCTATTGCCTGTATGGAAGTTATATCTTGACTCATAATAAAAAGAGAAGGGAACGTCTACCGTTCCCTTCTTTTGATTCTTTTTCCACCGCAAATATAGCAAATTTAACTTAACCGCCAAAAAATGAGCATAAATTAATAGTTAAAAAATTAACATTTATCTGCTAACTTTTGATGATTTATTTTTAAGGGTTTTATACCTTTGCACTATGAACATTTTCAGACTTGCCTTTGAGCTCTTCATGCTTTACCTGCTCTATAAATTAATTTTTGACTTCATTATCCCTATTGCAACCACTACCAAAAAGGTAAAAAAGCAGTTTGTGGACATGAATGCCCAAATGGAGGAAAAGATGAGGCAGCAAAGACAACAGTCTACCCAATTTAAAGCAACCCCAAAAACACCTCCTTCTTCTAGCAAACAGGATGACTATATAGACTACGAAGAAGTAAAATAAAACTCTAGAAAATTTACAGACTCAACTGCTGTATCGTTTCTTGTGGAAGTAAACAATGCGTCTGTAAACCTGCCTCCGTAGCTCCAATTATATTATTAATAGAATCATCAATAAACAGTGTTTCCGCCGCTAAAATATTGGCATCTTGTAGCACCCACTCGTAGGTGGCTAAATAAGGCTTGCGTTTATTAATCAAATGAGAGTAGTAACTTTTAATAAAATACCCGTCTAAAGAGGGTTTGCCAGTTTGGCCCAATAAAATTTGATTGATTGCAGATAGATGAATACTATTGGTATTGCTTAGAAGATATATATTATAATTTTTCTTTAATTCCTCCAAAACTGATAAACTCTCTACTCTAAAATTTAACAAAATGGCATTCCAGGCAGACTGCATCTGATGACGAGTAGTTGCTGGGTGGCAATAATTCTGTAAGGATTTGTAAAAATCATCTTCGGAGATAGTACCTGTTTCCAATGCTTCAAACAAATCATTTGCATTGGCCTGAGAATACAAGACATCAAATTGCTGAACACCTAAATCTGTAAACGCTTTTGCAGTTTTGTGGTAGTCGATATCCAACAATACACCACCCAAATCAAAAATGATATTTTTTATTGCAGCCATTTTTTTGAGTTGTAATTTATTTAAAAATTTTGAGATTGTTATTTAACCACAAAATTACCGATTCAAAAGCAACTTGATATAAAAGGAAGGTTTGGCTAATTTTTTTCGAAGATCTACTTCGTAAAACATGCAGGAAAGAAGCTCCTTTACTTGTTTATTGCGAATACTAATTTTCACCAATAAATTAAAAAGCCAAGAATATTTCACTAATTTTTGTAGTCGATGGCTAATGCTAAGTTCTGGGCCCATCACCCTATAAACCTCTGTATCATAGGCTGCGAGTGCAGCTGCGGAAAAATCATTTTGCTCTAATGCTTTAGCTACATGGTTGGCGGCGATACGTCCAGTATACAAAGCGTTTCCAATTCCCTCTCCTGTAAATGGATCAATCAAAAAAGCCGCATCACCAGTAAGTAGATAGCGCTCTCCAGATATCACGCGTTGCTTGCCTCCTAGTGGTAACCCATACCCTTCCACTGAACCAATAAGAGTAGCATTTTTAAATCTTTCTTTAATTATTGGATCATTTTCAATGATGTCTTGCAACTCATTTTTTAAGTTTACTTTTTTTCGGCGAACCGTATCACTCAGCATACCTACTCCTACATTGGCCTCCCCATTGGGAAGAGGAAAAATCCAAAAATAGCCTGGTAACATTTTTTTAATAAAATGTAATTCTATAAAATTGTCTGCATTGGTACCCGTTACATTTTTGTAGTATGCCCTTAACCCCGCTGCATAATATTTAGGCTCCATTCGAATTTTAGCAATGTCCCTAGTAAAACTAGAATGTGCTCCATTAGCAACAATCAGCAAATTACACTTTAGTTCAAAACCGTCACTTCCGCTAATCAAATAGCCATCTGATTCTAAAGTATATTTTTCAACTGAAACCCCTTCCATTAACTTTATATGAGCACAACGCTTCATTTCTTCTACTAGAAAATTATCAAAATCTAGGCGTTTACATACATAACCAATAGGAGATTTTTTATGAGAAGAATCCTTTGCATTGTAGTCGGGACGATAGCCAATTTCAAGCTCTTGTCGGTTGGGAGAAACAAAACTTACCCCCCAACTATTTAGTTTGAAGGATGCCTGTTGTAAGCGAAGAGCAATTTCAGGGTCAATACGATTAAGGCAGGTAATTACCTTTCCGCTAAGCCCATCACCGCATATTTTATCTCTTGGAAATACCGCCTTGTCTACCACTACACAATCAATACCCAACTGGT
>CAMBTV010000087.1 GCA_945870835.1 Chitinophaga pinensis
GTTTTATTTTGATCCAAATACTGCTAGAATTGAAGAACTAAAAAAATTAGGTTTTCGAGAAAAAACGATTACAACTATTCGAAATTTTTTATCTAAAGGAGGAAAGTTTTATAAAAGTGAAGATATAGGAAAAGTTTGGGGTCTTCATCCCGATGAAGTGAAACGATTAATTCCTTTTATAAAAATAAAAAATAGTCAAGGAACTCATTTTCCAGAAGGAAATGACTTTAAAAAAAAGCCACTGATTACAACTACTCATTCAATGATATCCATTGATGTCAATACCGCAGATACTTCAGAGTTTATTTCTTTACAAGGCATAGGAAGCAAACTATCCCATCGGATAATTAATTTCAGAGACAAGCTTGGAGGATTTTATAGTGTGGAACAGGTAGGCGAAACTTTTGGATTGCCCGATTCTACTTTTCAAAAAATAAAACCACAATTAAAAATTACCAGCACAGCTGTTAAAAAAATTAATATCAATACTGCAGACATAGAATTATTCAAAATACACCCTTATGTACGTTATGCAATTGGTAATGCTATTGTGCGATATCGAGCACAGCATGGAATTTTTTCAGCAGTAGCTGACATCAAAAAAATCGTAACCATTACGGACGATATTTTCAATAAGGCTGCTCCCTACTTGACGGTCGAAAAATAGTAATTGTAAAGGCGCTCTTTTTTAAAAAAACTATTCGGAACTACCAAAAAGGTTATCTACTGCACCCGCCATCATGGGAAATTTTTCAATTACGTAAGCCTTTACAGTTTCTAACGCAGTGCTTGCTTGTTCGGGACTGATACCTGCTTCTTCAGCAATTTTGGTAACTAATTCATGCATAATTTTAAGTTGTAAGTTTAAATAAAAAGTGGATTATTATTCAGTATCATAGCGGTCTACTTTTTCAATGCCTTGCAGCATCAATAGCCTATTACAAAGTTCATCTAGCTCCTCTTTGTCATGTACAAATATTTTAAAGTTACCGGTAAAAAGCCCTTCTTTAGCTTCCATCGCCATTGCGGAAATATTGAACTTCATTTCTCCACTTATCAAGTTGGTAATTTTATGAATAACTCCAACATCATCTAGTCCAATTATTTTCAACCCAGTTAGGAAAGATATTTCCTTATTTTTTGCCCATTTAGTTTTGACTACTCGGTGTTCATAATTCGACATTAGTCGTGCGGCATTGGGGCAATTGGTACGGTGTATTTTAAGACCTTCGCCGGTAGTGATAAATCCAAATACATCATCACCTGGTATTGGCTTGCAGCAGTTTGCCAATGTATACATGATTCGGTCACTGCTTTCACCAAATATAATTAGCTCAGTATCTTTTTTATTAAAAGTTTTGGCATTTATTTCCGATTCATTTTTTTCATCTGATTCAACCTTAATAGGTTTGGGTGGAAATATTCGATCACCGGAAGCAGTAAATTCTTTTATTTCTTTAAGGTCAATTTTTTTAATTGCAATTTCATACAGCAGATCAAGAGAAGAATTTACTTTGTAAAAGGTTGCTATTTCTTCAATATTATGCTGCGTCATTACACCACCAATAGCTTCTAATTTTTTTTGTAAAATATATTTACCATCCTCTGCAATCTTTCTTTTTTCTTCTTTAAGTGTGTCCTTTATTTTTTGTTTTGCCTTACTAGTCACCACCATATTCAACCATTCTTGATGGGGTGTCTGTTTGGCACTGGTTATGATTTCTATCTGGTCACCACTTCGGAGTTTATAACCGATGGGTACTAATTTATGATTTACTTTAGCACCTATACATTTACTACCTACTACGGTGTGTACACTAAATGCAAAGTCGAGTGCGGAAGCGCCGATTGGAAGCATTTTTACATCTCCTTTTGGGGTGTATACATAAATCTCTTCTACAAGAAAAGAGGTTTTAAAGTCCTGTAAAAAATCGATGGAATTAGAATCTTGGTTTCCAAGAGCTTCTCTTATCTGGCTAAACCATTTATCAAAACGACTTTCATCAGCAGTATCTTCTTTGTATTTCCAGTGAGCGGCCAAACCTTTTTCTGCAATTTCATTCATGCGCTTGGTACGAATTTGCACTTCTACCCATTTCCCTTGTGGCCCCATAACGGTGGTGTGAAGCGCCTCGTATCCATTACTTTTGGGATTACTGAGCCAGTCTCTTAGTCTTTCTGGTGAAGGGTTGTACTCATCGGTTATAATGCTATAAACTTTCCAGCAATCTCCTTTTTCATTTTCGTCAGAAGAGTCAACAATAATACGAATGGCAAACAGGTCATAAACTTCTTCAAAACCCACTCCTTTTTTTTTCATTTTATTGGAAATGGAATGGATGCTTTTAGGCCTACCATAAATTTCAAAATTGAAATCTGCTTTTTCCAACTTTTCTTTTAAGGGTCGAATAAAGTCATTGATATATCGGGAACGTTCTCTTTTAGTTTCGCTTAATTTTTGAGCAATATAACGATAGGTGTCAGGCTCTAGGTACTTCATGGAAAGGTCTTCCATCTCTGTTTTGATAGCATAAAGACCCATACGATGAGCCAGTGGAGCATACACATAAACTGTTTCGCTACTTACTTTTAGTTGCTTCTCCTGCTTCATGCTGTCTAGCGTTCGCATGTTGTGTAGTCGGTCAGCTAGTTTTATTAAAATTACCCTAGGATCATCGGTCAGAGTGAGTAATATCTTTTTAAAATTCTCTGCTTGTTTGCTGGTGTTGTTATCGATAACGGTACTGATCTTGGTAAGTCCATCCACAATTTTAGCAATCTCTGTCCCAAATTCATCCTGCACATCTTCAAGAGAAATATCTGTATCTTCTATTGTATCGTGGAGCAATGCGCAAATAGTACTTCTAATACCTAGTCCAATTTCCTCTACACAAATTTTAGCTACTGATAATGGATGCAAAATATAGGGCTCACCACTCTTTCTGCGCATTGTTTTGTGTGCATTTACTGCCATTTCAAAAGCAGTTCGGAGTAGTTCTTTGTCACCAGGTTTTAGTTTTGGCTTCAATTCCCTTAATAATCCACGGTAATGACGAAGAATTTCTTTTTTCTCCTCCGCATCAGTTAGGTTGTATTTTGGTATCGCAGTGGTTAGTTCCATCAATGAAACGAATTTACGAAAAGAAATGCACATGTTAAAGGGCCGTCAGCTTCAAAATGCCTATTCAATTGTAATGAAATAACCATTCCTGTGCTTATAAAGTATAAAAGTGGATTATTGTAAAGATGCATTCCAATTATTTTAATCTTTTGTAGAAATTCCCTACTTTTGCACCCCAAAACCGGATGTGGCGAAATTGGCAGACGCACTAGACTTAGGATCTAGCGGAGTGATCCATGTAGGTTCGACCCCTATCATCCGGACAATTTTTAAGTTGATAAGTCGAGTGGTTGATAAGTGAGCAGCTATTTTGCTTACTATTTTAGCTCCCTTATCAACTTTTTAACTTTAAAAACTTTCAACTTTACTCGATTATGGCAACAGTAGCAAGAGACAATATTGGTCTACTCAATGACAAGATTACAATTAAAGTATCTAAAGAAGATTATTTCCCCTCTTTTGAAAAAAAATTAAAAGAGTACAGCAAAACAGTAAACATGCCTGGTTTTAGAAAAGGGATGGTTCCTGCTGGGTTGATTAAAAAGATGTATGGCCCGTCTATTTTTACTGACGAGGTACTTAAAACGGTAGAAAAGGAGTTGTATACTTACTTGGAAACTGAAAAACCAGAAATTTTTGCTCAGCCTTTGGCACTTGATGCAGATATCCGTAGCATGGATGTAAATAATCCTGATGATTACGAGTTTGGATTTGAAATAGGTCTTAAGCCTGCATTTGAAATTGCACCTCTTGGAAAGGCTAAAATTACCATGAATAAAGTGAATGTAACAGATGAGATGTTGCAAGAAGAAGTTAGTGCCATGCAAGCGAAAGGTGGAAAATTAAATGAAGTGGAAGCAATTGAAAGCGACGAGACAGAAATAACCCTACTTTTCACAGAGTGTGAAAAAGAAGGAACGATCATTGAGGCGGGTATCCAAAAAGAGATTTCTGTTTTATTGAAAGATTTTTCATCTGCCACTCAAAAGCAACTTAAAGACAAAAAGAAAGAGGATACTCTAGTAGTTCAGCTATCTAAGGCATTGGAAGAGGATAAAATAGACATCGTATTAAATCAACTTGGTTTAGAAAAGGATGACAAAACTTCTGCAAAAAAATTCTTTCAACTTACTATTGTTAAAATTGCATTATTAGAAAAAAGGGAATTGGATGAAACGTTCTTTAAGGAGGTGTTTCCCGGAACAACAGTAGCTACAGAGGATGAGTTTAGGAAGAAATTGAAGGAAGAAATCGAACAATATTGGGATGGTCAAAGTCGCAATCAGCTTCACGACCAACTTTACCATTATTTATTAGATGATACAAAAATCGAGTTTCCTGCTGAGTTTTTAAAAAGGTGGTTACAAACTGGCAGTGAACAGCGCAAAACTGCCCAACAGGCAGAAGAGGAATATCCAACCTTCTGTAATCAATTAAAATGGACCTTAATTAGCGATAGATTGATTAAGGAAAACGATTTGCAGGTAAAACCAGAAGAGTTAAAGGCGTCTATGAAAGCTGAGGTTATGCGTTATTTTAGTCAAATGAGTATTATTGGAGACGATACAAGCTGGTTAGATACCTATGTTGATCAAATGATGAAAGATGAGAAACAAGTAGACGCTACCTATCGCAGATTGATCACTGATAATTTGTTCAAATATGTAGAAAGTCAGGTTAAACCAAATGAAAAGTTGGTTACTGTAGAGGAATTGGCAGCAATGCAGCATCATCACCATTAATATGGAATAATCTCTATTGAAGGATCATAAGAATATAATTTACAGGCCGAAGCGTTAGCTTCGGCTTTTTTATTTATACAAAACCGGAAAAATGAACCTCTCAACCAATTTCTACATTTTATTTGAACCGTTTTATATAAACCGTTAAAAAGGTTTAACATGGAATTTCGTAATTATTTCCCATGGTTTAAACCATGGGAAATAATTACGAAATGATATTTGCACAATGGATTTATCCATTTCTCGCTAAATCAATGGGAAATAATGTAGTAAAATAATGGGTATTTACGATAACGTTAAAAATCGACTTCTGATGGTGCCATTCTTCCAATTTTCAGACTTTTTGGCGTCCTTTTTTTTATAGCATAATATTTGGGTTATTCAATCAACTATATTTGTTATTCTAAATAATATGTAAGATGAATTTTGGAAAAGAGTTTGAAAAATATGCTGTGAAGCACCGGGGTATCAGTAGCAATACATTGGATAGTTACATTAAACATAACGTAACCAATCTTACCCCCAACATTATTGAGGAAAGGCCTATGAATGTTGCAGTAATGGATGTTTATAGCCGTTTAATGATGGATCGTATCATTTTTATGGGTTATCCTGTTACCGATGAGGTAGCGAATATTATTACCGCCCAATTTTTATTTTTGGAAAGTACCGATCGTACCAAGGATATTCAGATGTACATTAACTCGCCAGGAGGTAATGTGTATGCAGGATTGGGTATGTATGACACGATGCAGTTTGTAACTCCTGACATTGCAACAATTTGTACAGGTATAGCAGCTAGTATGGCTGCGGTATTGATGTGTGCAGGATCTCCTGGAAAAAGAACCGCTCTAAAACATAGTCGCATTATGCTTCACCAGCCAAGTGCAGGTGCGGGTGGTCAAGCCAGCGATATTGAAATCACGGTGAATGAAGTAAAAAAAATTAAAAAAGAATTATACGAAGTAATTGCCAATCATACCGGTCAGACCTTTGAAAAAGTGGCGATAGATTGCAGTAGAGATTATTGGATGACCTCTTTTGAAGCAAAAGAATATGGCATTGTTGATGAGGTTTTAACGATTAATCCTAGAAAGGCAAAGAAAGAGTCCTAATCTTTAATCACCTTGTAGAATATACAATGAACCCTTATAATTATATTTAAAGTAAATTAAAAAAACTATCATATCCTTAGAGGATTTAATCTAAATAACAAGTTATGAATCTTAATAGTAAAAATATAATTCGCTTCGACGAGGAAGAAGAATCTCCTAAAGAATTACCTGATAATCCAATGGAAAAAATGGTAAGCGGATGGCAGTTCGATAAAAAATTTATTGAGCAACGTAAAATCTTTTTGTGGGGTGTAGTGGATGATAAAAGTGCTAAAGATATTACCGCCCGCTTACTTTACCTTGAGGCCATTGACCCGGGTAAGGAAATTACTTTTTATATAAATAGTCCTGGTGGAGTAGTAACTAGTGGAATGGTAATTTATGATACCATGCAAATGATCAGTTCGCCTGTAAGCACTGTTTGTATGGGGATGGCAGCCAGTATGGGAAGTATTTTGTTAAGTGGTGGAACTAAAGGAAGACGTTTTATTTTTCCAAGTGGACAAGTAATGATTCATCAGCCGAGTGGCGGAGGACAGGGAGTTAGCGCCGATTTGGAAATTATGGCAATTCAAATAATGAAAATAAAGCAAATGGGTGCTCAAATTTTAGCTGACAATTGTGGACAGACTTTTGAAAAAGTGATGAAGGATTTTGACCGTGATTATTGGATGAACGCAAAGGAGTCTATTGATTATGGCATTGTAGATGCCTTGTTGGAAAAATTATAAAGCGACTTTTAAATTACTATTTTGCCCCATTATTTGGGGCTTTTTTATTGACAGTTAAATTTACTGAATACATTTGCAAGATGCGATTCACTGATATCATTGATGCAAACAAAGGCCAGCCCTCTTTTCGGCCAATCATGCAAAAGGAGAGTTTCCCAATTAGCGAAAACCTAAAAGAATATTTGAAGCAAAATGGCAGGGATATAGAATTGCCTTTGCTTTATAACGATCTCATCAATTATAGCTATGCCGATGCCTTAAAAGATAAAACAGGCAAATGGACCTATTGGGAAAATGCTATATATCCACCCGATCAACTAGAATTGATCAATGCTGGTTTAATTAAAACTTATCAACTGATAAAAAATTTTACGGCAATCAATTGGTCAACTGAATTTAAGATTGAACGTATTGATTTTTGTGAATATGGAAATAGCACTCCATTTAGAGTAAAAATCAAGAATTTGGCAAATGGTGAAATCGATTTTTTTTATATCAAACTGGCTGATGCTTCGCGGGTGTATGGCTTAGAATTAGAACACTTACTTTCTTCAAATACGATCAATTTTTTGTGCAACAAAAATACCTTAGTAGAAGAGCATATTGAAGGAATGGCTGGAGATGATTTTCTTAAAAAAAACAAGCCTTTCACTGAGGCAGATGAAAAAATGATTGCCAAGGAATTTGTTCGTTTTTGTGAAAGCAGTTTTGTTCGCTTGTTAGGAGATATGCGGTGCTATAATTTTGTAATTAATTACATTTCTAATAATTCATCTCCTCAATATAGTATTCGAGCAATTGACTTTGATCAACAATGTTATGAAGGCAGAGTGAGTTTTTATTTACCTCAACTTTACAAGGAAAATGATTGGTATGTAGCGATGGTTTTGAAACATCTTGGTAATGATGAATTAGCCCAAATACAAAAACTTGAATTGGAGGCAATGGCTAACCGAATAAAAAGTATCAGCGCTCGCCTAATAGAATTATTTGAAAGTATGGATAAGGATGAGTTGTCAGAAAATCATAAAATAAGACTTTTAAAAGGCGAATTAAACGAGCATTTCAAAACACTAAATTTTACCTACTGTAGCACTATGGGAGCCATCGTGAAGGAGCAGTTAAGACAAAGATTACAAATAGATTTTAATTTGTTTGGGTAAAATTTAAAGACTTAGACTCAAAGTGGACGATAGAATCTAGTTGTAAGTTATTTTTTATATAATTTGCTGCAACGTTTTTCAAATTAGAATTGTCTGCAAAATAGCATTTGGTAAATGGTTGTGTATCTTTACATACTTTTTTAACGCAAGAACGATCAAATAATAATACAATGGCAAAACAAGAAACTTTACATTGCTCTTTTTGTGGAAAAAACCGCGAAGAAGTTAAAATATTAATAGCAGGTCAAGAAGGCCATATTTGTGAAAATTGCGTTGAACATGCAAGGGAAATTGTTGGCCAGGAGTTATCGATTTTTCCAGATGGCAAACAAAACGCGACAACACCGGGCAAGCTGAGCGTAAAAAAACCGATTGAGATAAAGAAATTTTTGGATGAGTATGTAATTGGACAAGATGATGCTAAAAAAATTCTTGCTGTTGCAGTCTACAATCATTACAAAAGACTCAATCAAAAAATAGAAAATGAGGTTGAGATCGAAAAGAGTAATATTATCATGGTGGGTGAAACAGGTACGGGAAAAACCCTTTTGGCTAAATCAATTGCTCGCATGTTGAATGTACCCTTCGCGATAGTAGATGCGACCGTTTTTACAGAGGCTGGATATGTGGGGGAAGATGTAGAAAGTATGCTCAGTAGGTTACTGCAGGCTTGTAATTACGATGTTGCTGCTGCAGAAAAAGGAATTGTATTTATAGATGAAATTGATAAGGTAGCTCGTAAAAGTGACAACCCTTCCATTACCAGAGATGTTAGTGGGGAAGGGGTTCAACAAGGGTTATTGAAATTATTGGAGGGTACTGAGGTACTAGTGCCACCACAAGGGGGACGTAAACATCCTGAGCAGAAATTGGTTAAAGTAAATACTTCCAATATTTTGTTTATTTGCGGAGGTGCTTTTGATGGAGTAGACAGAATAATTGCTCGCCGAGTAAATACCCACGCCATTGGATTTAGTGTAAATAAAGAACTGCAAGAGTTCCAACAAAAAAACTTGCTTCAGTTTGTCAATGCAGTGGATTTGAAACAGTTTGGATTAATACCTGAGCTGCTGGGTCGTTTGCCGGTAATTACTTACCTCAATCCATTAGATGCACCAACGTTGCGCAATATATTGACCGAACCAAAAAATGCCCTTATCAAGCAGTTTACTCGCTTATTTGAAATTGAAGGAATTGAATTAAAGTTTGAAGAAGCAGTTTTTGACTTTATGGTGGAAAAGGCTTTAGAATATAAATTAGGTGCTAGAGGCTTAAGAAGTATTTGCGAAAGTATCTTGACAGATGCTATGTACGAATTGCCCTCTCAAAAGTTGAAAGTATTTTCCGTGACATTGGAATATGCTCAGCGTAAATTTAATTTGAGTAAATTAAGTATGTTGAAAGTTGCTTAATTATACTTTTTTATAGGGACTGTATCTTTTAGAAGCATCCATTTTAATTTCTTTCAAGGTTCCAATTGTAATTCTGCGATTGACTTTAATTGGTTTCATATTTGGTGTGACGTAAATGAATTTTTCTTTGATCTTTCAGGTTTTAATAGATTTTTTTAAATTTATCAGTTTTAATGGAGTGTTCAGGAGTAGCTAATTTTCGGCTTTATCAGAGCTTTGAGTCGCTTATTTTACAGATTCCGGTTATCATTGAGCTCAGGAAAATAGTTTTTTTATTTTTCTTTCTCCCCATTTTTTTAACAAATACATATCATTTTAGGTGATTGATTTTTTTCAATTTATTTTTACCGCTGAATTACAAAGTAATGAGCCTTTCAAAAGATAAACAAAAGGGTTTTTAACTCAATTATTCTCGTCCATTATCTTCTTTGTGAGCGTCCACTATTTTTTATTGGATTTTTTCAAGAAAGTTGTAAAAATTGGAAAGCAAAAGATTAATTTTAAAATCTTCTAACAAAACAATATAAACTGCAATTAAAATGGTAGATGTAATTTTAGGACTTCAATGGGGAGATGAAGGAAAGGGTAAAATAGTTGATTATTTTGCTCCCAATTATGACGTTATTGCTCGTTTTCAAGGGGGCGCTAATGCTGGCCATACCTTGTATGTAAATGGTCAAAAGGTAGTGCTTCACCAAATCCCGAGCGGTATTTTTCATGAAGATAAAATTAATCTGATTGGTAATGGAGTTGTATTGGACGCAGTTACACTAAAAAAAGAGTGTGAAAAAGTTGCCTCGATGGGAATTGATTACAAAAAGAATTTGTACATCAGCGAAAGAGCACATTTGATATTACCTACTCACAGGGCTTTAGACAAAGCAAGTGAATTGGCAAAAGGAAATGAAAAGATAGGTTCTACTTTAAAAGGAATTGGCCCTGCATACATGGACAAAACGGGGCGCAATGGTCTTAGAGTCGGCGATTTATTGGATAAGGGTTTTATTTCACAGTATATTAAAATAAGACTAAAGCACCAGCGGTTGTTGGATAGTTATAATTTCCAAGAGGATATAAGTACTTGGGAAGACGATTTTTTTGAATCAATCGAGTTGTTAAAGGATTTTAAGATAGTTAATGGAGAATATTTCATTAATGACAAAATTCAGCAGGGAAAAAAAGTACTTGCAGAAGGTGCTCAAGGTTCTATGTTGGATGTTGATTTTGGCACCTTTCCTTTCGTAACCAGCAGTAGTACCATTTCGGCTGGTGTGTGCAGTGGATTGGGTATTGCTCCTCAAAAAATTAAAGATGTATTTGGAGTTTCCAAAGCATATTGTACAAGAGTTGGAAGTGGTCCTTTTCCAACTGAATTAAATGATGAAACGGGTGAGTTGATTAGAAAAATTGGAAGTGAATTTGGCGCAACTACCGGCAGACCTCGCCGCTGTGGTTGGATTGATTTGGTTGCTTTGAATTTTGCTTGTATGATTAATGGGGTGACTAAAATTATTATGACTAAAACAGATATTTTAGATACTTTACCAGAATTAAATGTTTGTACAGCTTATAATATTAACGGAGAAGAAAAAAATCATGTACCTTTTCAAATGACACAGGTAAAACTTGAACCAGTTCTTAAAAGTTTTGCAGGTTGGCAAACTGATATCACTGCAATGAGTGAATATGAATCACTTCCACAGAATATGAAAAATTATATAGATTACATTAATAAGTTTTTAAAAGTTCCTGTAAAATTCATAAGTAATGGCCCTGGAAGGGATCAGATAATACTTGCTTAAGAATAATTAAAAAAAAATATGCCTTTTTTTTTGGCAATTTAAAAATCTATCTGAAATTTTACAGTACTAATAAGTTGATATATGGCTACTAAATCCGACAAAGTAAAAAAAACGACTCCTGTTGTAGAGGAGCCTGCTTCAAAAAAATCAGCAGCAAAGGCTTCCTCTAAATCTAAAAAAGACGAAGAAGAGGAAGACGAGGAAGAGGAAGAGGAGGATATTGCTCCCGTAAAGAAAGGGAAGGCTGGAACAAAAAAAGAGAAGGATGATGATGAAGATGAGGAGGATGTAGAAGAAGAGGATGAATGGGAAAAAGGGGAAGCGTCAGATGATTGGGATCCAGATTTTGATGAATTTGATATACCAAAATCCTCTCCGAAAAAAGCAACTGGAAAAAAAACTGCAAAAGATGAAGAGGATGATTTTAAAATTGAGGATGACTTTAAAGATTTAGGTTTTGATGACCTCGATGGGGGTGCTGGTTTTGACGACGAAGACGATGATTTTTAATCTGCTCCCAATACCGGTGTTAATGACCGATTTGGAAAAATAATTAAGTGAAAAAAGCCATCTCATTTCCGATAGATAATTTTATCGATTTCAGAAATAAAATGTTGAACTGGGTACAACCGTTCAACATTTTTTGTTTGCTGGATAACAGGCAGTATCATTATGAAGCGCCTGCTTTTGAATGTTTACTAGCGGTGGGGTGTAAACGAAAGATAGAGGCTGGAAATGGCGATACTTTTGAATCGCTAAAAGGTTTTTCAAATGATC
>CAMBTV010000088.1 GCA_945870835.1 Chitinophaga pinensis
AAGGTGATCAGCAAAAAAAGACCTGTCAATTTCTTCGTGATGCCTACCAGAAAGGCAGTTTAGCTAAAAATGGAAATATAAGGCATATTCTTACTACGGATGATTTTAGTAATTCAACTTCCTGGGAATATAGTTTAGCTCAAAAAAATTCATATCAAAATGGTGCTTATTGGGGAACCCCTACTGGCTGGGTTTGTTATGCTATTGCTAAAGTTGATATCCCAGCTGCCAAACAGCTTGCTAAAGAGTATATAAATGATTTACGGGCGGGTGATTATAGAAAAGGGGTTGACTTTGGTGCACCCTGGGAATGTTATAATTCAGATAAACCTCAAAATGCTGTCTATCTCGCTACCGTTAGTTGCCCTTTTATTGTGTTTAAAAATTATTAATTTCAAGACGGTGTAGAGCCTCCATCATCTATTTATCAACATTTAATTTATTTTTTTTTGTACTTCATGAATAAAGATTAGTTTAACGTTTTAGTTGAAGCTTAAACCCATGTTTTTCGAATAAAATCGAATGGCTTTTAAACGATTAAAATGCTAGTATCTACTTCCTTGTTATATCAATATTGTTATAGTAAATATGCTATTGCGGCGGTAAATGTATTTACCATGGAGCAGGTACATGGTTTATTCTCGGCTGCCCAAAAAGCGCAGGCACCTATCATTGTTCAGCTAACTCCTGCAGCGCGTAACTATGCTACACCAGTTATGTTGTTATCGATGATTCGTGCTGCGGCAGAAATATATCCTGAGGTAGTTTATGCAATTCATCTAGATCACGGTACAGAACCTCATGCATTGGATGCGATTGAAAATGGTTATACTTCTGTAATGATTGATGCTTCCCATGATCCATTTGAAACAAATATTTCTAGAACAAAGTTGGTAGTAGAAAAAGCACATGCTAAAGGAGTGGTAGTAGAGGCCGAATTGGGTGTGCTCAGTGGAGTGGAAGATGATATGAGTATCGACGATAAAGATGCATTGTACACTAATCCTAAACAAGCAAAAGAATTTGTAGAGCGATCGGGCTGCGATAGTTTGGCAATTGCGGTTGGGACTAGTCATGGTGCGTACAAGTTTAGTGGAGGTCAAGGTTTGCAGTTTCATATTTTAGAAGCGATTCAACAAGCATTACCACTTTTTCCTTTGGTGTTACATGGAAGTTCTTCGGTAGATAAAAATGAAGTGGCATTAATTAATCAATATGGTGGAAGTTTACAGCAAGATGCTGCAGGTGTAACGGATAGTGAGTTGCAGAAATCTATTTCTTTTGGTATATGCAAAGTTAATATTGCTACAGACCTTAGATTATTATGGACAAGGGTGCATAGAGAATTTTTTGCAACTAGCCCCGAACTTTTTGATCCAGTATTGCCCGGAAAAAAATACATGGAAGCCTATCAAAATTTTATGTGTAAGCGATTTGATATTCTAGGTGCTTCAGGAAAATCTTTAGAAATTAAATTATAAATTATGGTGCAAAGTAAAAAATATCCGTTGGTTAGAGAGTCGATTAAAGGCTTTGGAGTTTACCATCGAATACTCGCACAGGATGCTGGATGGCAACATCTCAATATGGAAGCTAGATTAATGAAAGTGGGTGAAATATATTCAGGTGATACTGGAGAAAATGAGTTTGGTATTATTTTGTTGAGCGGTAATTATTCTGTAGTAACGGATAAGGGTAGCTGGGAAACTGTCAATGGAAGAACCAGCGTATTTAATGGGATTGCGCATACTTTGTATCTTCCCCGACATACTTCTTTTACGCTTACTGCAGTGAGTGAGGTATTAGATATTGCTACCTGTTGGGTTGCTAGTGATGCTGACTTTCCTGCAAGATTTAAAACGCCCGATGAAGCAGCAATCGAAATTCGTGGTGGCGATAGCGCTACTAGGCAAATTAATAGTTTGATCGAGCCTGGATTTAATTGTCAAAAAATTGTAGTAGTCGAAGTGTATACACCTGCTGGTAATTGGAGTTCTTTTCCTGCTCATAAACATGACGAACGAAAAGTTACAGCAGATGGAAAAGTTTTGGAAGCTTGCTTAGAGGAAATTTATTTTTATAAAATAGAAAAACCTGAAGGATATGCTATTCAGCAAGTGTATACTGATGACAGAAGCTTAGATGAAATAATGAAAGTAAAAACAAATGATGCGGTACTGGTTCCCAAGGGGTATCATCCGGTAGCTGCAGAGCATGGATACAATTGTTATTACCTCAATTTTCTTGCCGGGAGCGATCAATCATTGGCTAATTCTACTGATCCTGATCATGAATGGCTTTTTAATTCTTGGAAAGGAAAGGATCCACGAATTCCAATGGTAACCGCCGATATGAATAATCTATCATTCTCTAAATAATCATTAAATAAAAAAGATATGGATATTATCACAATGGGTCGTTCTTCAATTGATCTTTATTCTCAAGATATTGGAGAAGATTTTGTGAACATTAAAGGCTTTAATGCTTTTGTAGGTGGTTCACCACTAAATATTGCTGTGGGAGCTCAAAGGCTTGGATTAAAAACTACTTTATTAACTGCAGTAGGTAAGGATAAGCCAGGAGATTTTTTACTTAATTTTTTAATTAAGGAAAATGTAAATACTGAATTTATTCCTCAAATAGAAGGGGCTAGAACTAGTGCAGTTTTGTTAGGTATTGAACCACCTGATAGATTCCCTTTAGTTTATTATCGTGACAATGCAGCGGACTCTCAAATCACCATCGATCATGTAAAGGCAGCTGGAATTAAAAATTTTAAACTATTAGAAATATCTGGTACTGCACTTAATATAGAACCTTCTCGTAGTGCTGTTTTTTATGCAGTGGAGCAAGCAGCTGAAAATGGAGTACAAGTTTTATTGGACATAGATTTTCGTGCTGATCAATGGAAGGATATTCGTTCATTTGGATTAATGGTTAGAGCCATTCTACCTAAGGTGGATATTGCCCTTGGTACCGAAGAAGAAATCCTTGCAGCTACTTTACAAGATGCCTCGCAGGTGTCTATTGCTCATCAACAAATTTCTGCACCTGAGATAAAAGGTAATTTAGAAGAGGCGATTAAAAAAATTCTTGACACGGGTGTCAAAGTGTTGATTGTTAAAAAAGGTTCTAAGGGTGCTACTATTTATACCAAGAGCACTGAACCCATGGATGTACCAGGTTTCCCTGTCGAAATTCTAAACGTATTAGGAGCGGGTGACGCATTTGCAAGTGGTTTTATTTTTGGTCATTTACAAGGATGGGATTTATACAAATCTTGTAGAATGGGTAACGCGTCGGGTGCTTGGGTAGTTCAAAAACCTGGCTGTGCCAACGATATGCCAACCTATGCCGAAGCAATGAATCTAATTGAATCGAGAGGTGGGTTTTAATTAATAAATCAATTTATTATAAATATTTATAAATTATAAATTTTATGTCAACTAAAACAAAACGATATACAGCTGCGCAAGCAACAATTCTTTTTTTACAAAATCAATATGTCGAAAGAGATGGTCAGGTACAACCCTTTTTTGGAGGTTGTATTGGTATTTTTGGACATGGAAATGTAGCAGGAATTGGTCAAGCGTTGCTACAGTATAGTTCCTTTAAATACTATCAATGTAGAAATGAGCAGGCGATGGTTCATACCGCTATCGCCTATGCGAAAACAAAAAATAGATTGGGGGCAATGGTCTGCACTTCTTCTATCGGGCCGGGTGCTACCAATATGATTACAGGTGCTGCTACCGCTACTATTAATCGTATCCCTGTGCTATTGTTGCCAGGAGATATTTTTGCTACGAGGCAGGTGGCTCCTGTATTACAGCAATTGGAAAGTAATATGTCACAAGATATTTCTGTGAATGACTGTTTTAAACCAGTATCAAAATATTGGGATAGAATTAATCGTCCAGAGCAGTTGATTACTTCTTTGCCAGAAGCAATGCGCGTATTAACTTCTCCCGTTGAAACAGGAGCGGTTACCATTTCTTTCCCTCAGGATGTGCAAGCGGAAGCTTTTGATTTCCCCGCTAGTTTTTTTGAAAAAAGAATTTGGCAAGTGCAGCGGACCAGACCTGATAAGTTGGCTTTACAAAAAGCAGTGGAAATTATTAAAAAATCAAAGCAGCCTTTGATAATCGCAGGTGGTGGTGTTATCTATAGTGGTGCTACTGCGGAATTAAAAAAACTAGTAAACGCTACTGGCATCCCTGTTGCTGAAACATTTGCTGGAAAAGGTAGTCTTCGGTACGATGAACCTCAAAACCTTGGTGCAGCAGGGGTTACAGGAACTCCTGGAGCAATCTCGATTGCATCAAAGGCAGATGTGGTAATTGGAATAGGAACGAGATACTCTGATTTTACGACGATTTCAGAAGCAGCTTTTCAAAATAAATCAGTTCAATTTATTAATATAAATGTGGCTGAATTTGACGCCTTCAAACATTCGGCAATTGCATTGGTTGGAGATGCTAAGGAGATACTGACTGATTTAATTTCTTTATTGAAAAATTATAAAGTGCCTGCCGCTTTTGGTAATCAAGTGGTAAAGCATAATAAACAATGGGATAAAAAAGTTTCAGAAGTGTATGCTAAAAATCATGGGGTACCACTTAGTCAGGGAGAAGTGATTGGAGCAGTTAATAACGCTAGCGCTGCCAATGACATGGTGCTTTGCGCTGCGGGTAGTTTGCCAGGCGATTTGCATAAACTTTGGAGAACACGAAATCCCAAAGGCTTTCATCTAGAATATGGCTATTCTTGTATGGGCTATGAAATTGCTGGCGGTTTAGGTGCTAAGATGGCTGATCCATCAAGGGAAGTATATGTAATGGTGGGCGATGCTAGTTACTTGATGATGTCCCAAGAAATTATAACCGCTGTTCAAGAAAATATCAAACTGACGATTATTTTATTAAACAATGATGGATACGCAAGTATTGGCGGATTATCTGCATCGCTGGGTACCGAAGGGTTTGGAACAAGATTTCTATATCGCAATGAAAAAACTGGCCAATTAGATGGTAAATTTCTTCCGGTCGATTTAGCTGCTAATGCTGCAAGCATGGGTGCTACTGTTTTAAAAGCGACTACTATTTCTTCATTAAAATCTGCATTAGAAGAGGCTAAAAAAATAAAAAATACTACTGTTATTTATGTAGAAACTGATCGAGAAGAGCGAGTTGGTGGATATGCTTGGTGGGAGGTACCAGTTGCTCAAATTTCTACTAGTAAAAAAGTCAAAAAAGCACTTGACCAATTGGTTACAAACAAATCAACTCAAAAATATTATTAATCAATTCCAATTTTTAATTTATTAACTCTATTATCCATTTTTTTAAATAAATATTTATGAATTTATTACAGAATTACATTAATGGCGCTTGGGTAAACAGTGGCGGAACTGAATCTATTAATGTGGTTAATCCTGCAACGCAGGAAGTACTCGCTAAAGTACCTTATGGAAATGAAACTCAAAAAGATGTTGCCGATGCAGTTATAGCTGCCCAAGCTGCCTACTTAGAATGGAAAAATGTGCCAGTGTTAAAAAGAATTCAACCACTTTTTAAATTAAAGCAACTACTAGAAGAGAACAGAGACCAGATTGCTCGATTAATTACATTGGAATGTGGGAAAACATTGGCAGAGTCGAGTGGAGAATTACAAAGAGCCATTGAAAATGTAGAAGTTGCTTGCGGTGCACCTATGCTTATGCAAAGTGAATTTTTAGAAAATGTTGCAACCGGAATTGACGAGTTTATGATTCGTCAGCCATTGGGTGTTACAGCTTGTATCGCCCCTTTCAATTTTCCAGCAATGATTAGCTTCTGGTTTTTACCCTATGCTATTGCAACTGGAAATAGTATGATCATCAAACCTTCAGAAAAAGTTCCGTTGACGATGATGAAAATTTTTGAATTGTTACACCAATTGGATTTACCAAAAGGGGTAATTAATATGGTACACGGTGGTAAAGCTAGTGTTGATGAATTGTTAGAAAATCCTTTGGTAAAATCAATCAGTTTTGTGGGTAGTACTGCCGTAGCAAAATATATTTATTCAAAAGGCACAGCCAATGGCAAAAGAGTACAAGCGCAAGGTGGTGCAAAAAACCCAGTAGTGATTTTGCCTGATGCTGATATTGAAATGACATCGCAGATTATCACAGATAGTGTGTTTGGTTGTGCTGGACAAAGATGTTTGGCAGCTTCCGTAGTAATTACAGTAGAAGAGAATAGCAAAATTAAAGAGTCTTTGTACGAAGCAGCTAGATCAAGAACAGTAGGATATGGTATGCATACAGGTATCGAAATGGGACCAGTAATTAGTAATGATAGTAAGGCGAGAATTGAATCGCTGATAGATCAAGGAGTGGCAGAAGGGGGTACTTTATTACTTGATGGAAGAAATAAAAAAATCGGTGGATTTGAAACTGGAAATTTTGTTAGTCCTACCATTATTGAAAATCTTTCATTGAATGGAGAGTTAATTAAAACCGAAATCTTTGGACCTGTGATGAGTTTATTGCACATGAAAACCGTTGAAGATGCAATTGCTTTTATTAATCAAAACAGATATGGCAATATGGCCTGCTTATTTACTAATAGCGGAAGTAGTGCACGAAAATTCCGTAGCGAAGCGATGGCAGGAAACATAGGTATTAATATTGGTATCGCCGCCCCAATGGC
Source organism: Chitinophaga pinensis (assembly GCA_945870835.1). Classification (GTDB taxonomy): domain Bacteria; phylum Bacteroidota; class Bacteroidia; order Chitinophagales; family Chitinophagaceae; genus Ferruginibacter; species Ferruginibacter pinensis_A. Next base: position 6,696 of record CAMBTV010000088.1, read on the forward strand.
TCAGTTTCCATTTAGTGGTTGGAACGAAAGTTTCTTCGGTGATTTACATGGACAGGGAAAACATGCCATTGAATTTTTTACACAAACCAAAGTAGTGGTAGAACGTTGGCCAAAAGAATGGACACGTAAATTTTAATTTTTTTAAACTATCAAATTAATTTGAATTTCAGTTTAGCAGAATATAATAATCAAAAAATGTTTTTATGAATCATAAAAAAATTAAAATAGCCAATGCACCCTGTAGTTGGGGAGTTTTAGAATTTGAACTAGAAGGGAAGTCATTAGATTACGAACAGGTATTAAATGAAATTTCTGAAACAGGCTATGAAGGAACTGAATTGGGTGATTGGGATTTTATGCCTACCGATCCAAAGCATTTACATGAAGAAGTAAGCAAAAGAAATTTGGATATGTTAGGTGCTTTTGTTCCGGTTGCTTTACTCAACGAAGCTGCACATGCTGAGGGAATAGAAAGAGCCTTAAAAACTGCTGGCCTAATGTACAATGCAGGATATACCAATGCATTTATTGTTTTGGCAGATGACAATGGAACTGTTGCAGTAAGAACAAATAATGCGGGTAGAATTAAAAAAGAACATTTATTAACCGACGAGCAATATAAAACAATTGCAAAAGGAGCCGATGCTTTGGCCGCTGCAGTGAAAGAAAAATATGCTATGCGTACCGTTTTTCATCACCATGGAGGTGGATATGTAGAGACTCCTGAAGAGATTGATAAACTATTGGAAAATACCAATCCAGCTTTGTTGGGCCTTTGTTTTGATACCGGTCACTACCGTCTAGGTGGAGGAGTTAATCCTTTAGCAGCATTACAAAAATATTATGATCGTGTATGGCATGTTCATTTTAAAGATTTCAATCCAGCAGTTGCTGCGCAAGCAGGTATTAATAATTGGGATTATTTCGGTTCTGTAAGCAATGGTGTTTTCTGCGAACTTGGAAAAGGAGATGTGCCATTTGCAGCTATTAAAACATTCCTTGAATCTAAAGGCTATGATGGATGGATTGTAGTGGAACAAGATGTGTTGCCTGGAATGGGCGAACCTAAAATTTGTGCACAGCACAATAGAGATTTCTTAAAAAGTATTGGTTTATAAAATAAATTATTTCATCATTTCTTATCAGAAAAAATAAAATCACATTCATGAAAAAAGTAAATATTGCAATTTTTGGTGTTGGCCGTATTGGAAAAATCCACCTTAAAAATTTACTACGATTCTCAGGAGTTAGTGTAGTAGCGGTAGCCGATACTCATTACCCTGCGGAAGAATTTAAAAAAGAGTTTAAAGATGTTTTTTTTACTTCCAATCCAGACGAAGTTTTAGCAATGCCATCAGTAGAGGCAGTTTTAATATGCACACCAACTAGTTCTCATGCTCCCATGATAGAGCTTGCGCTTAAATCTGGTAAACATATTTTTTGCGAGAAGCCAGTGGATCTTTCATTAGAAAGAACCAAAGCATTGGTTGATATGGCCAATCAATCTAGTGTTAAATTAATGCTAGGTTTTAATAGACGTTTTGATCCAGATTTTTTACAAGCACGCAAGAGTATTCAAGCTGGTCGTATTGGTGATATTCAGATAATAAAAATAACCAGTCGTGATCCTGGATTACCACCATTGGATTATATTAAAAACTCTGGAGGATTATTTATGGATATGGCTATCCATGATTTTGATATGGCTCGATACATGATGGGTAAAGAAGTAAAGGAGGTTTATTCTAGAGGGTTGGTGTTAGTTGATAAGCAGGTAGGTGAGGTAGGTGATGTGGATACAGCATTAACTACATTAATTTTTGAAGATGACACCTATGCTGTAATTGATAATAGTCGCAAGGCAATTTATGGTTATGATCAACGCTTAGAAGTATTTGGAAATAAGGGTATGATTCAGGTGGATAATAATCAACACAACCGCAATGTGATTTCTGATGCAGATGGAATCCATCATTCATTGCCATTGGATTTTTTTATGGATCGCTATGCAGCCTCTTATATGAATGAAATTCAATTTTTTATTGATGCACTAAGTAAGGATGAACCGATTCCTGTTGGTGGAAACGATGGTTTGAAAGCAACAATTATAGCCGTTGCTGCCAAAAAATCTGTACTAGAAGGAAGACCAGTAGCTATTAGTGAAATTACTGCTGGTTTGTAAATTATTGATTCTTGTTGACCTATGACAAAAAAAGTATCCTTAAAAGATATTGCAGCTAAGGCAGGTGTCTCGCTTACCACTGTATCGATTGTGCTAAATGGTCGAGCTAAGGATATGAAGATTAGCGAGGCTATGACAAGAAAGATTCTTGCATTGGGAAAAAAAATGAATTACCGTCCTAATCATTTTGCAAAAGGTTTAAGAACTGGTAAGACAAATACCATTGGTTTGATTGTGGACGATATTGCAAACTATTTTTTTGGCCACTTAGCTAATACCGTTGAAGAAGAGGCAGATAAATTGGGTTATACTGTTATGTTTTGTAGCAGTGAGAACAATGAAGGAAAATCTCGCCATATTCTAAATATGCTGGTTGATAAACAGATGGATGGATACATTATCGCACCTACCAAAGCGATGTTGCCGGAATTACAAAAATTAATAAAAGAAAAAAAGCCGGCAGTTTTAATCGATCGTTATTACGAACTGCTAGATTCAAGTTATGTAACCATCGATAATATTAATGGAAGTTTAGAAGCTGTAAATTATTTGGCTAAAATGGGACATCGAAGAATAGCGTTGGTTACTAATCTTACGGACCAGTTGCAAATGACACAGCGTCTGGAAGGCTATCAACAAGGGTTAAAGAAAAGTAAAATTCAATTAGATCAAGAAATAATTAAAAAAATACCTTTTGGATTGTCTGATGAAAATGTAGTTAAGGAGATAAAGGAATTTATAAAATTAAATGAAAATAAAATTGATTCTATTTTTTTTACGTCTAATAATCTTGGGGTAGCTGGATTAGAAGCATTGCGGAGTATAGGAAAGAAAATCCCAGATGATATTTCGGTAATTTGTTTTGACGACAATGATCTTTTTCGATTAGGTATGCCAGGTATTTCAGTGGTATCACAACCAATTAAAGATATTGCAAAAAAGGCAGTTGAAATTTTGATTCAGCAAATCAATCAACGTTCAACAACTATTGAGCACATTGTTTTAAATACGGCGTTGATTGAGAGAGAATCTGTAAAGTAGTTTTTTTAGTAATCGAATTTATTATTTGAATTGCGACTATTTAATTTATACTTCCATAACAGAGCAGGACAGGTTAAATAATTAGTTTATTTAACTTCATAAATTACAGGTTTGTTCATATTAAAAACATTTTAATTATGTCAGTTGTTCTCGGTGTAATCTTTCACTTTATAGGTGGCTTCGCTTCGGGAAGTTTCTATATGCCTTATAAAAAAGTAAAAGGTTGGAGCTGGGAAAGTTTTTGGATTGTTGGGGGATTATTTTCCTGGTTAATAGCTCCTCCAGTAGCTGCCTGGCTTACCATTCCTGGATTTGCAGATATCATTCGTAATTCAAGTGCTGCAGTATTAGGTTCAACTTTTGTGATGGGATTATTATGGGGAATAGGTGGGCTGACTTATGGATTAGGGGTTCGTTACTTAGGTGTTTCGTTAGGCAGTTCTATTATTTTAGGATTGTGTTCTGTATTTGGGGCAATCATTCCCTCTATTTATTATTTTTATACGCCTACTGAGGGCAAGGATACTATTGCAAATTTAGTGGGTACTTCTTGGGGCCAACTCGTATTATTGGGACTAGCAGTTTGTGTAATAGGAATTATTATTTGTGGTAAAGCTGGGGCGATGAAGGACAAAGAATTGGGAGGGTCTAAAACCGATGCATCTGGAACTGAATTTAAAATTGGAATTGGCTTATTGGTTGCAATTGTATCTGGAATATTGAGTGCTTGCTTTAGTTTTGGTATTGAAGCAGGAACATCAATGGGTATAGTAGCCAATGAAGTTTGGAAGGTATCAAATCCCGGACAGGGTGAATTTTTATTTCGCAACAATGTAATTTTTGTAGTGATTCTTTGGGGTGGACTTACTACCAATTTTATCTGGTGCCTTATTTTAAATATTCGAAATAAAACCATAGGGGATTATACCAACTCCAAATCACCGTTGATTAAAAATTATATTTTGTGTGCTTTGGGGGGAACGATGTGGTTTTTGCAATTCTTTTTTTATGGTATGGGAGAAAGTAAATTAGGTAATGGTCCAAGTTCTTGGATCTTACACATGTCTTTTATTATTTTAGTTGCCAATATGTGGGGTTTGGTTTTAAAAGAATGGAAGAGTGTAAGTAGAAAAACTACTTTGACCATCTTTGTTGGAATAGCAACGATTGTTTTATCTATCTTGATAGTAGGATACGGTAATTCATTAAAATAATTTTTTTAATAATTTAAAATAAATAACAATGGATGTAAATGAATTTAAGCACGTCAGTTATCTATGGGATAAAACCAAGGCGGCTGAATTAGAAGGAGATGAAGTGGGTCTATTAATTTATCGCTCTAATTTATTAGGAGCCGATCTTAGGTTAACAAATTATGGTGGTGGTAATACGTCTTGTAAAGCAATGGCCAAAGATCCACTAACAGGTGTTGAAAAAGAAGTGATGTGGGTGAAGGGTAGTGGAGGAGATATTGGTACACTTAAAAAAAGTGGTCTCGCTGCATTGCATATGGATCGATTATTAAATTTAAAAAATATTTATAAAGGAATCGAGCATGAAGATGAAATGGTTGAATTATTCAATCATTGTATTTACGACTTAGCTTCTAAAGCTCCTTCAATCGATACCGCTTTACATGGTTTCCTGCCTTTTAAACACATCGATCATTTGCATCCAGATGCTGCAATTGCAATTGCAGCTGCAAAAGATGGAAAAAAAATAACCCAAGA
>CAMBTV010000089.1 GCA_945870835.1 Chitinophaga pinensis
AACATTACTTTAAATGCTGTATGCTTGGTGTGCTTGTTGTAGTTGGTGTGCTTAAAAAATCAATAGAAAATCTATTAATCAGTAATTAAGAGGATATTGGGGGAAATCAGGGTAATAGATTCTATTTAGGGCAAGCTGTATTGTTTAGAAAAACTCCTAATATGCTAGTCATTTAACCAAAAGTAAATGAAGGTTAAGTCATATTATGTGAGGCAAAATATAGATAAACCAATTAAATGTTTAATGGTTTTTGAAATATATTAATTAAATATTAAACAATAATAGGCTTAATAATTAAATCCACAATATTATTTTAAAAAATCTTATTTGCCCTATTATATATACGCTTTAATTATATATATAATATTTTATATGCATTTTTGATTTTACCTTGATTTAAGTGAATAAAATAGCCCGAACATCTATTTGGATTTACTCCATACCTAAATAAATTGGTTATTTATGAATCATCTGCACCCTGCTAGCCTATAAAACCTTTCACAGGCGCAGGAATCCATCCTGTGCCTTTTTGTTATTGATCCTGCGTGATCAAAAAATTCAACCAATGTTTTAAGGGTAGGCTACCAGAAGCAGTAGTAACTATGCGGATACAGGACCGGAGTCCTTTAGATTTGTATTCTTTAATTTATTATAAAACTCAAGAAAATCTTTTTACCCTTGATTTGAAGCTAGTAATAAATGAACCTTTGGAATTATTAGATAATGAGCTGTTTTGTATAAAATCATAGACTGATGATTCGTTTTCAACAAACTCATTTATTACCCTCATATATCTTACTTCAACTATACCAAGTCTCTTTGCAAATTCAATAAACTCGGTTCTTCCATAATGACCATAGGTTGCATAATACTCCGATTCATGGTCTTTCTCGAATAAATCTAATGCAGTATCTCGTTCACCTGGAGTGTGAATGATTGTGCTCATTAAATCATAGGAAGGTGATAATTCCATTTCACCAAAATCGTTTCTTACTAATGAGAAGTTTTTCAAGTGCGCATCGCCGTTTGAGAGAATATAATTAAATAAAATTACCTTAAAGAAGTTTTCACTAGCTATCATTGATGCTGGCACATATTTTTTTATCAACTCACCTATTTCAAGATAGCTGCCCTCGTATTTATAAGATTCTCCATGGGTTTCTTTTGTTCTATTTGTTATTTGTGCAAAATCTTCTTGAATGTACTTAGTTCCATCTCCTTTTACATCAAACCTTCTGGTGATATATGCTGGTGTGCCATCTTTAAAACAGATTAATGCATTGTGGGCGGTCTTTATATTAAAAATTTGTGATGCAATTTGCATTGTCAAATGCTCATTCTCTGGCGCATCTTCCATCATTTCAAAATGGTCTGCAGTTGGTATTGGCTTAATAATATATTGACCATTGGTTTCACATAACTCAAGCTTATTACCATTTAGTTTTAGTGAATATTTTAACTGCACTCCAGAAATTGACATTCTTTTTGAGTGCTCGTTATACATTGTCATGTTTTCGGCCTTAGGCTTATCAAATTCAAGTAAAGTGGACACACGTTTGCCATCAAATAGTTTCTTTCTACATGAAAGGCAATATTCATTTTTCTCTATTTTTTTATAACAACCTAAGCATTTCATCTTATAAAGGTTTTACTGTAATTGATCCTATATTATCCTCCTGTGCCGTCAACAATAATCTACCAAAATGATCATTTTCATCAATTTTCAACAATCTACATTGTATATTTTTATTGACACCCTCAGACAATAAACCAAAGAAAAAGGCGAATAGCTTTTCAGATTCATACTTTATGATGCCCCTTGGTAAGGTTAAACTAATAGATGGGTTTTTATCATTTATTAAATATGTCTCATCATACTCAAAGGAATAGGTACCATCTAATCGCTTTTCCAATATGCCTGCTAAAATGCCATTATTGTACACACCCGCTTTCATTAGTTCATTGATTTAATTTGAACTGATAATATTAACCCCAGTACATCCAACACCCTGTTTAAGGTATTTATAGAGGGATTCCTTCTGCCTAACTCAATTTCAGAAATAGACTTAAATGTGATGCCTGACATTTCAGCCACATCTTTCTGAGTTAAATTCAAATAATCTCTTCTTTCTTGTACGATTTTGCCAATTTGTTGATTATTCATTGGAAATATATTTCTAATTTTACCAAAATTAATGTTTTTTTTAATTATTAACCATATTTTTAGAACTATATTTCTAATTTAACGAAATTAAAAGCTAAGATCTTAGGTATATCAACGAAAGAGAAATATATTTCTAATTTTATTAATTTTCTTTGATAAAATTAGAAAGCTGGAGATGAAATGGCTTGAATTTATCAGTTTAAGATTTCTCTTTGGATTGACTAGAAAAGAACAACTATAGTTTAGGTATGGCTAAAACTTCCACTCATTTGTCTGAACTATGATTTATTTGATTTCTGTGATTTGAATGATTTGAACTTCTTATTGGTAAGCCGTTTAAAATTCAAACTCATTTCCCCAAAATTTATAAGTAACCCTACTTCTAAATTATATGCTTCTAAATAGTTTATGGCTTGAGCAAAATGCACGTCTTCCAGTTTTGTAACAGCTTTTAACTCAAAAGAAACAACACCTTCTACCAAAAAATCAACTCTTCTTGTTCCAATCTGTTCGTCACGATAAAAAATTGGCATTTCAAACTCCCTGCTGAACTCAATACCTGCCAACCGCATTTCAATAGCCAATGCTCTTTGATATATGACTTCTTGAAAACCGTTACCAAAAGTTTTATGGACTGTTATTGCACAACCAATAATTTTGGATGTGAGTTCGGAGTATTTGTATTGTTCATTTATCATAGTAATCTCTTTTTGTCTTAACTGTAATTTGGTTGATTGTATTGACTTTAATGATAATCACAGCAATCATTTAATCACAAAAATCATAGTTCAGACCATTTTGTTCAGAGGCAGTAGTAACTATGCGGACACAGGACCGGAGTCCTTCCCCTGAGGGAGGGGGGGGAAACTATGCAGACACAGAACCGGAGTCCTGCGCCTGCGTGATGCTAAATAACTTATACTCGAATTAGTTATGTTTTTTCAATTATACATTATCATCAGGTTCAGTGCCATATTCATTTTCACCTTTTACTCCTTGAGTACAAGCTAATATCAAACCGTAAATTGGGATTAAAATAAACCAACCACTTTTTCCAACATCATGCATTCTTCTAACTGCAACAGCTATACTTGGAATTAAAAGCGCTAAAGAATATATGGTATATAAAATAGGTAAGTTTACTACACCACTTACATAGCTCAATGCTATTGAAAATATAATATTGAATAACACAAAATACCAATGCTCACTTCTACTTGCTCTTCCTTTAAATGTAGCATAGTTCTGTAAAACTTTTAAATAAAATTTCATAATAATTAAATTTTAATTTTCCCCTACTCTTATGGCTTTTCGGTATCGCCCCGTTATTTTAAGTGGTTTCTGGACTCCACTGTTAGATACCAATTTAAACCTATTAATTATATTTCCAATAACCTTTTTCAAGGACAATGGATCTGAGAAGATAGCCATTGCTTTGATTATGAATAATCAGGGTAGTAGTTCAGGTTTAAAGTCCTTCGCTACAAGTACAGACAATATAGAGTCTTTAAAAGGAATAGATTTTTTTAGTGGTCTTTCAGATGGTATCGAGAATAAACTGGAATCTACTATCAATACATCAAGTTAGAGTTGGTAAATTAGTATAGCACAATTTTAATGATCTAGAACTTGCTTAATAATTTCGAGCATCTTTTTATTCGTTTCTTTGTCTTTTATCGCAATTCTAATTGTATGTTTATTGAAATTGTTTCCCATATTAGAAACATCTCTTAAATATAGACCCATTTCTTTGCATTTAGAGACAACCGCTTCAGCGTCAGGACCATTTTCAGGAAGATAACAAAGTACAAAATTGGCTTTACTCTGTAAAACTTCTAATGAATTAAATTTCAACAATTCTTTAGAGAATTCCTCCCTAAGTAAGTGGGTTTGCTCATAGCATTTTTCATAATACCGGTCCTCTTTTAAGACGACCAATGCTGCAATTTGAGATGGGAGGCTAACTGCCCAAGGGGGAGAAATAGATCTTAACTTTTCAAGTTGAAATGGTGACGCACATAAATAAGCAGAACGAAGTCCACTTAACGCATATACCTTAGACATAGACTTACAAACAATAATATTACTTGTACTAACTGCAAATTTCTCAAGAGACTGATCTTTTCCACAGTAGTCGATATAGGTTTCATCAACCCATATTCTAGTACTAGAAGATACTTGTCTTAATACATTCTCGAGATTTATCAAGGGAATATGCTGACCCGTGGGACTATTTGGATTGACAATGACAATTAAGTCGTAGTTATTATTCGCTAGTCTTAAAAGTTCTTCCAAGTCTAAAGCATAATTATTAACTTTTAGCAAATTGATTCGATCTACTTGGCAACCAATAATATTTTCAAGGACATGAATATATTCACCATAAGTTGGATCAAGAATCAATACGCGTGATTCTGGCAATAACCATTCTCTAAAAGCAAGAAAAATTAAATCAGAAGAACCGGAACCCGGAAGAATATTGTCTGACTTAAGCCCTCGTGCTTTAGCTATGCCTTTTGCCATGCCTAAACAATCTGTTGGAGGTGAAGTTTTGCAAATCCATGATAAATGATTTTCCAATTCACTTATCAACTGTGGAGCTGGATCAAACCAAGCATCGAGTACATCTGCATTGATGATATTCATTCTTTTATTGAGATCATCAAATTCACTTCCGATGGCATCAAAGAAAGCCCCTCCATGATAACATTTGGCTGGTTTAAAAAAGTCAATCGCCAATTTCCATTCACAGCGCTGCCTTATTTTAATGAAAAAGCTTTTGAAATTCTTCTCTATGAAAGCGTTCAATTCCTCAACTTTTCCTTGGATTAATGTAAATTTTACTTTACCAACCTTAACCTCTTTGTTCGTTGGTTTAAAGCCTAGCTTCAAATACATGTCCAGCACTTCAGATCGACCAATGGCCATGATATTTTCACCCCCAAGGGACTGAATCAATCGAAAAGCAGCCCACATAAGCGCCGCTGCAATGGGCTTACCTCGATATGCTTTGAGAACTGTTAATATTCTCATTTCGAATGTACTGACATCTACTGCGAAAGGTATTTCCTTTCGAGTGAAATATTTATCTATGGAATAATCGTTTTTATCTGGTGGAGTAACACTTATAAAACCGACAATTTCTGTATTTATTTTTGCAATAATATATACATTGAATTGATCTAACTTATCTTCAAACATCATTGCTTCATTAGTAGGATGCTGCATTAACTCAGATGCATAGACTTGATAACGAAGCTGATAAATTTTATTTCTATCAACAGTTGTTGCAAGCGAGATTTCAATTAGATTGTTTTTAACCATATGAACCTAAATTTCCATCAATATTTTTTAATTGCTATGCGTTATTTATTGGTATTCAAAATTACCGCAAAGGTTCTGCCTGCAGGTGCAATAGAGGGTTACGAGGGCCTTCACGCGGAAGCTTAGCGATTCGGATTGTATATTATCCTATTTTTCCGATATAGCAGTGTACTTATTAATTTAGATGGAATAGCTATTTTTTGTCCCTATGTATTTCCACTATAAATTTCGAAAAATCTTAATTTATATTTTGAGATTGGGAAATGAAAAAAACAAATAGACAAAATAAAGCCGCACTTTGAGCAATGTTTGAACTAGTAGTTTGATTCACTAAAGTAGTTTCAATTGTAATACCTTTTGAAAAATCGAAATAGGCAACTAACATTTAATGATTGTGCAGGTTGCTTACTAGATTTATTTTTTACTAACTTTTTCTTTGAAATAGTATGCATTCGTCGCTATCAACTTTATAAAAATAATTTTAAATTAAATTGGTTAGTGGAATTAGGTTAAACTCCTAAACTCCATCCCTTTCTATACTCTCTTTTTACAAACTGGTTAACTACATCATAATTAGTTATGCGCATATTTTCATTATCCCATATCAGCTTTTTATTAGCGCCGGGGTAATTATAGCTTTGATCAAGCGGATCAGGCGATTTGCCTGGACGAGGAATATCTGCTCCTCTGATAGCAAGATTGGCCATTAATATAGCTTCAGTTAAAGGACCTGATTTATCAAAAGAAGCACTCATCTCCATTTTGCCATAGCCGGCAATAGCACCTTCTACCCATTGAGCATAGTGGCCATCCATACCGCCCGGTACACGTTGAATGGTTGGTTTGATTTTCACTTCCTGATTTTTAGATAATGGTAAAAGACGGGCATTTTGCGCCATTTCACTGGCCATCATTTTTCCTTTCGTTCCTATAAATAATACTCCACTCATTCCATCTCCAAATAATTCGTCGTTACCTAATTCAATCGGACGTTCTGGCCTAATTCCTCCGTCCATCCAATGCATGGTGATATCACCTTTTGTTTTATTAGTTTTAGGGAAGGTCAATGTTGCATGCGCTGAAGGAGGGCAGCTATCTGGGAAATAAGAACGTTTACCCCATTCCAAAAATACACTACCAACGGTTGCTTGAACATCTTTTGCATATTTCAAATTCAGAATGTTAAAGGGTGCCTCCATTAAGTGACAGCCCAAATCTCCTAATGCCCCTGTACCGTAATCCCACCATCCACGCCAGGCTTGCGGAATCAATTTATCTACATAGTCTTTATAAGGGGCTGTTCCTAACCACAGATCCCAATCGAGTCCATTTGGAACAGGTGGTTTCGCTGAAGGCCATGCAATCCCTTGTGGCCAGATGGGACGATTGGTCCAAATTTGTACCGTATGTACATCGCCCAAGAGACCGGCTTCAAACCATTCTTTCATCTGCCTTACTCCATCTCCCGAAGCCCCTTGGTTTCCCATTTGCGTCACTACTTTATAACGAGCAGCTGCTTCGGTTAATTTACGCGTCTCATAAATATCATGAGCCATTGGCTTTTGGATCCACAGGTGTTTACCTAATTGCATCGCTGCCATTCCAACAATGGCATGCGTATGATCTGGAGTGGATACAGATACTGCATCAAAGTTCTTTGACTCTTTATCAAACAATTCTCTCCAGTCTTTATACATTTTAGCTTTTGGAAATTGCTTCACTGTTCCTGCACACCTGCGATCATCCACATCACAAAGGAATCCGATTTCTGCCTTTCCGCTTTTATAAAACTTATTAATATCATCGTTCCCTTTACCACCTGCCCCCACCCCTGCAATGATCAATCGATCACTGGGTGCCTTATAGCCAATGCCTCCCAATACATGACGGGGTAAAATCATAAAGCTGGCAGCTGCTACCGCAGAATTTTTTACAAAATTTCTTCTGGAAGTGTTTGTCTTTTTCATTTTGCTTAGATTTCAGTTTTAATGGAAAAATGGTACTGCTTTTTAAAAACAGTTTTTAATTTGAAGCAATGAATTGAGTGACTATGAAGTTAAAGAAAATAGGAAGACCAAATCAATTTTTCAATTTATACCACCCTTCACCTCCATTCACCCCTGTTTTCCCTAAAAAAATCAAAACTTGGCACAAACCTGTCAGGGACATAAAAAACCACTTACATTTTTGTATAAGTGGTTTGATTATCAAGCTCCCCCTTCCCGACTTGAACGGGAGACCCTCTGATTAACAGACGAGATCAACCATTTTTCAATAGTTTTCCAATATCATATAGTATTGTTTTTCATCAGGTTATAGGATAGTATAGGTTTTTAATTTGCTGGTTTTTGCTCGATTTCATTAGTTTTTTTTGCAGTTTTTTTGCGAGAAAAAATCTACCTATTACCTAACGAAAAAAGACCCCTTCGGGTCTTTTTATGGTAGTACTTGATTGATTTCATGGATCTGTTCTTGGTCAAATGAATCCAATTAATTTTTGGTAACCGTAGTACTCGTATGCCACATCATCTCAGCAATTTTCTCAATGGATACATTCCCCTTTTTCAAGGTAGTCGCATACGCATCTCTCGTTACTTTGGTAGTCAATTTAACTGAGAGACCAAGCCTCTCCCCCAATTCTATCAAATGCTTATTTATCAATTTACCCACCTTGGACTTCTTATTCAAAACTGTAGATTCCATTGAATTTTCCTTCAAGAACCCAAGCACATAGGGACTATCCTTATAATAATGAACGTTATCACGAATCATTAAACAACTTAACACCAGCAGACGTCTATTTTGGAAGAGGCGAATCGATTTTAAAAGAAAGAGAAAAACTCAAGAAAATCGCAATTATTAATCGCAGAAATGAGTACCAAAAAATAAAATTAACAACAAATCAAAAGAAACTTTTATCTTTAAATTATTAACTAAACACTCTCTTAGCAAAAGTCCACTTTAGTTTGAAGACATACGTTTAAAAATCCAAGAATGGAAAAATTTCATGAACAAAATGTTAAAAAAGAAATTAATATTAATGAGTTTGAGCGTTTTCGGCTTGAACAATTAGCCGAAAAAAAAAGAAAATCATACAGGGCCGCATTAATTATTTTTCCGATAAACATTATTTTATCGGGTTTATTGGTGCTTTTTGACTTTTATACGGTAGCTTTTTTTGTTCTTCCAGCAGTAGGAGTTTTTATGTTTTTTGTTTATCGAGATATGTTGGAAAAAAAATATTTCGAAAATTTTAAAGAAAGTTTACTGAAAAAACTTTTCGAATTATCTGCTCCCGAATTTCAATATTTCCCTAATAGTTGTGTTGCAGATACTCTATTTATAGAAAGTGGATTTGTTAAAGGGTATTCGGAATATTCTGGCGAAGACTTGTTTCAAGGAATTATCAATGAAATCCCTGTAGAATTTTCCGAAATTACGGTTTCGGTAAAGTCTCAAAGAGACAAACGTAAGTTAAGAAAAGGCAAGATAGTATTTAAAGGTGTTTTTTATGCATTTTCATGGAATAAAACCTTTTCTGGCGTTACTCAAATTTTACCCGATAAAATGGAGAAACTTTTTGGTGGTCTGGGTACGTTGGTTCAAAAAATGAATTCCAGTGCTTTACTTGGGGATGGGCGAGACCCACTTGTCAAATTCGATAATAAAGATTTCGAAAAAGAATATGTAGTGTATTCGGATAATGAAATGGAAGCCCGAAGTATAATTAGCGAGCCCCTTATGATTTTTTTACTTGAACTTAAAAAAAATACAAATGCAAAAGTTTATTTTAGTTTCGTGGGCAATAAAGTATTTTTAGGTATAAATGACAATAAGGATATTTTGAAAGTTGGAAATATAAATGAAAGTGTTACTGAGGACGGTTTTTTACAAAAATATTTCAACGAAATCGAAGCTTGTATTGTAAACGCAAGAAAAATTGTTAGTATTCTCAAGATAAGATAGTGTTCGGTATTTCCCAGTAGAATATAAGTTGGCGTATTGCGCCTTATTTCCTTCTCATGAGCCATTGAGGCCTATCACCCAGGAACTCCTTAAAGATGCTGATTTGGCTTATATCATTATCAAGGATAGAAGAATTGAAAAAAACTCTAAAACAGTTCAAATACGATCTTAGCGTATTTTGTAAAGGTACAGACAGGGTGTGTCTATCAATTTTCTCCTTAAACCATTTAACTTTTTTTCTCCAAGGATATGGTGAAGTAGAATCGGACTTGAAATACAACTCACTTTCAATTGTCCCAACTAATAAACATGAATCCATAAAAGGTGAAATCACCAAGTCCCCAACCTTTAATTCATTTACAAATCGATGGATTTGACCCACATTCTGATTTATCCGCATGTTGGGGTCGTTTGGAAATAAATCCCTGTATTTGGCCTTCAACAAATCCTTATCAATTAAATCTCAACCAATGGGGTCTTCGGTAAACCAACCTAAACCGATATTTGAATCCAATCTTGATTTTTAGTCAATTATGGTCATTTACTTTCTGAAACCTAAGTTAAAGTGATTTTCCTATAAAACCCAGAATACGGATTCTCTCGTACTATGGAGCGGAATATCCACGAACCACAAAAATCCTTTTTTAAACGAAAATGGAGGGGATAAAAACAAAAAAAGAGGTCATTTCTGACCTTTTTTACCCAACGCTCCCCTTTTCCTCGAAAGATGCAACTATATTGCGATGATTGAGTATGTGACTATTAGGAAATTGTGTACCTTCAAAAAGAATAATTTCAACAAATAACTATGGCAGACAAAAAGAATAAAAATTCAGGAAACGGTATTGCACTTGGCTCTTGCTTTGGAGTAGTATTTGGAGCAGCCTATGGAATTATTTCTGGAAACATTGCCACAGGTGCAGGATTTGGCTTAGCAATTGGAGTGTTTATTGGAGCAATTTTCAACTTTGTGAAGAATAGAGAATAAATTAAAAGATGCAACTAGCCTAACTCACTGACAGACAAAGAAAAAGCCATTCGCCGCGGCGAATGGCTTGTCCAGTGAAGCTCCCCTTTTCGACGAAAGATGCAGCTATAATGCAATGATTGAGTTAATAACCATTAGGAAATTAAAGAGCTGATTTTTGTGATAATACTATTTTCCAAACGCTATAGGAATGAAATACTGCAATAAAAATATTACTGATTATTACAGGATTAGTAATGGTTCCAACCATTATAGGACTCAATAATTTGTATACAATTTGAACAGATAAAAGCGCCATTACCATCTTGGGGTCAAATTTGAATAAAAGTACTGCAGAGAAAATGAGGATGGCTAAATAAATTGAGAGTAAAATGCCACGAGCTGGTGTTTCTATACCAAATGATTCTTCTACCCAATTTGCTTTTAGGAGTACCCCTAAGCATACAGGGATTAAAACAAGGATGTTAAGTATTAAAGATAATTTAGGGAATAGCATTTTATTCATTTTTATAAATTGAGATTAAAGTTAAAACCATTTCACATTAATTCCTTCTCCAAATACAAAAAGATGCGGCTACCCTAACTCACTAATAGACAAAGAAAAAGCCATCATTTCTGATGGCTTGTCCAGTTTGGCTCCCTTAATAGGTGGAATGTTGCAGCCATTTTCATTGGTTGAACTTGCCAAAATCTAGAAATTAAGAGGTTAGAGTTATTTTAAATTTATGAGCGATAGCTTTTATTCCTAAAACTAAAGTTATTTATTAATTTCGTTAGAGCTAAATAAACATCTCCATTCGTAAAAAAAGAAGGTAAATATGGATAAAACAACGTTAACAAAATCGCTTGATGAAAATGCAGTTCAATTTATTGAATTGGTGAAAGGTTTAAATCAAGATGAATTTGAAGTTAATATACATGATAAATGGTATGCAGGACAAGATTTAGTTCACTTAATTAAAGTCCTGCAAATAGTCAATATCGGATTTACATTACCAAAACCATTTTTACGTTTACTTTTTGGTATCAATAAAAATGATAGCCGCTCTTTTGAAAATCTCCAACAGCTATATAAGAACGCATTAGAAGGCGGGGCAAAAGCTCCTACAATCTA
>CAMBTV010000090.1 GCA_945870835.1 Chitinophaga pinensis
ATTTATTTAATTTAATTATCTGATTTACATTATTTTATACAATTTACTTATTATTTTAAAAGAGTCTTTATCTAGAAAATAAAGACTCTTTTTTTATTAAAATACAGTAGTTGTAGAATTAGACAGTAGTAGGTCAAATAGTTACTTAAACCTAAAAAAGTCAGGTTATAGAATTTGACATAATAATAGTTTTAGCGCCCTCGAATTCCTTGATTTTAGGCCGATATTTAAAATTTCAGCCTTTTTATTAGCAGGCTTGATTTTTTTTGCTACTTTTTTTCATCAAGAAAAAAAAGTAAAATATCCCTATCACAAAAAGAATTTAAGTCCTATATAGGCTGATTAACTGTTATTTCTTTATTGATTCATTTTAATCAAAAGTTTTAACGATAGGGTCCACAAGACTTTTGAGATTTAATAATTTATCTTTTATAAATTAAACCCAATCATACAGTTACTTATTCATTACTTAAATTATTTTACTTAACATAATATTAATTATAAGAAATAATTTAAGTATTAAATATGAGACAAATGCATCTATACTGATCCATTGTTTTGAATTCTCTTATTTTGCCCTTCGTCTAACAAGAACTACTTTTGCTAAAATGCAAAAAAATAAAAATACATCGGAAACAATACTTTCCAATTTGAAAATCGATTCTTTGAACGAAATGCAATTGGCATCCATCCAAGCCAATGAAAATAACGATAATATTCTTTTATTGTCAGCTACAGGATCTGGTAAAACGCTAGCCTATTTGTTACCCACTATTCAATTACTCGATTTTTCTCTAAAAAATGTACAGGCTTTAATATTGGTTCCCTCTAGAGAGCTTGCTATTCAAATTGACGAGGTTTTTCGTAAAATGGCTACCGGATTCAAGGTAACATGCTGTTATGGCGGTCATAAGCGGGAAACGGAAGAAAATAACTTAAAACAATCTCCAGTTGTTATAATTGGCACCCCTGGACGTGTGGCTGATCATATTAGACGAAATAACTTTAAACTTGAACAAATTAGTACCCTCGTATTGGACGAATTTGATAAATCTCTTGAATTGGGATTTCAAGAAGAAATGTCTTTTATTATCGGTTCTTTGCCCTCTATCAAAAAAAGAATATTAACCTCTGCCACCGAATCTGTTGGTATACCAGACTTTATCGGCTTTAAGAACCCTGCTAAACTTAATTTTTTAGGTTTAGTCATTGATAAATCTCCAGCAGATGAGTTATTGGTAATGACACTTTTATCTCCTGACAAGGATAAATCGGATAGTTTATTTCGTTTAATTTGTATGATTGGTAATAAATCGATGATTGTTTTTTGTAATCATCGTGAGTCGGTGGAACGTACTAGTAATATCTTAAAAGAAAAAGGTATTGTAAACGTGTTTTATCATGGTGGTATGGAGCAACAAGAACGTGAAAGTGCCATGTGTAAGTTCAAAAATGGAAGTTCAAATGTATTGGTAACCACTGATTTAGCTTCAAGGGGGCTTGATATTCCTGATATCAAATACATCATACATTACCATTTGCCAGCTACAGCAGATGTTTATACTCATAGAAATGGCCGGACCGCAAGAATGGAAGCTGGAGGAAAATCAGTCCTAATTCTTTCTGAAGAGGAAAAATTACCGTCTTATATCACCGAAGAAGTCGTAGCCATCGAGTTGCCGGAAAGACTAGAACTACCTGAAAAACCCAAATGGTCAACTCTTTTCATAGCTGCTGGAAAAAAGGATAAAGTCAATAAAATCGATATTGTAGGTTTTTTATCTAAAATTGGCGAACTAAAAAAAGATGATATTGGATTAATTGAAGTAAAGGATTTCTTCTCTTTTGTGGCAATAAGAAAGCTTAAAGTAGGTGAATTACTTGAATTAATAAAAAATGAAAAGATTAAAAACAAAAAGGTAAAGTTTGCTGTTGCTAAATAGTAATAAAGATTCCTACTGATTGATACTAATTTCAATCAATCTCCTATTGTTTAACTAAAGAAGTTTTGGAAATGAATCCAAATAGTCCTTTACAAGTCCGTAAAAACGCTCAGCGCCATTGAATAAAAAGCGATGTTCAATTGGGAGTACGTAAATTGGATAGGATTTTAACTCATTTTCAAATTTCAATAGTCTAACACTGTCCTTTTCAGTAGTAAGTATAATTTTATTGGATGATTTTAATTTTTCAAATTGATTTTTGATTTCGTGCAGATCGTCTATTGAAAAAACATGGTGATCAGGGAAGCGAAGCATATCATAGGTGCTGACTATTGCAGTAAGATATTCTTTCAATGGTTTTGGACTGGCTATTCCGCAAACCAATAGCATATCCATTCCAGGAATAATCGTATAATTTTCTTTACTGAACAGATGATAAGGTTGTCCATAAACGATCTTTGTAAAAAAAACAGCTTGATCTGGATTCGGACGTAACTCATTAATAATCAAATCTCTTTTTTGAATACTGAGTTCTTCTTTGCATTTGGTTACTATAATAATTTGTGCTCTAGATGCACTTTGTCTCGTATCTCTTAAATCTCCTGCTGGTAATAGTAAGTCCCTGCTATACAAGTTCTTTCTCTCTGTCAATATTATATTTAACCCAGCATTTACTGTTCGATGTTGAAATGCGTCATCCAATAGGATAACCTGCGTATCTGGGCGTTCCTGAAGCAATTCTGGTATTGCTGCCAATCTTTCCTCACCCACAGCAACGATTGTTTTAGGGTATTTTAAATGAAATTGCATTGGTTCATCCCCAATTTCAAGTGCGGTTGTATTTTCATTGGCTAAACCAAAACCCTTGGTTTTTCTTTTATATCCTCTGCTGAGCGTGGCTAGTTGATAATCATTTCCTAAAATTCGGATGAGGTATTCCACCATTGGAGTTTTTCCTGTGCCACCTACTGCTAGATTGCCAATGCATATGATTGGAAAATTAAAAGTCGCTGATTTTAGGTACTTTTTATCAAATAACCAGTTTCTAATATATAGTATGATGCCATAGATTAGCGAAAACGGAAGAAATAAGTATCGAAAGCTTTTAAGCACAAATAATAAGTTGAAATTGAGAAATCAAAAAAATACTATTGCATAAAATGCAATTTAGTGAAATTCATGGATGGTGTCTGGACAAATACCATAATCAAGCGGTACGTCAAATTCGTTGATGTCTTCTATTGGTTCTGCTGGAGAAAAATAACTAAATCCAATTTTGAGGCAATCTTTACGGCATTTCTTTAAAAAACGATCATAATAGCCTTTTCCATATCCCACCCTATTTCCAGATTTATCGAAATATAGTAAGGGAACAATCACCATATCAATCAGTTCTGGTGATATTTCATTTCCTTGCGTTGGCTCTGGAATTCCATAAGAGTTAGTGATGAACTTAGTATCAGAATTAGCGGTCATAGCATTCATTTCTGCGGAATAAATATCCTTCAATATTACAGGAAAACTAATATTAATATCTAAATTTTTAAATGAACAATAATCTATAATATATTGAGGATCATATTCATTTGAACCTTCTTTAATCATATAAGACATTATATTAGGTGGGATATCAATTGATAATTTTTGAAACTGAATCAGCAATAAATCATCCAATTTTAACTTCATTTGATCTGTTAATTCTGATCGCCTTTGTTTAAATAAAAATCTGAGATCTTCCTTTTTCATTGTCAAACTCTCTTGGTTAGTATATATATGAAAAAATTGAATAAGATAATAGTTATTTTCACATTACAAAAATTGAAAATATAGTGGTCCCGTAATTTCTTTCTGTCTTGTAATTAGCAAATTTTTTATAATCATTGCGTGGCGTATGCTCTAATACAAACCAGCCACCTGGTTTTAAAAGTTTTTTCTCAATAATTTTTATAGGCAACTGGTCAATGGTAGCCAGTGCATAAGGTGGACCAGCAAAAATAAAATCATATTGTTTGGTGCTTGAATCTATAAATTTAAAAACATCTGATTTTAACACCATAATATTAGTAAAATTCAGTTCAAGGGAAGTCTTTTTAATAAACTCATACATGGTACTATCTTTCTCTACAATCGTGATATCCTCAGCTCCCCTACTCGCCAGTTCATAGCTAATACATCCAGTGCCTCCAAAAAGATCCAATACTACTAAAGATTCAATTTCAAGATTATTTTGAATGATATTGAAAAGGCCCTCTTTAGCAATATCGGTCGTAGGACGGGTATAGGGCATTTTTGTAGGAGGGCTGATTCTTCTACCACCGTGAACACCACTAATTATACGCATGCTGCAACAGAGAATAAATGACTGAAATAATGACTGGGGTAGTTATTGATTTCTTTTGGGTATTGAAATTGATCAGACAAACCATCAAATGCTATTTGATTGAAATATTTGAATAATTCTTTATACAAGGCTGAGTTTTCAGTAATCATTCCACTCAGTAAAAGTTCACAATTAGTGACATTTACTTCAAAACTCTGGCAGAGGTTAAGTAAATGATAAGCAGCATCATCTGGTGTTATGAATGAAAAAAGTTGAACTGCCTGAAGTTTGCCTTCCTTTTTTAACATCGTTTTTATTTGACCAGGGCTAAAGATGCAATACAAATAGTTGCCCTGTCCAGAAACCAAATCAGGTAATAAAGAAAAATGATGTTTATGTTTAGCATTGGTAAAAGAACGAGTAATTACCTGATTAATTACATCGGGAACGCAGTATATATTGTGAATAGAGAGCTGTTGCATAAAATCAGATTTTATAGTATAATTACTACAATTTCCATAAACTAATTCAAGCATTGCTTTGTGATCGGTACTATAAAATAAATCTTGTGGTAGTAAAACTGAAGATGGGTAGCTGTATACAATTTTTACAGATTCAAAATTTTGTTGTAAAAAGGGTTGGTGAGTAATTATTTGCTCAATTTGTTCAGCTGCCTGCTGGTCGGTTGGCCTATCATTAAAGTTATAAATGGTCAATGCCAATACAATTTCATTGCTCATTATGGTATAGCTAAGTCCCTGTGAACTGATTTCTACACATAGTCTAGATCTAGAACTATCAATACTCGGCGGCTGAATTTGAAAAAGTGGATTCAATAGTTAAATTTTGTATAGCAAAATAAGATAATTTTACTGATATATGGAAAGCGTTGGCACAATAAAAGATTTAAAAGTAAAGGTTAGCTATCAGCAAATACTATCTATCGCAGTTCCAATAACATTGGCTTTGCTGATTCCGCAAATAAATATGCTTACCAACAGTATATTTTTAGGGAATTTAAGTACTGAATCATTGGGGAATGCGGGTATAACAGGGGTTTATTATTTAATTTTTGCAGTGGTTGGTCATGGGCTTAACAATGCCATGCAATCAGTTTTTTCAAGATATGCAGGTAGTGGCGATTCGGAGGCATTCAAAATTATTTTAGCGCAAGGAATTCGAATCAGTTTGCAATTTGCCGCAGCAGGTATTTTATTAACTTGGTTCATCGCTCCTTATATTCTTCAAAAGTTAGTTGCACCCGGGTCTTTTTCAGTTGATATGAGTTTTTTAAAAATCAGGATTCTCGGCCTCCCCTTTCTTTATTTATTTCAAATGGGAAATGCATTTTTAGTGGCTTCTCTCAATAGCAAATACCTTATGATTGGATTTATTTCAGAGGCACTTTTAAATATATTATTGGATTATCTGCTGATTTTTGGTCACGCAGGTTTTCCTCCAATGGGATTTAATGGTGCTGCTCTAGCATCTGTTATCTCGGAATTTATTGGCTTTTTAGTGGTGCTACTGGTGTTGTATAAAACTGGTTTAAGCAAAGAGTATTCACTTTTTAAAAAATATAATTTCGACAAAACTAAAACTAAAGAAATCTTAAAAGTTGCCGTTCCGCTTGTTGTTCAGTTTGTAATTAGTGTGGGAACTTGGCTAGTGTTCTTCATTTTTATTGAAGACAAGGGTACCGAAGCCAAAGCAATCAGTAATACAATGCGAAATGTATTTGGATTGGTGGGTGTATTTGTATGGGCATTTGCTGCTACTTCCAATACAATGGTAAGTAATATCATTGGGCAGCAGCGAAATGATTTAGTATTAGTGGCGATCAATCGAATTACGATTCTTAGCTTCTGTTGTTGCTCAATGATGTGTTTAATAATTAATATTTTTCCTCATCAATTCTTTGCTTTGTTTGGCCAGACTGATCAATTTATCACCAATGGTATTCCAGTACTCAGGGTAGTTTCATTGGGTTTGATGATTATGAGTATTTCCAATATTTGGCTGAATGGGGTGACGGGTACAGGAAAGACAACGGTGAACCTGCTAATAGAAATTGTTGCCATTCTATTTTATATGAGTTACACTTGGATATTTATGAAAGTAAATTATCTTTCGCTTGAAATAGCCTGGGGTAATGAAATTATCTATTGGATTTTTATATTCTTTGCTTCATTTATTTTTTTGAAAACAGGAAAATGGAGAGATAAAATCAAAAGCTAAATAAATTTGTCGGTGAGTCACTAACAAAAAGAAAAAAAACTATCAGCCGATAAGCCGGATTCTGTAATCCCAGTAAACTGGAATGGCCATCATTTATCTCGCCACAACATTACTGTTATGATCTTGCTGCCTACCCTCCAACGCTGTTTTGGTATAAACCGAAACATTGAGCGAGCCGCTCTATGGCATTGGTGTACATGGCATTACAGCACACAAGGTTTACCCACTAATACGGTTACCCGTAATAATCGTGAGCTCTTACCTCACGTTTTCACCCTTATCCAGCCAACAAAAGCTAGACGGTTATTTTCTGTGGCACTTTCTGTTCCCGTTTAATACGGGTCCCGGCAATTAACCGGTGTGTTGCCCTTTGCTGTCCGGACTTTCCTTCCTCCTTTTAAATGGAGAACGATGACCTGGCTGATAGATTAGTAAAGATAGTAAAAGCTTTATTAAAGATTTATTTCAATCATAAGTAGTATTTAAATTCCCAATTATTATTCCAAAACAATTAATGAATAAACATATTTAGGATAATTTTAATGTATAGGAAAATTTCAAACTTATATAAAAAAAGTGAGTTGATATTTTTAAAAAGAATTCAAAGGGATTTAACTATATATTTTTGATTGTGACCTATGATCCTTAATTTACTGAAAGTTCTCCACGAATTATTGAGATGGAAGGATAGGGAATTTTGAAATTCAAAATTAAAAGGTAATTAGTACTTTTTCTCTTTAACGATAGGTTAACATGCAATTAAGTAATTTCATATTCGTTTATAAAGAATTAATTTGTAGATGATAACATAATAAGCAGGTTGACTGTTTTTAAAAGATGCCATAGCTTAAAATTTAATTATTTCATTAAACTTTTTCAAATAAAAAACGTATCCATGAATATAAAACTTTTATCTACTCTTTTGTTAATAGGATTTTTTTGCACGTCATTTTCTACTATTAAGTGGTATACCAATTTGGAAGAAGCAAAAAAAATTGCTAAAAAAGAACATAAGTATATTCTACTTAATTTTTCTGGATCTGATTGGTGTGGACCATGTATAAGAATGCACAAAGAAATTTTAGAAACTGAAATATTTTCAACATTTTCCACAAAGAACCTCGTGATGGTTAATGTTGATTTCCCTCGTCTTAAAAAAAATCAATTATCAGCTGCACAACAAAAAGTAAATGATGGAGTTGCAGAAAGGTACAATTCACAAGGAATTTTCCCATTAACAGTTTTACTCACCGAAAATGGTAAAATTTTAAAACAATGGGAAGGATATCCTAAAGTCACCACTAGTCAGTTTGTGGATGAAATTAAATTGTTGATAGATCATGGTGAATAATCGAGCAGATGAAAAATGAAATTTTCAAGGTTGCCACCTTATTGATGGGTAATCAATTTGAAATTAGCGCGGTATCAGATAATGAGCAAAATGCTAATAGGATTATCAATGCAGGAATTGATGAAATTAAAAGAATTGAAAAATTATTGACTACTTTTCATGATAGTAGTGAAACAAATTTAATCAATCGAAATGCTGGAATTGAACCAGTTAGAGTAAGTGAAGAGATATTTAATTTAATCGAAAGGTCTATTAAAATTTCTTCTATCACTCAGGGCGCCTTCGATATTACATATGGTTCAATTGATAAAAGTCTTTGGAATTTTGACACCCAAATGAAGTCTTTACCCGACAAGCAGACTGCTAGAGAAATGGTGAGGTTAATCAATTATCGAAATATAGTTTTAGACAGAGAAAATAGTACCGTCTTTTTGAAAGAAAAAGGAATGAGAATTGGATTTGGAGGAATTGGAAAAGGCTATGCTGCAGAAATGGCGAAATGTAAGATGCAACAATTAGGAATTACTAATGGCATTGTGAATGCTTCTGGTGATCTTACCACTTGGGGGTTGCAACCCAATGGCGACGAATGGACAGTTGGGATAGCCAATCCTAATATTTCAGGAGAAGTATTTTCATTTTTAAAAATTTCAGGTTTAGCAGTAGCTACTTCAGGAAATTATGAGAAGTTTATAATGATTGACGGTAAAAAATATTCCCATACTATTGACCCTAGAACGGGATTACCTGTAACGGGGATAAAAAGTGTTACGATCATCACAAAGAATGCAGAAATTGCTGATGCAATGGCAACACCAGTGACGATTATGGGTGTTAAAGCGGGCTTGCACATGATTAATCAGATGAAAGATGTTGATGTAATTATCATCGATGATCATGATAAAATACATCACTCTACTAATATTCGTTTTAATTGATACCATTCAAATATTAGCAACTTATTTCTCGGATCGCGTCGATTGTATTTTTTCTACTATTGCTTTCAGCTCTGAAGATTGAAGAAATTCTTAGAAATTTAGCGAAGTGAAAATTTTTTTGATTAAAACTTTTTATTTCTTTTTAGCGTTGGCTTTCATTTTATTGAACAATTGTAATTGTTCTTTCATCGCAGCTACTCTATCTACTGGTTCGGTCCTTGCTTCTAGTAGAATCCATTCTTTGTAGCCGTTCTGTGTAAACAAATCAAAAAGTTGTTGGTATGGATAACTTTCATCGTTGAGTTCTCTAATATGAACGGTATCACCAAACCATTTCTTTACACTATTAAAATTGGGTTCAAGACCTGGTGGTAAAAGATCCTGTTCATTACAATTCCAACATATTTTTACATTAGGTTCAGTAACCTGATCAAAAATTGCTTTCATATTTGGAATTTCTTGAGTAAGATTACCATGTACTTCTACTCTTACTAACTGACCATAATCCTGCGCAAATTTTCCACACTCGTTGAAAGATTGAGCGATTTGGGCAATCGTTTTTTCTTTGGATACTTCTGGTGGAAGATAATTTGGTTTTATCTTAATACCAGTAGCTCCAATGTCTTTACACAATTTTATATATTCTTTTGTCTGGTCAATATTTTTTTTAAGTATGATTGGGTCGGTACTATGGTATTCGAAATTAGATCCATAACCTATACATTGAATGCTACTATCATTAAATCTTTTTTTAACTTCCTTTCTTTGAATGGCAGTCAAATTACTTTCTACCTTATGAGCATGTTGCACTCTTAATTCAACCCCGTGATAACCTGTAGCTTCGCAATTAGCAATCAGTGTTGGCAAGTCCCAGTCTCTCCCCCATTGGTAAGTAACCAATCCTAGTCTCATGCCTTTTGGTTTTATCGATGAAAAGTCGGGCAAATTACCTACTGAAGTGAGTGCAAGACTTGCACCAATTCCATTTTGAATAAACTGACGTCTGGATAAATTATTTTTCATACTGTTTGCGATTGGTATTTGATAAAAATTCACTTAATAATTAAACATACACCCTTTTTTAAATAAAGCCAAATACCAATTGGAATTATTCATAAATTGATTGATGATAAAATTGTTATTAAGCTATAATCGATAATAATTTTGAATTGCATTATTTTTTTGCAAATTAGAAGGTCATCGAATTTTATTGGATGATTGGAAAATTTTCTAGTCCTTCCCATTGATAAGGCTCGTTTTTAGGCTTTCCATCTGGTCGGAGTTTATTGGTTCTTATACTGAATACGCTTGAGTAATTGATTTCATTTGGATTCATTTCAAAGGCTATTATTTTCTGATATTCTTCTTGTGTTAATTCTTCTTCTATCCATTTTTTTGCCATGTCAAAAGGTAGTAACAATGGCATTCTACCTTTATTATCTCCGTCATTGTGTATCTGTTGCATCAGGCTATTGGCTGCGCGAGTAATGATAGTGAATGTAAAGCGACGAATTATTTCTCCTGTTTGTTTATCTGGTAATTCTACCACCGAATAAAGTCCAGGTAAAAAGCACACGGATTGTTTTTTAAGCGCAATGTAATAAGGGATTTTATTTTTAAATCCTTGTACCTTTCGATGCTCATAAAATCCATCGATAGGCACTAGGCAACGACGATTTCTAATTTTATGCCAATAGCTATTTTTGTCTTCTAATATTCGTTCACTTCTAGCGTTGAGCATAAAGGCACGCTGCTTTAAAAAGCTTGCTTCGTCTTTTATATAAAATGGAATACATCCCCACTCCATCAGTCGGCAGTGCAATTGAAGATCGGCTCGATTTTTAAATACAATGGGATGCTCACCATGGCTATGCCCAATGACATGAATACTTTTTTCTGGATCCATTGAAATTTGTTCATCCATTATTATTGCTGGAAAATTAGTAGCTACTTCAGTAAGTGGAGTGATTAAAGAAATATCGTAACACATCTTGGTGAATGGTGAATGGTGAATGGTATTTAGTCGACCCTCAAAAAGTCATAATCGCCCAATCGGTTGTTCTTTTGATCAAAATGAATTCATTAAGAACTACCAGATAATCCGTTTATACAGGAGAAATTGCTTTTGTAATAGCGTTCATTTACTTTTTTTTCTTGATAAAAAAAAGTAACAAAAAAAATCAATCCGCCGCGGCGGACTAAATCAAGGAACTCGCCGGCAGAGTAAGTTAAATTAGAGAGTATGCCTCCGCCGCGGCGGATTGATTTTTTAACGGCTGAGATTCAGGTTTTCTAGCACTTTTTGTTAGAGGGCGTTTAAATAATTATTATCTCAAATTGCTTAAGCTGACTTTTTGAGGGTCGACTATTTAGCCTAAACCTCTAAACTTCTAAACCCGAAATAAAAAGAACAAACAATAATAATAAACTAGCCTAAACCTCTAAACCCGAATCGAAAAGGACAACCGAGTATAATACTCGCCTAAACCCACATTTAATGTCCAAAGTTAAATATCTTTCACCATTGACCATTGCCCATCTTGCCAATTTCCAATACTTCATTGATATCAGTAGTATAGCGTTTGGATAAATGTGCTGATTTTAATTTATATTCTTTTTTATATCCTTGCGCGGCAAAGCGTAACATATCTTTTCCAAAATTTTTATTTACCTGATCTAGTGCCTCT
>CAMBTV010000091.1 GCA_945870835.1 Chitinophaga pinensis
CCTGTAAAAGCCCCTTATCCTTTAGCAGGCGCTTTATTACCTTACAATCGAATTATTGCATTTTATGGAAATTTGTATTCAAAAAAAATGGGTATTTTAGGTGAGATACCTAAAGATTTAATGTTCCAAAAACTATTGAAAGAAGTTGATTTCTGGCAGAAGGCAGATACAGCTGTTCATGTGATCCCTTCCCTTCATTATGTAGCAATAACTGCTCAGGGTGCTCCTGGAAAGGATAAGAAGTATCGCTTGAGAATGCCTTTTAGTCAGATTGATACCATTATCAGTTGGTCAAAACTAATCAATGCTTTAACTTTTTTAGACATTCAAGTGGGCCATAGTTCAGTAAAAGAAGAAGTAGCAACATTAGAAAAATATCTTTCAATGCCTACTGTCCATTTGGGAATTGATCCTGAATTTTCTATGAAAAATGGGGAAGTGCCCGGCTCAAAAATTGGAACATTTAATTCGGATGACATAAATAGTGCAATTGACATACTAGCCAATATTGTTCGTAAAAATAATCTTTCTCCAAAAGTGCTGGTAATACACCGCTTTACACAAGGAATGGTTACTGACTATGAGAAAATTAAAAAAGTTCCAGAGGTTCAGGTGGTAATGGATATGGATGGATTTGGAGAAAAGCATTTAAAAAGATCTACTTATCTGCGATACATTTATAATGAGCCTGTTCAGTTTACAGGCTTTAAACTTTTTTATAAAAACGATAACAAAGCTAAAACAAGCGGAATGTATACTCCTCAAGAGTTGTTGATGTTTACACCTCAACCAATTTATATTCAATATCAATAATAGGTACGGACCTTCTCAATTATGAATAAGTATTATGTATTTTTTTCAATTCTAGTTTCTGTTCTTGTCGCATGTTCTACAGGTACTCAAAATAAAAGAGAACAAAAGTCAGATAGTTTGAGCCATGGTGGATCAATTACAATTAAAAAGTCAGTAAACGATCTTGCAGCTATTCTTTCAAAAAAGGAAGTTCCCGTTTTGTGTTATCATCACATACTTGATACAAAGCCCACAGACAGTGAAAATAGAAAGGTCTATTCTGTAAGTCCTTCTTCATTTGCATCACAAATGAAAGCACTTTCAGATAGTGGTTTTTCTTCTATTTTACCCGATCAGTTAAATGATTATTTGGTAAACAATATTGAATTACCCTCCAAACCATTCATGATTACTTTTGATGATACCGATAGTGAGCAATTTTCTATTGGTGCCGCTGAAATGCATAAATATGGATTTAAAGCCGTATTTTTTATTATGACAGTTGCGATTAATCGTCCTCGTTATATGACTAAGGAACAGATTAAGAATTTATCAGATAGCGGCCATTTAATTGCTGCCCATACATGGGATCACCATATGGTGACTAAATATCAAGGCGCAGATTGGGATACGCAGCTTTCCAATCCTAAAAAACAATTAGAGGCTATAACAGGCAAGCCATTGAAATATTTTGCTTATCCATTTGGATTGTGGAATAAAGCGGCTATTCCGGAATTAAAAAATAGAGGATACGAGTTGTCATTCATTTTGTCTTCAAAAAGAGATTCTTCTGAGCCACTTCACACCATTAGAAGGATGATTATTCCTGGTTCCTGGTCTACCAATGGGATGTTAAATGCTATGAGAGCAACCTTTAATTAATAAAAACTTTCTTTTTTACTAAATTCAGATGACGGATCTGCATTTTTAAGTAGATTTGATTATATCTACGATTTTATGTAGGTATAATTAATTGTAAATTAAAAAAAATTTTATGAAAAAGTATTTAATTTTCTCCCTTTTCGCTGCATTTGTTTGCCTTTCATTTGTTCAGTTGAAGGAAAATAAATTCGCTCAAATTACAGTTAATAATCACCCGCTAGCCGATTCTGTAAAGGCTGAAAGTAATTACAAAAACCTCTGCGGTAAATGCCACGGAGAAAAGGTGGATGCATTTGTTGATCGTACCTGGAAATACGGCAGCACCAACGAGAATTTATATAAGAGCATTAAACAAGGTAATTCCGATAAAGTAATGCATTCTTTTGAGAAAACACTTTCTGATGATGAGATTGTTGCTTTATCAAATTATATAGCGGCTGGAATAACTAGGTTGAAGAGATATAGTTTTGGTGCTGCTCAGACTAGTAATGTATTTACTTCAGAGGAACAGACTATCAAGCTTGATACAATAGTGAAAGGCGTAGGAAGTCCATGGAGTTTTGCTTTTTTGCCTAGCGGTGAAATACTAATGACCGACAAATCTGGAAAGATTTACAGGGTTGGAAAAGATAAATCTATGAATTTGATCAGTGGTACTCCAGAGGTTTTGGCTGAGGGTCAGGGAGGATTACTAGATATTATTTTACACCCTAATTTCAAGAAAAATCAATTGATTTATTTTTCTTATTCCGCAGTTAAAAGAGAAGACGGTACAAAATTAGGCACCACTGCAATTATGCGTGCAAAATTGAATGGTGATAAATTGGAAGATCAAAAGGTAATTTTCGAGGCACTTCCTTATTCTAAAACCCGCCATCATTACGGATCTCGTTTGGCTTTTGGTAAAGACGGGTTGCTTTACTTTTCAGTTGGTGAAAGAGGTAATGAAAAAGTAAATCCGCAATCAATTGAGAACGATTTAGGAAAAATCCATCGTATTACAGAGGATGGAAAAGTTCCTGCTGATAATCCATTTGTGAATACTCCAGGTGCAAAGCCTACCATTTTTACTTATGGCAACCGCAATCCTCAAGGATTATTATTTAATAATTCTACTGGCCAACTTTTGGAGCATGAGCATGGACCAAGGGGAGGTGATGAAATTAATATAATTGCTCCTGGTAAAAATTACGGATGGCCTGTTGCCACTTATGGTATCAACTATGATAATAAAATAATAAGTGAAAAAACTGCCATGGAAGGAATTCAACAACCTTTGCATTACTGGTTACCTTCTATCGCACCAAGCGGAATGACATTTGTAGAAGGCGATAAGTACAAGGCCTGGAAAGGTGATTTAATGGTTGGGTCTCTTAGATTCAAATACCTTAATCGTTGTAAAATGAAGGATGGGAAAATTGTAGGTGAGGAATTGTTGTTGAAAAATGTAGGTAGAGTAAGGTATGTAAAAATGGGACCAGATGGTTATTTATACATAGCTGTGGAAGGACCTGGATTTATTTTTAGATTATTACCTGTTTAATATAATTGATTGTTTTAAAGATAAAAATCCCCTAAATTTTTTAGGGGATTTTTATCTTTAAAATTTTAGTGGATCCTTCAAAAATGTAAATTTTTTATAGAAAAGAGGAAAAATAATTATGAATAAATTACTGCTCATTATTTTTGTAGGCATTGCTTCTATTGGTTACGCTCAAAAAATACCCGCCGACTTGTTGGTGTTCAATGCTCAAATTTATACAATAGATGAGCAATTTTTGATACAGGAAGCTATGGCAATAAAGGATGGTAAAATTCTTGCTACAGGAACCACAGTTGAATTACAAAATAAATTTTCAAGTAAAAAAAATCTTGATGCAAAAAGGAAATTTATTTATCCTGGATTCATCGATGCCCATGCTCACTTCTTTGAATACGGTCTTGGTTTGCAATCCGTTGATCTAACTGGAACTAAAAGTTGGGAAGAAATAATTTTAAAACTGAAAGCCTATTCTTTAAAAAACAAATCTGGTTGGATAATTGGAAAGGGTTGGGATCAAAATGATTGGAGGATAAAAGATTTTCCTAACTCGCAACAGTTGGATCTGCTTTTTCCAGACCGACCTGTTTTTCTTTCTCGTGTAGATGGACATGCTGCAATTGCTAATTCAATAGCAACGAAAGGCATTAAACCAGGAACAAAATTGATTGGAGGAGAAATTGAAACAAAAGAAGGAAAATTAACGGGTATTTTAGTTGACAATGCTGTAGAGCTGGTAAGTAAAAATATTCCTGCTCCAAATTTTCAGCAAAAAAAGAGCGCTTTACTTCAGGCTCAAGCGAATTGTTTTGCAGTGGGATTAACTACTATTGATGATTGTGGATTGCAGTATGCTGACGTCAAAGTAATCGAAGAACTACAGCAGTCGAATGAATTGAAAATGCGTTTATACGTAATGATGAGTGACAATGAATCCAATTTGGATTCGATCTTTTCTAGAGGTAAGATTAAAACGAGTCGGTTGAACGTACGATCGGTTAAGGTCTATTCAGACGGTGCATTGGGGTCAAGGGGTGCGTGTTTGCTAGCCCCTTATTCAGATAAACCCCAGAGTAGCGGATTTTTACTAAGTCAGCAGTCTCACTTTAATGAAGTGGCTGCTAAAATATTTAAAAATGGGTTTCAAATGTGTACTCACGCTATTGGGGACTCTGGCAATCGAATAATGCTTTCTATCTATTCAAAATACCTTAAGGGAAAAAATGACTTGCGCTGGAGGATAGAGCATGCACAGGTGGTAAATCAAAATGATTTTGATTTATTTGGAAGCAATAGTATTATTCCTTCTGTTCAGCCCACCCATGCCACTTCTGATATGTATTGGGCAGTTGATAGAATAGGTAGCGATAGACTAAAGGGTGCATATGCTTATCAACAATTGCTTGATCAAAACAAATGGATTCCATTGGGTACTGATTTTCCGGTGGAAGATATTAGTCCTTTCAAAACTTTTTATGCAGCATGTATTAGAAAAGATGCAAAGGGCTGGCCTGAAAGTGGATTTCAAATTAAAAATGCTTTAACAAGAAAAGATGCTCTCAGAGGAATGACAATTTGGGCAGCCAAGGCTAATTTTGAAGAAAACGAAAAGGGTAGTTTGGAAAAAGGAAAATTTGCAGATTTTATAATTCTAAATACAGATCTTTTAAAAGTAAATGCAGCAGGTATTTTAAATACGGTAGTATTGAAAACTTATTTGAATGGAGAACTAGTTTACGAAAAAAAATAAATCGATTCGATTTAGTGGGACTATAATTTTAGATTAACGAAGTTCAACTTAAGAAAGTAAAGTCTCGTGAATTTTAATAACCTGCGGAATTACTAATTCTTGTTCATTGTTGTTGATAACAAAATCGCACAAGCTCATTTTTATTGTTTCGTCTATTTGTTTATCCATTCTAGATTTCACTTCCTCTCGGGTTAGCTGGTCTCGGTTGATTACTCTTTGAATTCTTAGAGGCGTTGGAGTAAACACACCGATAACATAATCAAGTTGTTGTTGTGAACCACTTTCAAAGATGAGGGCTGCTTCTTTTAATACATAGGGTGCAGTCTGTTTTTGCATCCAAATTTCAGCATCTTCCAAGGTAGCTGGATGTACAATACTATTGAGTAGTAAAAGTTTATTTTCATTATTAAATACCAAGTCGGATAAATATTTCCTATTGAGACGACCGTTTAAATAGCATTCTTTTCCAAAATGATATTTTATTTTCTCCATTAGTTTTTCATCTTCATTCATTAATCTTTTGGCTTCCAAATCTGCATAGTAAACAGGAATACCTAGTACCTCAAAAACTTTGGATACGGTAGTTTTTCCGCTGCCAATCCCCCCCGTAATGCCAATTTTTAAAGCCATAGATAAATGGTTTAGAATCTAAGAGAAGTGAATGGTAATTTTAAATTAACCTAACCATTGGTTGCATATGTTAAAAAACCGGTCGTTTTTAGTCGACCGGTTTTTTAATCCATTTAATACTGTTGTGATCCTTCAATGGAAAATCAGTCAATTTTATTGAAAGCAGTAAGTCTAAACGAAGTTGGGTATTTAAAAACTTACTTTGTTTCAGTTACTACTTTATTAAGGCTAGCAGACATTTCCATGCTTACTGTACTTTTTTCAATCTTTAAGTAACTGCCTGGACTTACTTCCAAGCTCAGCGTACCATCTTCATTTACTTTATTAATGCTACCATGTATTCCTGCAATGGTTATCACTTTATCTCCTTTTTTAAGATCGTTGATAAAAGTTTTTTGTTGCTTAGCTTTTTTTGCTTGCGGACGAATCATGAAAAGCCAAAATACTAAAATCATCGCTCCCATAAAAAATAGTGAAAAGCTACTGCTTCCACCTGCTGCAGAACCCTGTGCCATGTTTAATAAAATACCTTGTAAATGCATGTTGTTGTATATTAATTATTATTAAAAAATTATTTTACTTCGATTATATCACCAGCTATCAACAAAATCGGAAATGCTGGATCTGTATTGGCTTCGACTGAAATGAATTTTGAGGTGAAGCCCTTTTTACCAGCACTATTAAATGAAACCTTTATAATCCCTGTATCTCCCGGCAAGATAGGATTTTCAGGCTTTTCAGGTATAGTGCATCCACAACTGGCAGAGGCACTGATTATAATTAAAGATTTCTTTCCAACATTTTTAAATCTAAAATTGTAACTAACCTTTTCTCCTTCATTGATAACACCAAAATTAAATACACTATCAATTAACTCAACCTGGGTAGTATCATGTAATGCAATTTCCGACAAAATTGCATTACCTCTTTCTAGTTTATTATTTCTTCTTGCATTGCAAGCAATAAAACTAGCAGCCATAAATATAACCCAGATATATCTATTCAAGTTGGATATTTATTATGTAAAGTTATTAAATAAGAACTTATTTAATTCATTCAGCCAAAAATCGGTTTTAACAAATTAATCAGTTTAAAGAGTACTATTCTTGAAACTCTTTTTATTGATCCTTCCTTCAGCGCTAAGATCTTTGTGAATGTTATCAAGAATGCCATTAATAAATTGCCCACTCTGTGGAGTGCTATAATCTTTGGCTAAATCAATGTATTCGTTAATAGTTACTTTGGTAGGGATGGTGTCAAAAAATAGAAATTCACT
This sequence comes from Chitinophaga pinensis, assembly GCA_945870835.1. Taxonomy (GTDB): domain Bacteria; phylum Bacteroidota; class Bacteroidia; order Chitinophagales; family Chitinophagaceae; genus Ferruginibacter; species Ferruginibacter pinensis_A. The sequence continues at coordinate 6,871 of CAMBTV010000091.1, forward strand.
AATGCCCATCTGAATAATAATTAAATCTAGCGAAGCAATTCTTTCTGCATCCCAGTTTTTTAATTTGGGTTTTAGCAACTCCATGCTAACTTCTTTTTTATCAATGGTTGTTTCTAATAAATTTTTAGCGAAATCCCATTTCTCTTTGCTTACCATTTCATTTAAATCATAGTTGGCATGTTTTTGTAGAAAATTTTGAATTAGTATATTCATCATTTCCGCATCATCATCCCAGTTTATAAAATTTTCTTCTACATGGCTTATAAAATTTTCGTTGGGTAGCATTAGATTGGTAAATATAAATTCGAGTATATCTTTTTCACTTTTTTTATCTCTACTATTCACTTCAATATAATCCTTGTATTCTTCCGATTCAATTAAATGAAGATAGGTTTTCCTTAAAAGTTCATCATCTGCTATTAGCTGGGGTTTAACTTCTGCTATCGCTGACTTATAACTCGGCAACTCTAATATTTTCCAAATAAGTTCGTTGCCAACAATTTTGGTGTTAATATTTAGGTCACTTTGAGAAGGTAAATGTTTGGATGCTTTCTTTATGGCATCTTTTTCGGCATAACGTGCAACTTCAATTGTAAAATAAATAAGGTATATAAAAAGTTGACGGGATTGGTCGATTTGTTTTTTTAATAAGTTAACCGCTTGGCCGGGTTTTAGGTCACCACTAATGCTATCTAAAACGTAAAGGCTTTGCATTACTTTTACCCGGATATTTCTTCTACTAATCATTTCAATAAGAACTTTTGAGTTGCAAATGTAAACATTTTAACCGCCTTTTAAATTTTACATTGAATGCTTTTAAGCGCTTAACAAGTTGAGAAGTTATTTTTTCGTCACTAGATCAATGTTTTTTGAGCATATATTCATCATTTATTTCTGTAAAAAGTTATTTTTTATCGGTGGGCGTAGGTTTTTTATCCTTTTTTTAATTGGAAGGGCTAGGATTACTGACAAAATTTACTATTCAATCCCCCAATTATCTGACTAATTTTCATTAAAAACCCGTTAAAAGGAGGTTTTTTGTATAAAGTATGACAACTATTCTTTATTAAATGAGTTGGTATGAAATTGGCTTATATTTGTTGCCCGGCAAAAATGCAGGGTTTACTTTTTCAACTAATTAAAAATTAATACAATTATGGCTAAGAAGCTAAGCATTACCCCCTTACATGATAGGGTGATTGTACAACCAGCGGCCGCAGAAGAAAAATCTGCTGGTGGAATAATTATTCCTGATACTGCAAAAGAAAAGCCACAACGTGGTATTGTACTTGCAGCAGGACCAGGTAAGAAAGACGAACCTGTAACAGTAAAAAGTGGCGATACCGTTTTATATGGTAAATACGCTGGAACTGAAATCACGATTGATGGTATTGAATACCTAATCATGAGAGAAAGCGATATTTTGGCAATCGTATAAGCTGTCAATGATTCAATGTGAAAATGTGCGAATGCATTTTCAATTTTTAATTTTCAAATTTTCAAATTAAGTATATGGCAAAAATGATATTCTTCGATATTGAGGCCCGCAACAGAATGAAAAAGGGCGTTGATACCTTGGCTAATGCAGTTAAAGTAACCTTAGGACCAAAAGGTCGTAACGTAGTAATTGAAAAAAAGTTTGGCGCTCCTCAAGTAACAAAAGATGGTGTTACTGTTGCCAAAGAAATTGAATTGGAAGATCCAATTGAGAACATGGGTGCTCAAATGGTAAAAGAAGTTGCATCAAAAACTGCAGATATTGCAGGTGATGGTACTACCACAGCTACTGTTCTTGCGCAAAGCATTATCAGCGAAGGCTTGAAAATGGTTGCTGCTGGTGCTAATCCAATGGATTTAAAACGTGGAATCGATAAAGCAGTAAAAGCAGTTGTTGAAAACTTGGTTTCTCAGAAAAAAGATGTTGGTAGCAACAGTAAGATGATTGAGCAAGTTGCCACTATTTCTGCAAACAATGATAGTGAAATTGGTAAGTTAATTGCTCAGGCAATGACTAAAGTTGGTAAGGAAGGTGTAATCACTGTTGAAGAAGCTAAAGGCACCGATACTACCGTAGATGTAGTAGAAGGTATGCAGTTTGATAGAGGATATATTTCTCCTTATTTTGTTACCAACAGCGAAAAAATGCAAGCTGAATTGCAAAATCCTTATATCTTAATTTATGATAAAAAGATTTCTGCAATGAAAGACATTTTAAATGTTTTAGAAAAAGTTGCTCAAAGTGGTCGTCCTTTAATGATCATTGCTGAAGACTTAGATGGTGAAGCATTGGCTACTCTTGTGGTAAATAAATTACGTGGTACCATTAAAGTTGCTGCTGTAAAGGCTCCAGGATTTGGTGATAGAAGAAAAGAAATGTTGACTGATTTGGCTATATTAACTGGTGCTACCGTTATTAGCGAAGAATTAGGAAACAAGTTAGATGCTGTTGAATTAACTTCATTAGGACAGGCTGCATCGATTTCAATCGATAAGGATACAACTGTTATTGTAGGTGGAAAAGGTAAAAAAACTGACATCGTTGCTCGTGTTAATCAAATCAAAGCGCAGGTTGAAAATACCACTTCTGATTATGATAAAGAAAAATTACAAGAGCGTTTGGCTAAATTAGCTGGTGGTGTAGCTGTATTATATGTTGGTGCTGCTACTGAAGTAGAGATGAAAGAGAAGAAAGATCGTGTGGATGATGCTTTACACGCTACAAGGGCTGCCGTTGAAGAAGGTATCGTTCCAGGTGGTGGAGTTGCTTATATCCGTGCTATTGCTGGATTAGAAAAATTAAAGGGTGCTTTAAACGCTGATGAAGCAACTGGTATTGCCATTGTTCGTCGTGCAATTGAAGAGCCATTGCGTCAAATTGTTGCTAACTGTGGTATCGAAGGATCTATAGTAGTACAAAATATTAAAGAAGGCGAAGCTGATTATGGTTTTAATGCTCGTACTGAAGTATATGAAAATATGTTCAAAGCAGGAGTTATTGATCCAACTAAAGTTGCTCGTGTAGCGCTTGAAAATGCAGCTTCAATTGCCGGTATGTTGTTAACAACAGAATGCGTTATTGCTGATCGTCCTAAAGAAGAAGCAGGTGGCGGTGGTCATAGCCATGGCAATCCTGATATGGGCGGAATGGGCGGATATTAATACAGTCGTTCCTAAATTATACAAAAAGGTCCTCTTCGTTTCTACGGAGGGGACCTTTTTTGTTAGTTCCATGAGTGTAAAAAGTTTATTTTATCTTTATTAAAATAACAATTTAAAAAATGTCTTCATCTACAACAAAATTTGCACTGCACGAGGATTGGGTAGTGGTTTTATTAGGTTTTCTAATTATTGTGTTGGCAATAGTAGGAGTAAGGCCACTAAGTCCCGCTTACAGTTGGAGCACATCCAGCGAATTGCAAGGGAAAATATTCCAATTGGCCAATTTATCTAAATTAGGCATGCAATTTTTATTTGTAATATCAATCGCATTGTTAGCCGCTTTATTGACAGCAAAGCCGGTTAAATACTTTCTAATTTCTTTCCCATTGGTTTACATCATTACTATTATCGCTCTAATTGTAGCTGGAAATAAGGCAATCAAATCTTCTAACTTGGAAGCAGTTATTTTCAGTTTAGGGATTGGATTAACAATCGGTAATTTATTTAAATTACCTGAGTGGTTTCGTTCTGCTTTGTCAACTGAATTGTTTGTAAAAATTGGATTGGTCATTCTCGGTACTAGTATTATTTTTTCTGATATTTTAAAGGCAGGTTCTTATGGTTTACTGCAGGCTTTAGTAGTGGTGATATCAGTATGGTATTTTGCTTTTTGGTTGTGTAAAAAACTGAAAGTAGATAGTGAGCTTACGATGATGATAGCCAGTGCGGTTTCTATTTGTGGTGTATCTGCAGCTATTGCAACTGCAGGTGCCATTAAAGGAGATACCAAAAAATTATCCTATGTTATTTCGCTGGTATTAATTTGTGCAATACCTATGATGATAGGAATGCCATATCTCGCCAATTGGATGGGATTGTCTCAGGCTGTTACTGGAGCATGGTTAGGTGGTAGTATTGATACCACAGGTGCGGTAGTGGCTTCTGGTACATTAGTAGGAGAGGAAGCATTGAAGATTAGTACCATCGTTAAGTTTTCCCAAAATGTGTTGTTAGGAATCGCTGCCTTCGCTATTTCAGTTTATTGGTCCTATAAAAAAAATGCTCCTGTTGGTGAAGTAGAAAAACCTACCCTAAAGGTAATCTGGGAGCGATTTCCAAAATTTGTTTTAGGCTTTGTCGCTGCCTCCTTGTTATTTTCATTTGTTTTGAGTGCAGATACAATCACTGATGTAAAGGATAGCCTAAAGAATATTCAGTCTATTTGGTTTGTACTTGCCTTTACTAGTATTGGACTCGAAACTAAATTTAGTGATCTGATGAAAGCCGAAAACAGAAAGCCTATGTATGCATTTTTGTTAGCTCAATTGTTTAATGTAGTGTTAACGTTAGCAGTAGCTTATCTATTGTTTAAATAGTTCATCCACAAAAAGTCGAGTGGGCAATTTAATTTTTTTTTAGAACGCCCTCGAATAAAAAGTGCTAGAA
>CAMBTV010000092.1 GCA_945870835.1 Chitinophaga pinensis
CGAGGCGATAGCATTTAACTTATTGTTGAATTATAACCGGAAAAAAGCAATTTATATTGCTATACTAACCAATTTACTTAGCTTCTTTATAACTCAATTAATACCATCAAATAGAAAGATTTACGACCAAAAAGAAGAGATTATTCAAAAATTAGAACGCTAGATCAATAGCTGCACTGACTATAAAATATCTTAAACCGCCCCACCCTCCTAAAAATTATTAACTAGGTGGATAATAATCGCTCATAATCTGTTGAAAAATAGCCTTTCCTTGTCTATTTTTGAACAGATTAGGTAATTTACTGCCATCAGTTAACAAATAACTAATTGTTACCTTTGCCTTTCTGTCAATATGGCTTTCAAAAAAACGAAGCATAATATTTGACAAATTATAAAATTTGAATTCAATCATAATAAACAATACCTAATAACCAGTAATTATATGATAGGCGTTTTATCGAAAATATTTGGTGGCAACAAAAGTGAAAAGGATGTAAAAAAAATCACCCCTCAGGTTGGTAAAATCAACCATTTCTTTACACAGTTTCAATCGCTTGGTAATGATGAATTAAGGGCAAAGACTTCAGAATTTAAACAACGCATTCAAGAACACTTGAGTACTATTGATGAACAAATAAATTCCAAAAAAGAAATTGCTGAAAATTTACCTGTAACCAACATCAATGAAAAGGATGTTATCTATCAAGAAATTGATGTGCTCAAAAAAGATAGAGACAAGCAAATTGAAGTGATTCTTCAAGAAATTTTACCTGAAGCATTCGCTGCAGTAAAAGAAACGTCGCGTAGATTTAAAGAGAATTTAACCTTAGAATGCTCTGCTACAGAGCTTGACAAAAAGCTAGCACTTAAGAAAGACCACATTACTATAAAAGGCAATCAATCAATTTTTTCGAACCGTTGGAAAGCAGCCGGTGGGGAAGTTTCATGGAATATGGTACACTATGATGTTCAGCTAATTGGTGGAGCTGTACTACATTCTGGAAAAATTGCAGAGATGGCTACTGGTGAAGGAAAAACATTGGTAAGTACGCTGCCCGCTTATTTAAATGCTTTAGCAGGAGAAGGAGTTCATATAGTAACCGTAAATGATTACTTAGCAAGAAGAGATAGCGAATGGAACGGACCTATCTTCGAATTTTTAGGATTAACTGTAGATTGTATTGACAAGCACGATCCTAATAGTGATGCCCGAAGAGCAGCCTATAATGCTGATATCACCTACGGTACCAACAACGAATTTGGTTTTGATTACTTGAGAGATAATATGGTGCATAGTCCAGACGAAATGGTACAACGCAAACACCATTTCGCTATGGTAGATGAGGTAGATAGTGTGTTGATTGATGATGCCAGAACCCCTTTGATTATTAGTGGTCCTGTTGGACATAGTGATAATACCCAACAGTTTTTTGACTTAAAACCAAGAATTGAAAAACTAGTAGAGGCTCAGAAAAAGACAATCAATCAATACCTCATTGATGCAAAGAAAAAAATTGCTGAAGGCAATGATGATCCCAAGGATGGCGGTCTTTCATTAATGATAGCTCAAAGAGGATTACCCAAAAATAGCGCCTTAATAAAATTTTTGAGTGAGCCTGGTATAAGGGTAAAATTACAAAAAACAGAAAACTACTATTTAGCAGATCAGCAAAAAGAAATGCCGAAAGTAGATGCTGAATTATTTTTCCATATTGATGAAAAAAACAACCAAGTAGATCTTACTGATAAGGGGATCAACTTGATCACCCAATCTGGAGAAGATGCTGAATTTTTTATCCTTCCGGATATAGCTACCAAACTATCGGCCATTGAAAAAAGTACAGTGGCTGCTGAAGAAAAATTACAAAGCAAAGAGTCTCTTCTAAATGAATACTCTTTAAAAGCTGATCGCATTCATACGGTTCAACAATTATTAAAAGCCTACACCCTATTTGACAAGGATACTGAATACGTGGTAATGGATCAATCGGTAAAGATTGTAGATGAACAAACCGGTCGTATACTTGACGGTAGAAGGTATTCAGATGGCTTGCACCAAGCGATTGAAGCGAAAGAAAATGTAAAAATAGAAGCAAGTACTCAAACTTATGCTACGGTGACGTTGCAAAACTATTTCCGTATGTACCACAAACTTTGTGGTATGACAGGTACTGCTGAAACTGAAGCTGCAGAATTATGGGATATCTATAAATTAGATGTAGTGACGATTCCAACTAATTTAGTTGCCATTCGTAAGGATGAACAAGATCTAGTATATAAAACTAAGCGGGAAAAATACAAAGCGGTAATAGAAGAAATTGAGCGTTTACGCCTTGCCGGTAGGCCTTCATTGGTTGGAACCACTTCAGTAGAGATCAGTGAATTATTGAGCAGAATGCTGAAACAAAAAAACATTCCTCACAATGTATTGAATGCGAAACAACATGCTAAGGAAGCCCAAGTAGTGGCTGAAGCTGGTTTTGCAGGGGCTGTGACTATCGCCACTAATATGGCAGGAAGAGGTACAGATATTAAATTAGGACCTGGTGTAAAAGAATCGGGAGGCTTAGCCATTGTAGGTACAGAAAGACATGAAAGCAGAAGAGTAGACAGACAATTACGTGGACGTGCAGGACGACAAGGTGACCCAGGAAGCACACAATTTTTTGTTAGTCTAGAAGATGATTTGATGCGCATGTTTGGTAGTGAGCGTATCGCTTCATTGATGGATAGAATGGGTTACAAAGAAGGAGAAGTAATTCAGCATAGCATGATCTCCAAATCAATTGAAAGGGCTCAGAAAAAAGTGGAAGAAAATAACTTTGGTATACGCAAGCGTTTGTTGGAATATGACGATGTAATGAATAAGCAACGAAACGTTGTGTATAACAAACGCAACCATGCGTTGTTTGGAGAAAGGCTCGCACTAGACCTTGACAACGCTTTTTACTCGGTTGCAGATGGACTAGTTAATTCTTTTAAAGAAGCAAATGATCATGAGGGTTTTAAGCTTTCGGCTATTATGAATTTTGGAATAGACACCACCATCACCCCCGAAGAACTTGAAAAAGGCGTTGTGAACGTAACTGCAGAAAAGTTGTACGACGAAGCAAAAGCAAATTACAATCGCAAAGTAAATACAATAGCAGAGCAGACTTTACCAATCATCAAAAATATTCGTAAAGAGCAAGGCAACCACATAGAAAATGTATCCGTACCATTTTCAGATGGAAGGAAAGTAATTCATGCACTGGCTAATTTAGATAAAACGCTTTCTAGCAATGGGGCAGAACTACCCAATGCCCTTGAACGCAGTATCACCTTAGCACTCATTGATGATGCATGGAAAGAGCATTTGAGGGCAATGGATGATTTACGCCACAGTGTTCAAACTGCAGGTTATGAGCAAAAAGATCCGCTGGTAATTTATAAAATTGAAGCCTTTGGAGCATTCAAACAAATGGATGACCAGGTAAATAAAGATATCGTAGGTTTCCTTTGTCATAGTGCTATTCCTATGGAAGATAACAATTCAGGAAAAATTAAGGAGGGCAGAGAGAAGAAAACGGATATGAGCAAAATGAAACAACGCAAGGAAGATTTTGGTGGAATTATTGCTGGTGGAGCCGAGAATTTATTAAATGAAAATGACTACAATGACCCTTCCCCTGCTATCAAACAAGAGCCTATAAGGGTAGAACCAAAAACCGGCAGAAATGATAGCTGCCCTTGCGGTAGTGGCAAAAAATTTAAAAACTGCCATGGAAAAGACGCCTAATCAATAAATTATGCTAATAAAAATGCCGGAAATAACTTCCGGCATTTTTATTAGCCCTCCGTTAAAAGCAAATAACTATACCAATGAAATCAATAGTTTTAGCAATAACAAATGCAATTTTACGGTAGCTAAACTGTAAATTTGTGTATCAATACTGACACTATGAATATTGCGGAATATATTGACCACACTGTTTTAAAGCCGACCACCACCTTGAAAGATGTTGAAAAACTTTGTGAAGAAGCTGTAAGCTATCAATTTGCAGCAGTTTGTGTTCCACCGCTTTTTGTAAAAAAAGCAAAGGCAATACTAAGTAATTCTTCCACAAAAGTAGCTACGGTTGTTGGGTTTCCCTTTGGTTATTCAGCCATCGAGGCAAAGGTAGCAGAGGTAGTATTGGCAATTATTGACGGTGCAGATGAGCTAGATGTAGTAATTAATATCAGTGCAATAAAAAATAATGATTGGCAATTTTTAGCCAATGAGATCAATGCTATTTTACCCATCATAAAAAATAAAAATAAGATCATTAAAGTTATCATCGAATCTGGCATTCTTACAGATGAGGAGATCATCAAATGTTGCGATTTATATGGAGCAGCGGGGGTTGACTTTATGAAAACCTCTACAGGATATGCTGAAAAAGGTGCTAGCCTAGAAGCCGTAAAATTGATGAGAAAACACCTTGCAGACAATGTGCTTATTAAGGCAAGCGGGGGAATTAAAAATTTTATTTTTGCTAAGCAATTAATAGAAGCAGGGGCTAACAGAATAGGATGTAGCAGCAGTGTTGCTATCATTAACGAGGCTGCTGAACAAAAATAAGTGGAATAGTTTTTGTAAATTAAATTACCACAAGAAATAGCAAGTAATATTCATTTACAGTTTGATCAGAAGGCATTTAATTCATGAGCCTATAAAATATACAATAATGAAAATCATGTTTTTTATTTTAGCGCTACTGTTATCGGCAGCAAAAATAAATGCGCAAGGCAGCTTAATAAAAGATACCACAATATTGAATGGCAATCTTACGATTGTTATGGATACTCGTTTGGAGTTACTGGCAAAAAAAGAGGCGGAAATCAATGAAGCTATTGCTAACGGTCCAAAATTTGCAAAGGGCTATCGGTTGATGATACTAAACACAACTGATCGAACAGAAGCAATGAATCTAAGAGCAAAATTATTACAACTGTTTCCTGAACAAAAAATATACATGAGTTTTCAGCCACCGCACATCAAGGTAAAGCTGGGTAACTTTATAGAAAAAAATGAAGCAGAAGAATACAAAAAAGAAGTCGTCCAGAATAAATTAGTCACCACTGAAATTTATTTACTGCCAGAAACCATTGAAATTAAAACAGAGAAAAATAAAGAGAAAGAAATTTTGTAAATAACTTTTAGTGAATAATTTTTAAAATTATCCACTAAATTTATAAATCATTCGTCTACTATAAAATTAAACAATGTGAGTGAATCAATACAACAACAGATAAAGAAACTTGCAAAAAAATATGCACCCGAATTTATTTCTATTCGCCACCACCTTCATGCTAACCCAGAATTAAGTTACCAAGAATTTGAAACCTCCAAATTTATTCAACAACAATTAAATGCTTTAAATATTCCATTTGAAATAAAAGCTACTACTGGAGTAATTGGATTATTGAAAGGAAAGAATCCTGAAAAAAGAGTAGTCGCCCTAAGGGCAGATATGGATGCGCTGCCGATTACAGAACAAAATGAGGTTCCCTATAAATCAACCATTCCCGGAGTGATGCACGCATGCGGTCATGATGTGCACACTAGCTGTTTGCTAGGTGCAGCAAAAATATTAAATGAATTGAAACAAGAATGGGAAGGTACTGTTAAGTTAATCTTTCAACCAGGTGAAGAAAAAAATCCAGGAGGCGCTAGTATTCTTATCAAAGAAGGAGTACTTGAAAATCCCGCTCCTAAGAATATTTTTGGTATGCATGTTCATACTACCTTAGAAAAAGGGAAATTAAGTTTTAGAAGTGGGATGGTGATGGCCAGTGCGGATGAAATATATATCACCATTAAGGGTAATGGAGGTCATGCAGCTTCTCCTCATTTAACGGCTGACACCATCTTAATTGCATCTAATTTAATTGTCAGTTTGCAACAACTCATCAGCAGAAATAATAGTCCTTTCAATCCATCCGTTCTAAGTATTACTTCTATACATGGTGGAAATACAACCAATGTAATTCCTTCGGAGGTTAAGTTGATGGGCACTTTCAGGGCAATGAATGAAGAATGGCGATACAAGGCTCATGAGTTAATTAAAAATATGGCAACTCAAATTGTACAAAGTATGGGTGGCGAAATTGATATTAAAATTGACATCGGATACCCTAGTGTACTCAATAATGAAACATTGACAGTAGCTGCAAGAACAACAGCAGAATCATTTATAGGCAAAGAAAATGTGGAAGAAACCGAATTAAGAATGGGGGCAGAGGATTTTGCTTTTTATTCTCATGCAATTCCTGGTTGTTTTTTTAGACTTGGAACAGCAAATATTTCAAAGGGCATTACAGCTGGCGTTCACACACCTAGATTCAATATAGATGAAGAAGCAATTGAGATTGGAATGGGAATGATGGCTATGTTAGGCGCCACCAATGCTGAATAAATTTTACCGACGTTCTCAGTTACCACCAAGAAGAAAAAACAGATCATGTCAAAAGAATTAAGCAAAGAACAAGCATTAGAATACCATGCGAAAGGAAGGCCTGGAAAGATTGAGGTGATTCCTACCAAGGAATCTAAGACTCAAAGAGATCTTTCCCTTGCTTATTCTCCAGGGGTAGCTGTACCCTGCCTTGAAATTGCTGCTAACCCTGAAGATATTTATAAATATACTAGCAAAGGAAATTTAGTGGGAGTTATTAGTAATGGAACAGCGGTATTAGGACTAGGAAATATTGGGCCAGAAGCAAGCAAACCAGTCATGGAAGGCAAGGCCGTATTATTCAAAATATTTGCAGACATTGATGTTTTTGATATTGAAATAAATGAAACAGACCCTGAGAAATTTGTTCAAATTGTAAAGTCGTTAGAGCCCACTTTTGGAGGAATCAATTTAGAAGATATCAAAGCACCCGAATGTTTTTATATTGAACAAAAATTAAGAGATCAGTTAAAAATACCGATCATGCATGATGACCAGCATGGAACTGCGATTATATCTGCAGCTGGTTTACTGAACGCTTTAGAAATACAAAAAAAGAAAATACAAAATGTAAAAATCGTTGTAAATGGAGCTGGGGCCGCCTCTATAGCTTGCATGAAATTATATGAATCCTTAGGTGCAAAGCACAGCAACTTTATAGTTTTTGATAAAGAAGGTGTTTTATACGAAGGCCGAGAAAATTTAGATGAAGAAAGAAAGAAATTTTGTGTAGATGTAAAATTCAAAGCGTACGATTTAGCGAAGGCACTAAAAGATGCAGATGTTTTTATTGGACTGAGTGCAGGCAATGTGGTAACGATTGATATGGTTAAGAGCATGGCCAAAAAGCCAATCGTTTTTGCTTTAGCAAATCCTGATCCTGAAATTTCCTATAACGATGCGGTGGCAGCGCGAGAAGATATCATTATGGCTACAGGAAGAAGTGATTATCCTAATCAAGTAAACAATGTACTAGGGTTTCCATATATCTTCAGAGGGGCATTGGACGTAAGAGCGACAACTATTAATGAAGCGATGAAATTAGCGGCAGTAAAGGCATTAGCAGATTTAACGAAAGAAACGGTTCCAGATATTGTTAACCTTGCTTACAATGAAAAAACAATTTGCTTTGGGCCAGACTATATCATACCTAAGGCATTGGATCCGCGTTTACTCGCAACCATTGCACCAGCAGTTGCGAAAGCAGCCATGGAAAGTGGAGTGGCAAAATACCCGATTAAAGATTGGGAAGCTTATAAACTTGAATTAAATAAACGATTGGGATTAGACAATCAATTAAGCCGAGTAATTGGAAATAAAGCAAGAAAGGATCCAAAGAGAGTTGTATTTGCAGATGCTGAAAATATCAAGGTGTTGAAAGTTGCACAGATGGTAATGGATGAAGGAGTAGGCTATCCGATTTTGTTAGGAGATGAAAAGAAAATAAAAAAGATAGCTGAAAACAATAGCATCGATATTGAGGAAATGCCCATTTTAGATCCCAAGTCGGATGAAACGGAAGAATTAAGAAAACAATTTGCAGCAACATTTTATGCAAGGCAACAGCGCAAAGGTTTCAACTGGCATGAAGCCAATAAGCTAATGAAATATCGAAACTACTTTGGATGTATGTTAGTAGAAAGTGGTGAAGCAGATTGTATGATAAGTGGATTAACTCGAAATTATCCTGATACCATTCGTCCGGCAATACAATCAATCGGTACTGAAGAGGGTGTAAAAAAGATAGCAGGAATGTATATCCTATTGACCAAGCGAGGTCCTTTATTTTTAGCAGATACAACGATTAATTTTAATCCCACTGCAGAAGAATTAGCTGAAATTACCTTGCTTACTGCAAAAGAAGTAAAACAATTCAACATCGTACCCCGAATTGCGATGCTCTCCTACTCAAATTTTGGAAGCAGTGACTCTCCCGAAGCAAATTTGGTTCGAAAGGCAAGAGAGTTAGTGAAAGCAAAAGACCCCTCTTTAATTTGTGACGGTGAGGTGCAAGGTATTTTGGCTTTCAATAAAGAAATTCTAAAAGAAAGTTATCCATTTACAGAATTACTCAATGGTGAAGTGAATACACTCATCTTTCCAAATTTAGCTGCAGGAAACATTGCCTATAATTTATTACAAGAGGTAGGCGGCGCAGATTCCATTGGACCCATTTTGTTGGGATTAAAAAAACCTGTTCACGTTCTCCAATTAGGAAGTTCAATCAGATCTATTTTTAATATGGTATTGATAGCGGTAGTGGATGCTCAGATGAAAAACATAACAGATACAAAATCTGTTATCAAAGCAAGTAAATGGTGGAAGAAATTTAAAAAGAAATCTCACCAATTATAAAATCCACCTTTTAAAGTAGTTAAATAAAGTTTAGCCAGCATATGGACAATAAAGATCAGGTAAGCAAAAAGAAAATCTCTTTTGCCATTAGCAAAACTTTCAGAAAATATCTGAAACGCTATGGCAGAGACGTCGCTTTACCTATTTCTTATGACATACTTAAACATTATAATTTTAGTATCCCTGTGTTAGATAATTCAGGTAAAGATACTTTGTGGGAATCTGTTTTTTACAACCCTACACTAACTAATGAAATACACGCTTCTCTTAAAAGAACCTATTCAATTCTAAAATTTAGCGGTCATACTCAAGCAGAGGAACATCTGTATATTGAAAGAATAGACTATTGTTTATTTGGTAATTCAAAACCGTTTAGAATTAAAATTGTCAACAATTACAATGAAGTGTATGACTATTTTTATATTAAAGTTGCCGATTCCTCGCGCATCTTTGGAATGGAACTAGAACATCTATTGTCTCCCAATTTCTTGAATTTTTTAGTTGAAGGCAATACAATTGTGGAAGAACATATTTCAGGCGTACCAGGCGATATGTTTATTGCACAATATTTACATAGACCCGAATTTAATCCCATCAGAATAGCCAAAGAGTTTGTAAAATTTAATGAGCGATGTTTTATTAGATTATTAGGAGATATGCGTAGCTACAATTTTATTTTTGATATCACACCAGACTTTGATGATGTTCAGTTCAAGATAAGGTCGATTGATTTTGATCAGCAGTCGTACGAAGGAAATAAAAATAATTATCTACCACAGTTTTTTAAAGAGAATCAAGTTTTTGTAGAATTGGTAAAGACTCATCTTAACAGTGAAGTAATTAAGCAATATCAACAAGAAGAGCGATCCCAGGTTATTCGCCGAATCAAGTCGGAAAGACAAAGGCTAAGAGACTTGAAGGTAGCAGCAGGAGATGAGGAGCTTTCTACTGAAGCGAAAATCAAGCAACTTTCAGCCGAACTCTACGTGCATTATAACAATAATCCAGTTTTTTTAAAATGTACCACGATGCCGCAACTTATTTATCAACACCTGAAAGAACTATTGATTTCAGATAGTAAATAGCCAGATAACCAAATGAATCATTTACCCAGCAGATTTTTAAATAAAGTAACAAAATGATTAACTCAACCACTCTCTTATTTGTATAAATTTGTAAAATGGAATTTTTCACACACTTCGGCAGGTATTTAATAATGCTGAAAGGAATGTTTACTAGGCCTGAGAATACTAAAATGTATTGGAAAGAATTCATGCGTCAATGTGTAGATATAGGCATTGGATCTTTGGGAATTGTATCCATCATTTCTGTATTTATCGGAGCGGTAAGTGCGGTACAAACTTCTTACCAATTGGTTAGTCCCATTATCCCTGTCGAAACGATTGCACTAATTGTAAGAGACACTGTAATTCTTGAATTTTCACCCACCCTAGTTTGTATTGTGTTAGCTGGAGTAATTGGAAGTAAAATTGCAAGTGAATTGGGAAACATGAGAGTAAGTGAACAAATTGATGCATTAGAAATAATGGGTATCAATACGAAGGCTTATTTAATATTGCCTAAAATTGCTGCAGCGATGCTAACGATTCCATTGCTAGTGATCATTTCAATGGTGTTAGGAATTTGGGGAGGTCGACTAGCAGGTGTGGCATCTGGTATTATAACGGCTAGTGAATATGATCGAGGATTGCTTACCAACTTCATTCCTTACAATGTAACTTTTGCATTAATCAAATCTTACACTTTCGCGTTTATCATCACAAGTATCCCCTCTTATTATGGATACTATGTAAAAGGAGGAGCACTGGAAATAGGAAGAAGTAGCACCAAAAGCGTAGTAGTTAGCTGCATCATGCTATTATTTGCTGACTATGTTCTAACACAGCTTTTACTAACCCACTAAGAATCGAATTTTATGATTGAATTTATAAATATTGGTAAACAATTCGGAGAAAATAAAGTACTCACAGATGTTAGTGATGTAATGCAGACGGGTAAATGCAATTTAATTATTGGAACAAGCGGAAGTGGTAAAACAGTTTTACAAAAATGTTTGGTAGGTTTATTTGAACCAGACAGAGGGGAAATTTTCTATGACGGTGTTAGTTTTACAGAAATGAATAACCAGAGCAGAAAGGAACTTCGACAACAAATTGGAATGTTGTTTCAGGGGTCTGCTTTGTTTGACAGTTTAACGGTAGAGCAAAATGTAATGTTTCCCCTAGAGATGTTTTCCAAGATGACTAATGAAGAAAGAAAAAAAAGAGTGAATGAAGTACTAGCCAGAGTTAACTTAGAAAATGCCAATAACAAATTCCCTTCTGAATTAAGTGGAGGGATGAAAAAAAGAGTGGGTATTGCCAGGGCAATTGTATTAAATCCTAAATATTTATTCTGCGATGAACCTAATTCT
>CAMBTV010000093.1 GCA_945870835.1 Chitinophaga pinensis
CTGACATTTCAAATTTCTAGCACTTTTTATTCGAGGGCGTCAAACAGAGGATCGACTTGCTATTAATGCGATATTAAAAACACTGCGTTACTTTAAAAGGATTGATATTTTAACGGCTGACAGTTAAAATTTCTAGCACTTTTTATTCGAGGGCGTTCGACAAACTATTATGTCTAATTTCCTAAGTCGACTTTTTGAGGGGCAACTACATAGGCTTGAAATTTCCTTTCATAAAATGTTCTAAAAAAGTAGGTTTTAATTCTTGGTTTTAAATGGCAGGTGTGGCAAATCATTAAAATCACTTTCAACAAACAGAGAACAATGGAGAGTTATTTATAAATTAAATCTTATAATATAAATTCCATTTGGTTGAATAAGTTGTAAATGTTAACTTGAAGTTTCAAATTTAATTAATTTAAAGGAAATTTTTTTATGAAAAAAGAATCAAACAACAGCTCCAAAAATCCAAGGCGCGATTTTATTCGCAATGCTGCTTTAACTGCAGCCGGCTTTTATATTGTACCTCGCCATGTTTTGGGTAGAGGGTTTACAGCTCCCAGTGATCGACTTCAAATAGCAGGCATTGGTGCTGGCGGAAAAGGAGAAAGTGATATCACCAATTTTTTCAAAAGCGGTAAGGCAGACGTTGCTTTTTTGTGTGATGTAGATGACAGGCAAGCTGCAAAAATGAGAGAGCGTTTCCCGAAGGCTAAATATTATAAAGATTATCGTGAGATGCTTGAAAAAGAGCATAAATTAATAGACGCTTGTTCTGTTTCAACACCCGATCACATGCACGCCGTAATTGGAATGGCTGCTATGCAGTTAAAAAAGCATGTCTATATTCAAAAACCATTGGCTCATGATATTTACGAGGCACGTATGCTTACTAAAGCGGCCCACGACTATAAAGTGGTAACACAGATGGGTAATCAGGGAGCTTCTGGTGATGGAGTTAGACAATTACAAGAATGGTACAATGCAGGAATCATCGGGGATGTGCATACTATTTACTGTTATACTGATCGTCCAATTTGGCCACAAGGTATTCCATGGTCTTCTGCCAAGCCTCCTATTCCGGAAGGTTTGGATTGGAATCTTTGGTTGGGAACAGCTCCTAAAAAGGATTATGTAGACAAATTATTGCCTTTCAATTGGCGGGGATGGTGGGATTATGGTACCGGGGCCTTAGGTGATATGGCCTGCCATATTATGGCACCTGCTTTTGCAGTATTGGGATTGGGTTATCCTACCTCTGCTGAATGCAGTGTAGCAACGCCATATGTAGAAAATTGGCAGAGAGGTGAATATCCAGATTCAGGCCCGATTGCATCTTCTATCACCCTTACCTTTAAGGGAAAAGATGGCAAGCCGGATGTTAAATTACATTGGATGGATGGCGGCATGCAACCTGATCGTCCAGAGGAACTTGGTGCCAACGAAGTGATGGGTGATGGCGGAAATGGAGTTCTTTTTTTAGGAACAAAAGGTAAAATGATGTGCGGTACCTATGGTGTTAAACCTAATTTATTACCCACTTCTCGTTCTAAAGAAAATGTTGTCCCTCAAACCATCGCGCGCGTGCCCAATGGAGACAATGGTCATTACGCAGCATGGGTAGAAGGCGCTATCGCTGGATATGCTAGTGAGAAAGCTAATAATTTAAGTTCTAATTTTGATATTGCAGGTCCTTTAACTGAAAGTGTTTTAATGGGTAATCTTGCTATCAGAAGTTATAATATTTCTAAGAAGGATGCGAAGGGTAAAGATCAATATCCTGGGCGTAATATTAAATTATTATGGGACGGACCTAATATGAAGGTTACCAACTTTGATGATGCGAATCAGTTTGTAAAAAGAACCTATCGCGAAGGATGGTCATTAGGTATTTAATTTAAAATTGGCTGAATAAATAGTTTAAATAATTTTAAGCCTATTTATAAATAATACAATTTATAAGGCACCTGTTTCATGAATCAGGTGCCTTGTCATTTAGTACAGGATTGTAAAGCGCTTATCAGTTGTTAGTGAAGAAAATAGTTGCTTTAAACTTACTGTAATCTATTTAATTGCAGATTATTCTGCTTAACTTTTGATTCTAAAATTTTCATTAACGATGCCACAGTATATTCTAGCCCTAGATCAAGGCACTACCAGTAGTCGCTCTATTTTATTTGACAAAAGCGGAACCATAATAGCAGTTGCGCAAAAAGAATTTACACAGATTTTTCCAAAGCCAGGTTGGGTAGAACATGATCCGAAAGAGATATGGGAAACTCAGTTAGCAACTGCAATAGAAGTGTTGGTAAAAGCAAATATTTCAACAACGGATATTGCAGCCATTGGAATTACCAACCAGCGTGAAACGACGATTGTTTGGGATAGAAATACTGGAGAAGCTATTTACAATGCAATCGTTTGGCAGGATAGAAGAACAGCTAATTTTTGTGATGAACTAAAAGAAAGAGGACTACAAAAAAGTATTCAAGAAAAAACAGGGTTAGTAATAGACGCCTATTTTAGCGGGACCAAAGTAAAATGGATTCTTGATAACGTAGCTGGTGCAAGGGAAAAAGCTAACAAAGGAGAATTGTGTTTCGGCACGGTAGATTCTTGGCTAGTTTGGAATTTAACCAATGGAAAAGTACACATTACAGATGTGAGCAACGCTAGTAGAACCATGCTTTGCAATATTGAAAATTGTGAGTGGGATGGAGCACTACAAGAAATTTTAGATGTGCCAGGTAATATGTTACCACAAATTAGAAGTAGTAGTGAAGTATATGGTACTACCAGTTTGTTGGGAACTGAAATACCGATTGCAGGTATTGCGGGGGATCAGCAGGCTGCTTTATTTGGCCAACTATGTACTCAGCCTGGTATGGTAAAAAATACTTTCGGCACAGGCTGTTTTATGTTGATGAATACTGGAGAAAAAAGAATCCTTTCTAATAATAATTTATTGACTACGGTAGCTTGGAAAATTAATGGCGTTACTCAATATGCATTAGAAGGAAGTGTATTTATTGCCGGAGCAGTAGTTCAATGGTTAAGAGATGGATTGGGTATTATTAAAACTTCTTCTGAGGTAGAAGCGCTTGCAAATAAAGTAGATACCACTGATGGAGTGTATGTGGTTCCTGCCTTTGCTGGACTAGGAGCTCCATACTGGAATCAACACGCAAAGGGTACCATTACTGGATTGACCAGAGGAAGCACATCGGCGCATATTGCAAGAGCTGCAGTCGAAAGTATCGCATATCAAACAATGGATGTGCTTAAAGCGATGGAGGCAGATAGCGGTATCAGCATTAAAGAATTAAGGGTAGATGGCGGAGCAACTAAAAATAATTTGCTAATGCAATTTCAAAGTGATGTGCTTAATACAAAAGTGATTCGTCCTACAGTGACCGAAACAACTGCATTAGGTGCTGCTTATCTTGCAGGCTTGGCGGTTGGATTTTGGAAAAACACGGGTGAATTGCAAGAGCAATGGCAAATTGAAAAAGTATTTTCTTCTGCTATCACAGAGGAGGAAAGAATAGTATTAACCAATGGTTGGAAGAAGGCAATTACAGCAGCGTTATCAATAGCTTAATAGTTTTAAGTATTTCAATGAATAGAAAAGAGCAGATAGAAAAAATAAACACCAATAATAATTATGATATAATTATTATTGGTGGAGGTGCTACTGGATTAGGATGTGCTGTTGATGCTGCTAGCAGAGGATATAAAACTTTGCTATTAGAAAAATATGATTTTGCAAAAGGCACTTCTAGCAGAGCCACCAAGTTGGTTCATGGAGGAGTAAGGTATCTGGCACAAGGAAATTTTCGATTGGTGAGAGAAGCTCTGCTAGAAAGAGGAAGGCTTTTAAAAAATGCGCCGCATGTTTGTCATTCAATTCCTTTTGTGGTGCCTTCTTATCGTTGGTGGCAAAAATGGTATTATGGAATTGGGTTATGGCTGTATGAATTTCTTTCTGGAAAATTAAGTTTGGGTAAAACAAAACTATTGTCAAACTCATCAGCTTTGGCCCAACTTCCAGATTTGTCTGCTAATCATTTAACTGGAGGGGTACTTTATTTCGATGGCCAGTTTGACGATAGTAGACTGGCTATAAACTTGGCCCAGACTGCAATAGAGCAGGGTGCAACGGTAATTAACTATTTTGGTGTTACGGGTTTTGATAAGAAAAATGATAAAATAACAGGAGTTAAAGCAACCGACCAATTAAGCGGCAAGTCGTATGAATTAAGTGCTAGGGTAGTTGTAAATGCTACTGGTGTATTTGCAGATGAATTGCTAAAATTAGCAGAAGGGCATTCCGAAAAAACGATTGCTCCTTCCCAGGGAATTCATTTAGTATTGGAGCATCATTTTTTTAGAGGCAATACGGCTATGATGATTCCAAAAACAGATGATGGAAGAGTTTTATTTGTGATTCCTTGGCAAGGAAAATTATTGTTGGGAACTACTGATACACCAATAGAAAATATAACAACAGAACCCATTGCATTAAAAGAAGAAATTGAATTTATTATCAATCACTTTAATAGATATTCTACTTCAAAAATAACTACTGCAGATGTAAAAAGTGTTTTTGTTGGCTTAAGACCATTGGCAAATCAGGGTAGTGAAAAGAAAACAGCGGTAATGCCTAGAGATCATGTAGTAAAAGTTTTGCCTTCTGGTTTAATTCATGTTACTGGAGGTAAATGGACTACCTACCGAAGTATGGCTGAATATGCTATTGATAAAGCAATTCAGTCGGCTGGATTAGAAAGAGTATCTTGTAAGACAAAAAATTTAAAAATACATGGTTGGATAAAAAACAAGTCTACTTCATCTATGAGTATTTATGGAACGGATGAAGCGGAAATTCAATTAATGATAACTGCTGATCCTGTATTTTCTGAAAAAATTCATTTCAACTACAGTTATACTAAGGCAGAATTGTTATGGTTTGTATCGAATGAAATGGCTATTACGGTAGAGGATATATTGGCAAGAAGAACAAGGTTGCTTTTTCTTGACGCTAAGGCAGCAATGGAAGCTGCACCGATGGTAGTAAAAACATTGGCATTTTTTAATGGTAAAGATGCTCTTTGGGAAAAAGAGGAGCTAGATAAATTTAACGATCTCGCGAAAAATTATTTAATCAATTTATAACCCTTAAAATTTATTTTATGAATCCATTTTTTTCTGAATTAATAGGAACGATGATAATGATCATTTTAGGAAATGGCGTTGTTGCAAATGTAGTGCTACCAAAAACAAAAGGCAATGCAAGTGGTTTGCTTGTTATCGCAACTGGATGGGCGATAGCTGTTTTTACTGGAGCTTATGTAGCCTCTCATGGAAGTAAAGCGCATTTAAATCCGGCGATAACAATTGCTATGGCTGCCTTTAGTGATTTTTCTTGGGAAGAGGTACCTGTTTATATTGCAGGGCAATTTGCTGGTGCAATGATTGGAGCCTTAGTGGTATGGATTACCTATCGAGCCCATTTTGATGAAACCAATGATCCCTCTTTAAAATTAGCAGTTTTTAGTACATCGCCTGCAATCAGACATTCAGTAAATAATTTTATTACGGAACTGGTAGGCACATTTGTTTTAGTGTTCGGAATATTGTTTATGACAAAATCTTCTAGTTCCTTAGGAAGTTTAGATTCCTTACCAGTTAGCTTATTGGTCTTAGGTATTGGTTTGTCTTTAGGCGGACCTACAGGATATGCTATTAACCCAGCTAGGGATTTAGGGCCCCGAATTATGCATGCAATTTTACCTATCAAAAATAAAGGCAATAGTGATTGGGGCTATAGCTGGATTCCTGTATTAGCTCCCATTGTAGGAGGGTTATTAGCCGGCTTTATTTTCAAAACATTTATTCACCTTACCTAGTAAGGACTATCGAATTTTTTGATCAGCTATCTTTTGAAATTAATTCAAATAGATAGCTGATTTTTATTTGCCCTAGGGTGGAAAAGGAGAGAAAGTGATAAATTGGTCTAAGTACATTCTTTGGAAAAAGTATTGCCAAATAAACTAACTTTAATTCCTGAAAAAAGCATACGCCATATTATTTCTTTGCATTTATCTGTTTTCTACTCAAGTAGCGGCAGAGTTGTTGAAACTACCGGTAGTTTTCCAGCACTATACTGAGCATAAGCAAGCTGATAAAGATATTTCAATGCTGGATTTTCTAGCTATGCATTATCTCAATGGAAGTCCGAAGGACAATGATTATGAAAGAGACATGAAGTTGCCCTTTAAAAGTTTAAGCTTTTGTATTGCATCTTCTGTAGCTGACTTTGTACCGATAAGTGTTCAATTTTCTTGTATCAAGCCTTTAGAGCTTAATCAAAGGAAATTATACGGATATTATATTTCTCCAATATCATCTTCTAGTATTGCTGCAATTTGGCAGCCTCCCAAATCTTGTTAGGTTTATTTTTTGAAAGCATGCAAAGGTTTCTCAAATTTGTGCTGTTTATATAATTGGCACATTATAAAGTTTGATTTTACATTATTTATTTAAAAGACAATTATGCTAAATGCAATAATTGGTTTTGCCATCAAAAACAAACTCATTGTTGGGCTATTTATTATAGGCCTTGTGGGCTATGGCAGCTACCAATTCACAAAACTGCCCATTGATGCAGTACCCGATATTACCGATAATCAGGTACAAGTAATTACCATTGCTCCTTCTTTTGGGGCTACAGATATTGAACGGTTGGTAACTTTTCCAATAGAGCAAGCCAATAATAATATCTCTGGATTAAAGGAAATTAGAAGTTTTTCTCGATTTGGATTATCATTGGTTACGATTGTTTTTGATGATGCTACCGATATTTATTGGGCTCGACAGCAAGTAGCTGAAAGACTTCAAAAGGTGCAATCTCAAATTCCACAGGGAATCGGCGTTCCCGAATTAGGACCTGTAAGCACGGGCATCGGTGAAATTTACCAATATGTAGTTAGACCAAAGGAGGGCTACGAAAATAAGTACAATGAAACTGACTTGCGAACCATTCAAGACTGGATTGTTCGTCGACAGTTGTTGGGCGTTAAGGGGGTGGCGGAAGTGAGCAGTTTTGGTGGTAAGTTGAAGCAGTATTCGATAGAAGTAGATCCCAATAAATTACTTTCTTATAATATTACCATTACGGATGTTTTTAAAGCATTGGAAACCAACAATGAAAATACAGGCGGTGCCTACATTGAAAAGGGGCCTGCAGTTTTGTATATCCGATCAGAAGGGTTGATAGGAAATGTAGAGGATATTAAAAATATTGCCATCAAAAGAACGAACGATGGCCCTCCTTTATTTATTAGAGATGTAGCAGAAATTAAAATTGGTTTTGCAACTCGCTATGGAGCCATGTGTTTCAATGATAAAGGAGAGGTTGCAGGTGCAGTAGTGATGATGTTGAAAGGAGCCAATAGCAGTGAGGTGATTAAAAATGTAAAAGAAAGAGTTCTCCAAATACAAAAATCTTTACCAGAAGGAGTAGTAGTTGAACCATTTTTAGATAGAACCAAGATGGTAGACAATGCGATAGGGACGGTGAAGAAAAATCTATTAGAAGGTGCGTTGATAGTAGTATTTGTCTTGGTATTTTTTCTTGGAAATTTCAGAGCAGGCTTGTTAGTAGCTTCTGTGATACCTCTTGCAATGTTATTTGCTGTCATCATGATGAACCTTTTTGGAGTGAGTGGTAATCTAATGAGTTTGGGTGCATTGGATTTTGGATTGATAGTAGATGGTGCGGTAATTATTGTGGAAGCGGTAATGCATCAGCTTACGCATAGTAAAAAATTTGCCGACATCAATAAGTTGACGCAACCTCAGATGGATGAAGAAGTTAAATTTTCAGCCAGTAAAATGATGAATAGTGCGGTGTTTGGCCAAATCATTATACTGGTAGTTTATTTACCCATCTTTGTATTGCAAGGGATAGAAGGAAAAATGTTTAGGCCGATGGCACAAACCGTAGCCTTCGCTTTGTTAGGAGCTTTTATTCTCTCTCTCACCTATATTCCAATGATGAGTGCACTTTTTTTAAGTAAAAAAGTAAAACATCAACCAAATTGGTCAGATAAATTTATGATGCAAGTAGAGAGGATTTATCAATCTGTATTGAATAGGGTAGTTGCTTTTCCAAAAGCAGTGTTGTTTTCTGTAGCAGCAATGTTTATCCTGTCTGTTTTTGTTTTGCTTTCTTTGGGAGGTGAATTTATTCCTGCATTAGAAGAGGGTGATTTTGCTGTAGAGACTAGGGTGTTAAGTGGAAGCTCATTAAATACTACCATCGTTAATACTCAGAAGGCAGCACATATTCTAAAAACTGAGTTCCCTGAAGTAGAAAAAGTAGTGACTAAAATTGGAAGTGGGGAAGTGCCTACCGATCCAATGCCCATGGATGCAAGTGATATGATAGTGATATTAAAGCCAAAGTCAGAATGGACATCAGCAAAAACATTTAATGAATTATCTGAAAAAATGAGTACTGCCCTTGAAGTAGTACCAGGTGTTACCGTTGGATTTCAGTTTCCTGTTCAGATGCGATTCAATGAGTTAATTACTGGGGCCAGACAAGATGTAGTTTGTAAAATCTTTGGAGAAAACCTAGATACACTTGCAGCTTACGCAACAAAATTGGGTGCAATTGTAAATGGGGTAGAAGGCGCAAAAAATTTATATGTAGAGCCCATTGCTGGGATGCCTCAAATAATTATTCATTACAATCGAAATACCATTGCCCAGTATAATTTAAATATCAATGACATCAATAGGGTTGTTAACACGGCGTTTGCAGGCCAAAGTACCGGTTCATTATTTGAGGGTGAAAAGCGTTTTGATGTAGTAGTGCGTTTAAAAGGTGATTTGAAAAGAGATGTAAAGGATGTTCAAAATTTACTTATTCCTACACCTCAAGGAACGCAAATACCATTGTATCAATTAGCGGATGTTCAAATACAAGATGGCCCCAATCAGATTCAGCGAGAAGATGCAAAGCGCAGAATTGTAGTTGGATTTAATGTGAGGGGTAGAGATGTTGAAAGTATAGTTAATGAATTGCAGAAAAAAATAGATAAACAATTAAAGTTTCCAGCTGGTTATTATGTTACCTATGGGGGAGCCTTTGAAAATTTAAATGAAGCCAAACAAAGATTAATGATAGCAGTTCCTATTTCATTGCTTTTAATTTTTATACTACTTTATTTTGCTTTTACTTCTATTAAGCAAGGGTTATTAATTTATTCTGCCATACCATTATCCGCAATTGGAGGTATTTTGTTTTTAGCACTTAGAGGAATGCCTTTCAGCATTAGTGCAGGTGTTGGATTTATTGCATTATTTGGTGTGGCTGTTTTAAATGGCATTGTTTTAATTGCTGAATTTAATCGATTAAAAAATGAGGGTATGAAAGATGTTAAACGTATTGTTTTGATGGGTACTAAAGTGAGATTGCGTCCTGTATTGATGACGGCATTTGTAGCATCTTTGGGCTTTTTGCCAATGGCTTTAAGTGATGGAGCAGGAGCAGAGGTGCAGCGACCCTTAGCAACGGTGGTGATTGGCGGGTTACTGATTGCAACATTTTTAACACTTTTTGTATTACCAGTTTTATATATGGTTTTTGAGTCTAGAACTTTTATAAAAACAAAATCTACCAAAAATAATTCTACTATTATCACTTCTATACTTTCACTTTTTTTTATTGTTAACTGCAGTGTAGGTTTTGCTCAAAAATCAATCACCTTGAATGCCGCTATTGATTCTGCAATACATAATAATTTGAATGTTAAAAATGAGCAACTAAAAGCTAAATATCAGCAGTTGCTTATTCCAACTAGAGCAGCTTTCCCAAAGATGGGAATTACTGCAGGGGCTGGCCAAATAAATAGTATTTACAATGATTCAAAGCTTGGCATCAGTCAGTCATTTTCTTTTCCTAAAGTATATTTAAGTCAAAAGGAATTAATTCAGCAGGAATGGAAAAGTAGTTTGCTGAATGTATCAGTTAAAGAAAGTTTGTTGAAAAAACAGGTGGCACAGATATTTTATACTATTTTATATATTAATCAAAAAAAGGCACTACTACTGCAGGCAGATAGTTTGTATGCTGACTTGTATAAGCGTGCCGAATTGAGATTGTCAAAAGGTGAATCCAATGTATTGGAGAAAATAAGCATCGAAACTCAATTAGGTGCAGTAAGGATTCAATTAAATCAAATTTTACAAGATGAAGAAATATTGAAGATTGAGTTTCAGTTATTATTAAATACTACTTTATCTTATTTGCCTTTGGAGAGTGAGAATAAATTAAAGTGGTCTACAATTTTAGATACCTCCCTCATAAAAAATCATGCTACCCTTAGAATGATTGAACAACAGAAGCAAATTGCAAATGCTAATCTTGAGGTTGAAAAAAGTAGATTGCTACCTGATTTTTCATTGGGATATAACAATTCCAGCATACGGGGTACAGGTGCAGATAATAAGTTTTATTCAGGAAGTCAAAGATTTAGTTCAGTAGAGCTTGGATTAGCCATTCCTGTTTTTGCTCGGACGCAAAAAGATAAAATTAATGCTGCAAAATTTAGTAGGGAATTAGCTACTCAGGAGTATCAATCAGGTATTCAAAGGCTGCAGTCAGAATATCAAATTGCTTTTGTTCAATACAAAAAGTATCTAGCAACAGTAAATTATTATGAATCAAAGGCGTTAAAAAACGCTTCGCTCATTACTACTACTGCCAATCAGCAATTACGCCGTGGCGAGATCAATTATCTAGAATGGGGACAAGTTATTCACCAAGCTACGTTGATAAAAAATGAGTATTTAGAGGCTTTAAAAAATTTGAATGAATCAATCATTCAACTAAATTATCTAATCAATCAATAATATTTCAATCCATGAAGTCATCTATTTTTATAATAACATCTATTTTATTGCTGGTTGCCTGTTCGTCCAAAAATGAGAGTAAGCAATCAGTTGCAGCTAGCAAAGAAGAACTTACTGTATTACTTAGTCCAGCACAAATGAAAAATGTTGGGATCGAAACTGGCAAGTTGGAGCAGCGAGAAATATCGTCAATTTTAAAAGTAAATGGTAAAATTGATTTGCCTCCGCAGAACATAGTATCTATTAGTGTGCCATTGGGCGGATATTTAAAAACCACTCAATTACTCCCTGGGATGCGGGTAAATAAAGGTCAAGTGATTGC
>CAMBTV010000094.1 GCA_945870835.1 Chitinophaga pinensis
AATCTTTTTCCCATCTGGACTAAACCAAGCTCCCCCATCGTATCCTAGTATATTGGTGATTCGTTTAACATTATTTCCATTCAAATCCATTGTATATAAATCAAGATCACCATCACGCATAGACGTAAATAATATTTTATCCCCTTTTGGAGAAATAGTAGCTTCTGCATCATAACCTTTGGTGTTGGTTAACTGCTTCACAATTTTTCCATTAAAATCTGCTTTAAAAATATCAAAGCTTTCATAAATAGGCCATATATATTTATTGCCATACTTAGTTCTGTCTGGAACAGGCGGACATTCCTTGCTTCCCAAATGAGTAGACCCATATAAAATATGTTTGCCATCTGGATAAAAATAAGCGCAAGTAGTTCGTCCCTCTCCTGTGCTCACCAACTTGGGCTCAAACTTATCTTCAGGTTTCTGAGGGATTTTCCCCATCCAAATTTGATCACATAAAATCCCTTCTTTGGAATTACTTTTTTGAAAAATAAGCCACTTACCATCAAAACTGACATATGCTTCGGCGTTGTCACCACCAAAAGTCAACTGACGAATATTGGAAAAATGCGTTTCGCCAGGAAAAAGTATCGTATCCTTATTTACAGATAAATTAAAAATATTTTGATTAGTTGGAGCCGTTAATTCCCCATTACCGAGAACGCTAGAACTTAAACCGATAAATAAAACAATCAACAAGAAATAGGAAGGCCTGATCATAAAAAAAATTTAGGCAGCAAGTTAATCGTAGCAAATAATTAATTTGTCAGACTTTTGTCAATAAAATATACGGTAAGCACTTAATTTTGTATTCTATCTCAAAAACTATGACCAAGTTTATTTCTTACTTTATTTGCGCCATTGTTTTACTCGTTAGCTCATGCAATAATTCTGTAGAAAAATTCGACCAAGCTATACCTAAACAGGAAAAGGAGCTCAGAGATCAAGTAACTCAATACCCCGACTCTACTGTAATTAGAGAAAATCTAATTCAATATTTCAGAGAAAATGGCAATTATGATCAGGCATTATTTGAAACCGATGTTGCCATCAAAAAAGATTCAATGAGTGATCGTTTTCAGGACATAAAAGCAACTTTGTATTTCGAAAACGGTGATACCCTTAAAGCAGTCCAATGTTTTGAAAAAGCTATTTCTATTAATCCAAAAATAGAATACATCATTTCACTTGGATCCCTTTATGCAGAAACAAAAAATCCAAATGCCTTAATTCTAGCTGATGCATTGTTATCAGCAAAAGGATCAAATGCTGAAATTCAAGCCATTTTCATAAAGGGCTTATACTTTAGTTATGCTGGAGAAAAACAAAAAGCAATTAATTATTTCAACAAATGTATTGAAATAGATTACCGAAATATGATGGCCTACAGAGAAAAAGTAATCTGTTTATTTGACCTTGCCCAATATGAATTAGCACTGGATGTAATGAAAAATGCAGTAAAAATTCAAAATACCTTTGATGAAGGATACTACTGGATGGGAAGATGTTATGAAAAATTAGATAAAAGAAAAGAAGCAATTGAAAACTACCAGTTAGCTTTGCAAATAGATCCGTATTACATAGAGGCTAAGGAAGCTTTAAAAAGATTTGGAATTAACTAATCAAATAACTTAAATCTGCAGGGTATTATTAGTTTGATTTTTTAAAACAGCGGTAAATCTTAAAATATCAATGTTAATATATTATCTAAAGTCCATTTGAAAAACCATCATTCATTTAACTAAAATAAATAATCAATACTATGGCCATTATCGCACCTTCCTTACTTTCTGCTAATTTTTTACAATTAAAAGATGAATGTGATATGCTAAATAATAGCCAGGCTGACTGGTTTCATTTGGATGTAATGGATGGAAGGTTTGTTCCCAATATAAGTTTTGGACCAATGCTGATAGAATTTATTAGAAAGGCTACTACCAAAATATGCGATGTGCATTTAATGATTGAGGAACCTGGAAATTTTGCAGAAATTTTTAAAAAAGCTGGTGCAGATATTTTGACCGTTCACTTAGAAGCTTGCCCGCATTTGCACCGAAATATACAGCAAATTAAAAGCTTGGGTATGCAGGCAGGGGTTGCAGTCAACCCACATACACCTATTGAGCTATTGAAAGATGTAATAAAAGAAATAGACCTTGTTTGCCTAATGAGTGTGAATCCAGGTTTTGGAGGACAATTATTTATTCCAAATACACTTCAAAAAATAAAACAATTGCGGGCAATGATTGACGAACAATCACTCAATGTAAAAATTGAAATTGATGGTGGAGTGACAGAACAAAACGCACAACAAATTATAGATGCAGGTGCAGATGTATTGGTCGCAGGAAATACAGTTTTTAAATCCCTCAATCCCATTGATACGATTGCAAAATTAAAAGCATTGTAAAAGTAACTGTAAGGTAAAAAATACCTTACAGTTAGAGTAAATTAAAAATAACTCAAGTTAGTTTTAGGCGTCAATGTGAGTAATGTCTCGTACATTAATTTAATTGTATTTTCTACATCACTTTTATGCAACATTTCCACAGTAGTATGCATATACCTCAATGGGATTGAAATGAGTACAGAAGGGCATCCATCATTAGCGTAAGCAAAAGCATCTGTATCAGTACCTGTACTTCTACTTGCCGTATTTAATTGAACTGGGATTTTATTTTTTTCCGCTACCGACTGAACTACCTGTAAAAGTTTATTATGCACTGCCGGTCCATAAGTTAGGGAAGGTCCTTTTCCACAAGCGATATCTCCCTGAATCATCTTATTAATCATCGGAGTAGAAGTGTCATGGGTTACGTCTGTAATAATAGCAGCATCTGGCTTTATTCTACGTGCAATCATTTCAGCACCGCGTAAACCAATCTCTTCCTGCACCGCATTAACTATGTACAATCCAAAAGGCAATTTCTTTTTATTTTGCTTTAAAAGTCTAGCCACTTCAGCTATCATAAATCCACCAACCCTATTATCAAAAGCACGTCCTACTAAATAGTCATAGGCCATTTCTTCATACCCAGCTTCGTAAGTAGCAACCGCACCAATGTGAATTCCTAGAGCTTCTACTTCTTTTTTATTTCTTGCACCACAATCCAAAAATAAGTTCTCGACTTTGGGTTGGGTTTCTTTGTCACTGTTTCCCATTCTGGTATGAATGGCTGGCCATCCAAAAACAGCTTTTACAGGGCCCTTTTTTCCATGAATCCATACCCGCATCGACGGGGCTATCTGATGATCCACTCCCCCATTTCTTTTTAAATAAATCAACCCCTCAGCAGTTATATAATTCACAAACCAACTTATTTCATCCGCATGTGCTTCTATCACTACTTTAAAAGATGCTTCGGGATTAATTACACCCACTGCTGAACCATAAGGGTCTGTAAAAAAAGAATCCGTATAGGGCTTTAAATAATCAATCCACATTTTTTGTCCACTCGTTTCAAAACCAGTTGGAGATGGATTATTAATATAATTCTTTAAAAAAGAATAAGACTCCTTAGTCAGTAAACTTTTATCTGCTTTTGCTTTTGCCATGAAATTTAATTTTTTGTAAAAATAACCAATGTAATCATAATATCAACCAATTATAACCTAGAAAAACCCAATCTATTAAAATTTAAAATATACAGATAACCATGTCACAATAGCTGAAAAAAACATTAAGCCATCTACTCCAAAATAATAAAAAATATAGCCCCTTTTTTGTAAAGAAAAAATATACATTATCAAAGCAATCAAGCCGATCAATGACAGTGAAATTAAATGAGCCATTCCAATACCGTAAGCTTTCATAAAATAATTTACAATTAGGTAGCTTATAAAAATAAATCCAATCAAAAAATGAAGCTTCAATGGATTTAAAAACGTTGCCATACTTTGTAATCCCCTAATTTTATCGATAGCAGCATCCCTTTTATCAAAAATGATACAAAGTAGCATCATAAATAAAAGTCGATGAATAAATACTAAAGTAACCAAGGGTTCCATTCCCCAAATGGGTACCTGTAATGGAATAAGTGTAGTAACAATAGTCCATGTAAAAGCAAGTAATACCGTTTTTAAAAAGCCCCATCTTTTAATCCAATATAAATTTTTAAAAGGTAATATTGGGAGCAAATAAAAAATAAATAAACCACCAGCAATAGACAAACTGCTAGAAAGTAAATTCAGCTGTAGATAGCAAAACAGCATACCTACTAAAGCCATTATAAATACAAAAAGAGAAATCCTTGAACTTGAAAAAAGTAATCGAAATGAATTAGAAGAAGAAAATGAAAACTTACTAATCAACCAATAGGCATTATAACCACTCAATGTCCCGAAAAATATAAAACTTAGAAGGTATGGATTGGTAGAAATCCCAGTCAGTTGACCAGTTTGAAAACTAAGTGCAGTTGCGCAAAGGGCAATAAAAAAAGAATGAGACAGTATAAAATAAAAAAGTCTAATCATTATTGGGCTACATAATAAACAGGGGCCGTCGTAACCTTATTACTTTTATTTTTTGCAAAATCTGCTATATAAATTTCATAAACAAGCGTGTCAACCTTTGGACGTGGCCGAGAAGATCCACGTAAAACATCAAAAACATTGATCCGGATTTCTGCCTGAAAATTTTTAGTAGTAACCGATTGTATATCTGGCATTACAAATGAATCTAGTCGATTGATTAATAAGTTTTTTATATAAACATAGGAAGTATCTTTCCCAGTTTTGAAACCCAAATCACCTTCTGAATCAGTCACAGAAAGCGTAATTATTGGAATTTCAGGACTCCCCAGCGTTACTCCGCTAGGTACCCTATTTGGACTAACTGATACAAATTTTATTTGGGGAGCAGTTGTATATTTATCTTTACTGCAACTCACAGCTATCAAACTAATGATGAAAATTATAATTGTGTTCCGCATCTTTGTAAATTATTTATCAAATTTACTAATACAAATTGAATACATCTGTTAAAAATATAATAGCCCAAGATAAAGTTTTTAGTGTAAAGGAGGAGACTTTTACTACCCTTGCGCTAGCTGTTTTTCAATTTCAACATCAATTTAACCCAGTTTATAGGCAGTACTGCGACCTATTAAAAATTGATCCTCTAAAAATAGACCGAATTGAAAAGATACCTTTTCTACCAATCCGCTTCTTTAAATCACACCATATAAAGACCACAGATTTTAATCCAGTAGTTATTTTCGAAAGTAGCGGAACTAGCCAAACAGTCAATAGCAAGCATTTTGTTAAGGAAATTTCCCTGTACTCAAGAAGTTTTAATGAAACCTTTCGTTTGTTTTATGGAGATCCTCGCCAATGGTGTATTATCGCTTTACTTCCATCTTATTTAGAAAGAAAAAATTCATCGTTAGTAATGATGGCCGATGAACTCATAAAAGAAAGTGGTCACCCAAAAAGTGGTTTTTATTTAAACGAATGGAGTCAACTTGATAAGAGCTTGAAAGAACTAGAATCGCAGCAACAAAAAACAATTCTTATTGGAGTAACCTTTGCCCTACTTGATTTTTCCGAACAGTTTCCGCAACTACTAAAGCATACCACGATAATAGAAACTGGGGGTATGAAAGGAAGAAGGGAAGAAATTACTAGAGGACAAGTTCATGAAATATTATGCCAACAATTTGGACTTAAAAAAATCCATTCCGAGTATGGGATGACTGAATTATTAAGCCAGGCATATTCTTATGGAGAAGGTCTGTTCAATTGCCCCCCTTGGATGAAAGTTTTAATAAGAGAAGAAGACGACCCCTTTGCAATTCATTTACCCAATCAGGATCGATTCATTCGAGGAGCAATCAATTGTATTGACCTAGCAAATATTTATTCCTGCTCATTCCTTGCAACTGAAGATGCTGGCAAACTATACCCAGATGGAAGTTTTGAGCTTTTGGGAAGACTAGACAATACTGATATTAGGGGTTGTAGTTTGTTATCGCTATAATAGTACCAATGAAAATTAGGAGTTGAAAAACTGAATATTAAATTAAAATTTATATCAACAAAATGAAGTCAATATCCATCCGAAAGATTGAACCAACTGATAATGTAGCTTTGGCGAAAATTATTAGAGACGCTTTAACTGAATTTAAAGCCAACAAACCCGGTACCGTTTATTTTGATGATAGTACCGATCATTTATACGAATTATTTCAACAAGAAAAAGGGATTTACAATGTGGCAATTGACAATGACCAAATAGTAGGTGGTGGAGGAATTGTGCACACAACAGGATTAGCAATGGATACCTGCGAATTGGTAAAATTATATCTGTCTCCATCGGCAAGAGGAAAAGGAATTGGTAGAGCACTGATGCAAAAATGTCTTGAAGAAGCAAAAAATGCAGGTTATAAAAAAGTTTATTTGGAAACCATGCCAGAATTAATTTCGGCTATTCCATTGTATGAACAATTTGGATTTACCTATTTAACTGGTGCATTGGGTAACAGTGGTCATAGTGGCTGTGATATCTGGATGATTAAGTTATTATAAAACATCTGCTATTGAGAAGTTATCATTCAATTATAATCGATTGATTAAATAGCCACCTGTACTTCATAAACAGGACTAAATAAATATACTTTACCAGTAGTTAGTTCAACACATTTAAATCTTTTTCTAACTTTTTCAGCTATTTTAAATTCTCTACCTCCTTTTATTTTAAAAACAGTTCCTAGCGATAATGCTTCTATTAAAAGTACGCCTTCTGTTTTTTTATCATACTGATGCAATACCCTCAACAAATAAGTATCCGCACAACTGGAGGCAGCTGGATTTTGCAATGTTTTATACAAGGCTTTCTGGATATCTAAAGGAAATATTTTTTTTAATAAAAATTGAGCCAATATTTTACTAAACTGGTTCTTCCATTCTTGGCCATGGGCTGCTACACGATGTCCGAATTGCTCATAAGTAAATAGATGTGCCAACTCGTGAAGAAGGGTTATTAAAAAAGAATACTTATTTAGATTGCCATTAATACTGATTCGGTGATTTTTATTTGCTAGTGAATTTCTATAATCCCCCAAAACCGATTTTCGTTCACGCGTAATAGTTAGTTGAACCTTGTACTGAAGCAGGTATTGAGAAACCTCTTCAAAACTACCCTCAGGAAGGTAATCCTTTAATTGTTGTAAAGGGGCTTCCTGCTTAGCCATTTTTTTGCCTATTCAATTTAGTAATAATAGAGACTTCTACTCCAGGGTACAAGAGGTATAAAAACATAGATGAAAACACAGAGACCTTACTAACACTATTTCCCGCTATCAATCTATAAACAATGACAGTTGAAATTATAAAAAACATTTTAATTAGCATCCCTCCCATTACACTTCTTATAAAAACATTGGGATTACTATTTTGCAATGCCCTGCGTTGCATAAAAAAAGTAAGAAGACTTAATAAAAAGAAAATACTATTGGCGAATAGTAAGACTGCAAAATCAATACCCCATTTAGTTAAGATGACCCTAACTGCATACAATACTAAATTAGCAATGACATAAACTAGAAGGAGCGGAAAAATTACTTTTTTTTGTGGATACATGTTACCCGCAAAGATATTTTAAAGATTTATTTATTCACTACATTACCCAATTCTTTCTTTAAACCTACCACGCTTGCACCAGTATGGCAGCTTCCGTTAAATCTTGCCGTTGGCTCAATTTGAAGTTTCGAAGCAAAAATATCACCCAATACATCACATTTTCCCAGTAGTTGTAGTAATTCAACAATTTTTAAATTCCCTTTAACGTTTCCAAGTATGTCTGCATGAAGCCCGCTTATATTACCAATCACTGTACCTTCAGGTCCTATAAAAACCTTGGCCTTTGCAATAAGATTACCATTAAGGGTTCCATCTATACGAATATCCCCTTCGCTGTTGATATCCCCATTTATTGTTGTTCCAGCACCTATAATTGTTGTACTCGCAACAGGTGAGTCTAAAGCGGACATATTGAATTTTGATTTAAACATAGCAAATGATTTAAACAGTATGAATGATGTAATATTTTTTTAATTTAATATATAACTAATCAGTAATATTATCTATTTTCGGTAAAGTAAGCTTGTTAGTGTCCAATTCAGTGACTTTACCGTCCAATACCTTTTTTAGGTGATCAAAATATTGTTGCCTGAATTTTAGTTCATTTTCAATAGAATCCGTTCTAATTTTCAATTTTCGAAATTCTTTAACTTGTCGAGCATCACCATAACCAACCCCTGGAAGATAATATTTTATGGGTGTAAAAACAATCAATGCAACTGTTAAAACAGTTAACAAAACAAAAGTACTGCTTAACACAATATAAACACTAAGTCGGCTTAACCGAAATTTGACCACTTCTTCATAAGTATCCTCATTCATTACCACCAATCGGTAACGATTTCTCAAACGTTTTAGTGTATTGTTGGCATCTATTTTGCCCATAATTTATTTTTGGATTATAAAAATAAGGAACCTATTGGCAATATCAGAACTAATTCCTAAAAATATACGATATTTAACCGCTTTATTATAATTACTGATATACATGCCTAAAAGGATTTTTTTACTGTTTTTTTTACTTTGCGCCACCTGCAGGTTTTTAAATACAATTGAAGCTCAAGCACCTACTTGGACCATTGACCTATTAGGAAAAGAAAAAAAACCAGAGCAGTTTCAAGATAGAAAATTGGGATCAGAAAAAATGGCAGAAAAGAAATTTACTCATTTAAGGCATTTTTTTCAGAATAATTTCACACGCTACAATTATTACTACAACACCAATAATAAAATCAAAGTAGTCATAGAAAGGGCAAAAGAGGCACAGAAAGATGACTACAGCATCTTGTTAAGTTTTTACCCTTACTCTCTTGAAAATACTGCGAGCCAAAAAACTGAACTAGACTCAGCACTATTAAAATCAACTGCTGGAATATTATTGCATGATCTTCGAAATGATTGGATTGATAATATGTACTTACTGATGGGAAAGGCATTTTACTTCAGAAAGGATTTTGATTCAGCGGCGGCCACCTTTCAATTTATAAATTACAATTTATTTCCCAGAAAAAAAAATGAGGACGATGACAGGATTATAGGTACTAGCACTGCGTCCACTAAAAGTAGAATAAGTATAGCAAACGATGAGAACACTTCTCTTTTTAAAAAAATCACTACCCTTCCCCCTAGTAGAAATGATGCCTTGATATGGATGGCGCGCACTTTCATTGAACAAGATGAACTAGGTGAGTCTGCTAGTTTAATCAATACATTACAAAATGACGCCAACCTACCCAATCGACTAAAAGATGATTTGGAAGAAGTAAATGCCTACTGGTTTTACAAACAAAATGTTTATGATAGCACTGCTTATCATCTTCAAAAATCTCTAAGCAATGCAGAAAGTAAACAAGATAGGGCAAGGTCAGAATTTCTTTTGGCCCAACTATATGAATTAACTAACCAATATAATAAGGCTTCCCAATTTTATTCAAGCGTATCTGCTCACACTGTTTTACCCCTAATGGACATTTACGCCAGACTTAACAAAGCCAAATTACTAAAGGGAACCAATCCCAACGAGCTCAACAACAGTATTAATCAGCTCTTGAAAATGGCAAAAAAAGATAAATTCGAAAATTTTAGAGATATTCTTTATTACTCCGCAGCTGAATTGTCTTTACAAAAAAAAGATACCATTGCCTCCATAAAATACTTCAACAAAAGTATTCAATACAATCAATCTAACTTATCTCGTAAAAACAAAGCTTTTCTTCAATTGGCAGATATCGCTTACCAACAAAAAATATATAAAAAAGCCTACGAATACTATGATAGTTTACAACTGAACGACACATCCCTAGCATCAAGTATAGATGTAATCAAAACAAAAAAAAGCGCACTGGCCAAAATAGTTGAAAAGATTATTATCATAGAGCGTGAAGATAGTTTGCAAACCATAGCTGCAATGGCACTTTCTGAAAGAATGGTTTTAATAAAAAAAATAGTCAAACGATTACGTAAGGAGCAAGGATTAAAAGAAGAGACTGATTTTGGAGGGTCAATGATGGGTTTTGATAATCCAATAGACAATAAAAAAAATGAACCAACTGACCTTTTTTCAGACGAAAATAAAGGAGAATGGTATTTTTATAATAGCTCATTGAAATCAAAAGGACTGGCCGATTTTAAAAGAAAATGGGGAACCCGAAAGAATTCGGACAACTGGCGTAGGAAAAACGCTGTTGAAAACTCAGTAAATAATTTAAATCAATCGCTCACAAACAATATCTCTCCCAATGATATTGATAAACCTAGTGACCAAAGCTTGTCAATTGGAGGTGCCAATAAAAATTCTAAAGATACTTCTTTACAAAAGGGGCTGAGCTTCGAATCTTTGCTGGCTAATATTCCACTGACATTGGAAAAGATGAACAGCAGTAATAACTTATTAGCAAAAAGCTTGTTTGAATTAGCGCAACTTTATCAACAAGAATTAGAAGATTATGAGCAAGCAATAATTGAGTATGAGCAATCTTTAAAACGTTATCCAGATTCACTCTACAATGGTGAATTATATTTAGGACTTTACTTTTGCTACACTAAATTGGGTAACAATGACAAAGCTGCACAATATAAAAAATTACTATCTCAAAGTTTTGTAGGAAGCCATTCAGAAATAATAATAAATAATCCTACAGCATTGACTTCTAAATCAAAAAATACTGAAGGAACTGATAAGTATAATACTATCTACAACCTCTTTATCGAAGGTAAATTTGAAGAAGCCTTAACAGAAAAGAAAAAAGCAGACAGTGTTTATGGAAATAATTTATGGACTCCTCAACTACTTTACATCGAAGCTGTTTTTTATATTAAACAAAGACAAGATAGTATCGCTATTGACCTACTCGGAAAAATCAATACACTTTATCCTAATTCGAAAATAGCACAAAAAACAGCTACATTGATTGATGTGTTGAAAAGAAGACCTGCGATTGAAGAATACCTTTCCAAACTAGAAATCACTAGAGTTCCGGAAAAACTATCAGAAGAAAATATAGCACCAATCGATAATACAAAAAACAATGGAGATATAATTTCCACTACTAAAAATTCAAAAGACTCAATTAATCAAAAAATAAGTACAATA
>CAMBTV010000095.1 GCA_945870835.1 Chitinophaga pinensis
AACCTGTTTGCCTTTCACGTTGGTTTACCTGGCCAATTGTTAGTGCATTCAAATCATCTAAACTTGCCCCCTTTGATGCATAGGCTTTGCAGATATTAATATAGCGTTCAAGGTTTTTCACCTTTGCAATTCCAAATGTT
The DNA here is from genome assembly GCA_945870835.1 of Chitinophaga pinensis. Lineage (GTDB taxonomy): Bacteria > Bacteroidota > Bacteroidia > Chitinophagales > Chitinophagaceae > Ferruginibacter > Ferruginibacter pinensis_A. The sequence continues at coordinate 141 of CAMBTV010000095.1, forward strand.
TTCTCAGGAAATTTTATTGTATCTGCAGCATTGAGCCCTTCATGAAAAACAGAATAGGCAGAGGTGGCACTAGCAGGATAAACCTGTTGGGCATATTTATTATACATTTTAAAGATGTCTCTGATTTCATTATGCTTCATAGCATATCGAATCGCTCCTTTTGAGCAATTATAGGATGACAAACCTGTGTTAAGACCACCGAGCGCTGACCAATAAAAACCCAGCTCTGTATTAATATTAAATATTGGCTTTAGCCATGACTGATCCATCTCAGCTGCAGAAAAAAGTTTCATTCCTTTTGGATTGACTAAAAAAGGAATCCATTTCTCTTTGAATGATTGCTCGCCACTTAAATGATGCCCTCGGTTATAATCTCCCCCTTTAATTCCAAAACCAATTTGAGGGTCAATCGTATTCATTACCCATTTATGAGCCTCGGGCTTCTTTTCTCGGTCTATATTATTAAAAATCAGAACAATCTGGCGCTCACTTACATCATTGAAACATTTTTTAAATTGACTAAATGCCTCTAAACGAAATTGTTCCCATTCTTTCTGCTTATCGATCACAAACTTTTTGTCTACCGGTTCTCCTTTGTAAGGCTCTTCATCACCAGTAGATCCTGTTTTCACTTGTACAAAAGCTATACAATCAAATTTATCCTTTGGTTGATTTCTCAAAAAGAGAGAGAACTGTTTAATTAGTTCAAAATAATATTGTTTATAATTTTCACTTAAATAATAAGGGTAGGTATTTTCATACTTAGCATTTTTTGGCTTATTACTTTTCACATGCACCAAGGGAACACCATAATCAAAGAGCCACAATGGAGATTCTGGCCCAACATTTATACTGATTTTGACTATTTTATTGAATTTTTCAGCTTTATCTAAAGTATTTTGAAAAGCAGAAAAATCAAAATTATTAGGTCCTTTGGGTTGAATATCTGCCCATTTAGACATTACTTCAATACCCAACACAAAGTCAGCTTTAGGATCAGCATAATCTTCAATCCCTTCTCCACGATCCCAAACGCCATAACAATTAATGGGTACCGCTACTTTTTGCGCCTGTATTGTATTTGTACCTGTTACTAGTACAACAATAAATAATAGGCAAATTCGATTCAAACTAATTTTCATTATAAAACAGATATATTACAAGTCAATAGTATTTATTTTTTAGCTTTTATATTTTTCTGCCCCAGCAAGAATATTTTTTACCAGCCCGGATTTTGTGGGAGCAGCCCGGGGTTCATCATCAAGTCACTCTCCGGAATGGGGAATAATTTATACTTTATATCTACCAATGTGGGGCGATATCTTTGAACGATATTTAATCGTTGATAATCGAACCACAATTGAATTTCAAAACACAGTTCCATCCTTCTTTCTGAGATAATAAGTTCCATTAAGTCACCCGCCGGAAGCACTCTGCCCAATCCGGCCCGTTCTCTCACATCGGCTAATCTTTCTTTGGCATTAACCAAGTCCCCCAGAGCATATAGTGTTTCTGCATACATTAGTAAAAGGTCAGCATACCTTAATACGGGTATGTCATCACCAAAAAGACCTTTATCTGCTGACGATGTTTTATATACATAAGTAGTAGGCTGCATAGGCGTATTGTCAGCAGCTATTTGATAATCACTCCAGTATTTTTTAAATGCCAAAGATTTAATACCAGTTGGGTATTTTACTCTTACATTACTTTTGTTAACATATTCAAGAAAAAAAATGGCTGCTCTTCGCTTGTCAGCAACAATAAATTCATTTAAAAAAGTAGCCGTTGATTTTAATGTACCTATTTCAATTGTAAGAATTCCTGTGCCTTTAACACCCGTCATACCAGCAAGTGAATTACCCAATTTTAAATTAGTAGCTTCAACAAACTTTATGGAAAAAATATCTTCTTTCTTGTTCTCATTCTCCTCTCTAAAAACATCAGAATAATTAGTTAATAAGCCATAGCCATGACCTCCAGAGTAAACAGAGGCACACAAATCTTTTGCTTTGGTGTACATGTCTGTTTTATCAAACGCATTGTCATATAAATTAGCGTTTGATGCAATTGAAGATGCAATAGTTAGGTAAACTTTAGCCAATAATGCCTGAGCTGCTCCTTTCGTTGCTCTTCCTCTTTCATATCCCTTATAGTCATTTAATAAAATTCCTGTCCCAGAATTGCCGTAAGAAGAATATTGTGACCAAGTTGGCAAATCAGCAGCTGCACTTTCCAAATCTTGAATTATTTTTTTATACACTTCACTTTGACGTACTTTTTTAGGATAGGCATCAGATATGGATTCAACTCCATCATTAAATGGAATATCCCCCCACATCCTTACCAGATTAAAATAGCAAAGTGACCTAACAAATTTTGCTTCTGCAACAATTCTTTTATAAGATGTATCGCTGACATTTTCTTTCTTTAAAAGTTTGATCAGCGTACTGCTTCTGTTTATACAAACCCACATACGATCCCAAACCTTTTTTATGTCTGCCAAATCTTTTGCAGAATAACTCATACCATCAAACCCAGGACTAAAAGTGACAGTGCCAGTCGGGGCCTCCAACATTGAAAAAAAAGTATAATCATTTGGATACGTAAAATAGGTATCTCTTAATCCGGCATAAACGCCATTAAGAGCAGAAATACCCTGTTGCTCATTCATGTAAAAATTTGATGTTTGTGAAGAACTAAATACTTCTTCCTTTAAAAATTTTGTACATGACATCAATGAGCATATAGTAACTATAAATGCAGTTAAATGAATTGAATATCTCATATTTAAAAATTTAAGTTTAAACCAAATGTGTATGCAATCGGCCTAGGATAACCAAAGTTGTCATATGCCAGAATACTTGAACTTTGATTAGTTGCCCAGCCTCCTGGCTCAGGCTGATTATTTTCCGGATCAGTACCCTTGTAGTTGGTAATTAAGAAGGCATTTTGAACACTTCCATAAATGGCCAAGTTCTTTATAATTGCCTTTTTCTTGAGAGGGAAATTATAGGACAATGAAATATTTTCAAACCTGATGAAACTGCCATCTTCCACATTACTAAGATTTGCAGATAAGCCGTTAGTGGCTGTGGAACCTAATTTTGGCACATTGGTATTTGGATTTTCAGGTATCCACCTGTTTAACACCCTCTTAGAAAATGATGTCGCCTCTCCATAAGGTTCATCATATTTATTAGTATTAAATAACCAGGTATTCATCAACTGTTCATTAGAAGAATTATATACACTTTTTCCGTAAACAGAATTTATAAAAATATTCAAAGTCCAATTTTTATTCGTTAAATCCAATCCCATGCCTAGCGTAAAATCGGGATGTGGTGATCCAATAACAGTTCGATCAGATAAGTTTATAATCCCGTCACCATTAGTATCTGCATATTTAATATTTCCGGGTTTTGCGGTTGGTTGCAACAGTGTAGATGCGCCTGTTGCAGAATTTTTATACGTATAACTATCAATCTCCGCCTGATTTGCAAAAATGCCTAACTGAGGAACTTCCCAAAAAACTCCGTAAGCATGCCCTTCTCCAACATATCCTGTATATTTATTTACATTTATCATTGATCCTTGACCCAACCATTTTGTTATTTCATTTATATATTTTGAAAAAACAATGTTTGTAGACATTTTAAAATTCTTATTTCGAATTACTTCACCGCCTAAACTAAACTCAACTCCTGTATTTGTCATATCTCCGCCATTTCTTGTGGAAGAATTAAAACCTGAAACTCCGGGTAATGGAAAGTCTTTGACCAATAAATCAGCTATCTTTTTAATATACGCATCCCCATTAAAATTTATTCTGTTACCCCATAAACCTATTTCAACACCCACATTATATTGAGTTGCAACTTCCCATTTAAGATTCGAATTACTAAATGTTTCAGGAGCTTCTGCAGCAACAGGAGTATTTCCAAAAGCATAAGTTGGCGTTGACCTTGTTAAACCCATATTATAAATGGATCCCTGTGATTGATAAGGTAGAATGCTTGAACTACCCGACTGCCCGGCGCTAATTCTCCATTTCCAGTTGGATATAACGTTATTACCTGAAAGGAAGTTTTCTTTATTCATATCCCAAGCAACTGCAATTCCTGGGAAAAAAGCCCACCTGTTATTGGCTCCAAATTTGGAAGAACCATCATAGCGGCCTGTAAATGTCATAAAGTACTTATCACTGAACTTATAATTTACTCTTCCTAAAAAACCTGCCAGGGTTTCTTTTGTTTTATATGAACTATAACCTACGGCAGATGCCCCTGCCGCAAGATTGTATGGTCCGTAGATATCTGAATTAAATTGAGTAACATCGCCTGAATTTGCACTAGACCTTCCTTTTCCTGATATTTCTAAACCTCCAAGCATGTTAATAGAATGCTTGTTTTTTGAAATCGCATAAGTGAGTATATAATTATTTGTGTAATCCTGAATTTTCAAATCACTTACAGTTGCTTTACCGCTGGTTATACTACCCTCAAGCGTTGTTGATGGCAGATAAAATAATCTTTCCCTTGAAGAATAATTAAATTTTACACTGGCTTTGAACGAAAGCTTTGGCGCTATTGAAAAATTTGCATAAATGTCACTCAGTATCTGGTCGGTTTTATCAATGTCTGTAGAATTATTAAGCCTTGTTATTGGATTATCAAAAGTTTTGAGCGTCCCAAACATATTGCTTAAATTATAAGTACCATTCTGATTGTAAACCTGAGTGGCAGGAGTAATACCAAATATGGTTTCTACAGCTTTCTGTCCGTCATCCATATGATTAAACATTCTCCTATTCGCAATAACAGAAAATCCAAGTTCCACAATTTTAGATGGCTTCATCATGCCATCAAACTTCAAATTAAACCTTGAATAATCCTGATTTTTAAACGCTCCATTATCTTTTAAAAAATTAACACCCAATCCAATAGAAGATTCAGCTCTGCCATAATTGATCCTTAAATCATGATTTTGTAATGTCCATGGCTGGCTTGATTCCTTAACCCAATCGTATCCCTTGCCCCAGGAGCTAGGATTATTTTCTGGGAATCCAACAATTTCAACGTTTGGTAAAATCAAATCTGGACGGTTGGCTTTCATCTCATAAAAAAGCATAGCATACTCGGCTGCGTTAACAACATCGATTTTTCTAGCCATGTCTTTGGTAGTAAAATAAGTTGAATAGTTGGTACTAATTTGCCCACTTTTAGGTTTGTTAGTAGTAATTAAAACAACTCCATTTGCCCCCCTCGAACCATAAATAGATGTTGAAGCAGCATCCTTTAGAATTTCAATAGATTTTACATCAGAGGGATTTAAAAAATCAATATTGTCAGTGTAAATACCATCAACTACATATAAAGGTTCGCCTGTTCCATTTATTGAACTTAGTCCACGTATCTTTATTGAGTTAGCTCCTCCTGGCTCATTTCCAGTTGTTCGAATATATGCTCCGGGGACTTTACCAACCAAAGCAGAAACAACACTTGGGGTAGCCTGTTTTCTTATTTCACTTCCTTTAATACTTGAAATACTTCCCGTTACATCGGAACGTCGTACTGTTTCATATCCAATTACAACAACTTCATCTAAATTTTCTTGATTGTTCTTTAAAACCACATTAAGAAAAAGCCGGTTTTGAATCGCAATAGTCTTGTTATCCATACCAACAAATGAAAATTTTAATTTATCTGTTGGCGCTGCCTCAATTGAAAATTCACCATTGGCATTTGATATGGTAGATGTTTTTTTTTCCGATACCACAATTGTCACATCTGCCAATGGAACCTTTTTATCGTCAGTAACTTGTCCTCTGATAATCGATTTTTGACCAAAGGCGAACTGAACAAAGATCAGCATCATTACGATGCATATTTGCTGTTTTAAAAGTACTTTCATCTCATTTAATTTATAAGTTTAAAATTACTTTCTTTATAAAGGAAACTGGGGTGGAGTTTTTGGTTCCAAATAACAATAGCATACACGAAATCGTAGGCATAGACAATTAAACCCATAAGAAGCAATCTTTGTTACAAAATTCAACATTCTAAACCTCTAAAATGTTCCAAATAGCCTCATTTAGGGGTAAACTTGTTTCAATTTCACCTATTTACTACTGGGAATTGCACTTCTTCTCCCTTGAGACCATTATACAAGCAACTAAATCAACAACTTATTATATGATCGGAATAAATTCTGTATTGAAATCTTCACTATCAATCTCGAGCCATTGTTACTGGGGAACCTTATATCAATCTGCCTTGTAATAAACCGGCAGATAAATTAAAAAGGCAATTTGGTAGGTTACATTTGAAAAAAGAAGGAAATTCTTTAACTCTAATCGGATTTAAGCAGTTACTATTGAATGGCTAAAAAAAGAATAGTGGGTTTTATTAAAAGCCAGTGAAGTCAATTTGAATTAATCTTTTGCGTCATTTAAAATCATTTTAACTTTTATAAAAGCTAAAATGAAAATGCTTGTATTTTATAAGACTTCAAATAATCAGATTAAATAGATTGTTCATTTACTTCATAATATTTACTTATTATTGTTTTGTGAAATATATTCTGATGGCGACATTTTGAAATAAGCTTTAAACCACTTCGCAAAATATTGTGGATTGGAATGCCCAACAGCATACGCAACTTCAGAAATATTCATACCTGAAGATATCAGAAGATGAGCGGCTTTCTTTAAACGCATTGAATTAATAAACTCTTTACCAGTTATACCTGTTATAGCTTTAATTTTTCTAAAAAAGGTAGAACGACTCATAGTGAATGTCTGCGCTAAGTTGTTAATATTCAATTCGGGGTCGTCAATATTCTCTTCTACATATTTAAGCAAATTTTCAAGAAATTCAGAATCTCTGCTATTTGTTGTAACATCTTTGGGATTGTGGTATGGATTATTAATGAAGAGCTGCCTTAATTTTTCTCTTGATTCTATTAAATTCTTAATGGTTAAATCCATCAGACTAATGCTAAACGGTTTAGGGAAAAAATAATCTGCACCTATTTCAACCCCCTTGATCTGACTGTCCGAGTCACCTCTAGCAGTTAATAAAATAACAGGTATATGAGAAGTATTTAAATCGTTTTTAAGATCCCTGCATAATTCAAAACCATCCATAACTGGCATAATGATGTCACTTATGACAACATCTGGTTGAAATCGGTTCGCCAATTCAACACCAATTTTGCCATTCGGCGCAACGATTACATTATACTTTTCAGATAAAAAATAGATCATATTGTCTAACAATTCTTTATTATCATCAACATAAAGAATTGTAGATTTTGCTTGATCAAGATCCTCTATACCGAGGTTGAGTGATTCAATAGCTTCATTGGCAAAATTTCGCTTTTCTATACTGCTTAAAACTGAAGTGTAATCTGACTTCCAAAATAATTTTTCTGCCTTATCCTCACTGGAATATACTTCATCATTCATGGGTAATCTTAAAGTAAAAATGGAACCTTTGCCAACCTCACTACTTAATGATATCGAGCCTTTATGCGATTCTATGAGGTTTTTCGAAAGAGATAAGCCTACACCAAAACCTTTTTCATATGACTCACTATTGCTCTCCAAGTGATAGAATCGATCAAATATTTTTGTAAAATTGACCTTTTCAATACCAATGCCATTGTCCCTTACTGTTATATCAAGAAATTCATTATTTTCTGATGAATTGATTGAAACCTCAATAGCCCCTCCTCGTTTAGTATATTTGATTGCATTTGAAATCAGATTTCCAAAAGCTTTTTCTATCGCATTTGCATCAAACCAAATTAATATTTCAGATTGAAAGCTGAAGAAAGACAAGTTAATATTTTGTCTCTCAGCTAGGGGATCAAAGGCTAGAACTATATTTTTTAAGAAATCAATAATGTCGTTTTTTCTAACATTTATTTGATAATTTCCGCTTTCAATTTTTTGAATTTCCAATAATTCATTTGTAAGATTCAACATATGACTTACATTTATTTCTATGCTTTTTACCTCTTTTTCTTGTTCAGGATTTTTTTTAAAATTTTCAACAAGTCTTTCAATGGAACACATAATTAAAGTTAAAGGTGTTCTAATTTCATGAGAAATATTGATGAAAAATTGAATTTTAGCTTGATTTACTTTTTGAATTGTTTCATGATACTTTTTTTCTAAATATTCAGCCTGTTTTTTTTGTACTCGTCTCTTTGTAATGACAGACACTATGGATACTAAGCCAAAAAGGGTAGCAAAATAGATCAAAAATGCAGGAAGTGTTTGCCAAAAAGATGGCTCTATTTCAATTGGAAAAGACGTATACGAATTATTCCATACACCATCTTCATTCGAAGCTTTTACTTTAAAGATGTAGTTTCCTTTGGGTAGATTTGAATACTCCGCTATCCGATTATCAGATGAAGTATAAACCCAATCTTTATTATAGCCTTCGAGCATATAGGCATAGTTGCATTTCGATGGATTCACATAATTGAAAGCAATAAAGGAAAACTTTAAATTATTTTGATAATGAGGTAATTCAAGCTTCTTTGAATTATTTTTTTCTTTTTTGTTATTCGCGTTTACTCCATTGATGGAAATATTTTGAATAACAACAGGTTCAATAAAGTTATCGTAGCCCATTTTTTGAGGTAAAAATTCAGAGACACCACTAATACCGCCAAAATACATCACTTCTTTATTATCCATATACGAAGCATGTTCTGCAAATTCGTAATCCTGAATACCATCGTTTATGTCATAAGTAATTAGTTCTTTAGTCAATTTGTTGAATCTGACTAACCCCCTGTTAGTTCCAAGCCACAGATTATTCTTTTTATCGCTTTGGATGGATTGAATCATATTGCTTGGAAGGCCGTTTTTTTTGGTATAAATATTAATTCCGGAGATTTTACCTGAAGAAATCAATTGAAAATTAATAAGGCCACTTCTAGTTCCAATCCAATAATTGTTTGAACTATCCAAGTAAATATCAGAAATATATTTACTCAATTCAACATCTTCATACATTTTATTGATTGATGTAAACCTCGATACATTATCATTTGCATCCAACACCGCTTTGACCAGACCATTCATTTCTGTACCAATCCATATACAATTTTGTTTATTATCGAACTTAACACATCGAATTGCGGTTTTAGATTTGTTATAAATTAAAAGCGGATCATCATAAGTAACTATCTGGGAAATCTTAAACTTGTCCGTTAAAATAAAACTCAATAATGTTTTACTTGTTCCAATCCAGTATTTATTTGATTTATTACATATTGAAAATACAACACCCTCAATCTTGTAATCTAATAATATTTTTTCTGCACTAATATTTATACCATCATATGTAATCAAATACAAGCCTTCTGAAGTGCCTGCGAAGTAATGATTTTTGTCGATTTCGGATAAAGAGAAAATGGAAAGATTATTGAGTAACCCTTTTATGATTTTTTCTTTTTTTATATCATAAATATACAAGCCTTCAAAAAGAGTCCCAAACCATAATCTATTATAGGAATCTTTGCTAATAGCCCTTGAACTTTTATTGAGCGAGCTGGTCGAGGAATTACTTAGCTGATTCGAAAATTTATAATTTTTGAATTTAATGCCATTGGTATTATAAAAAAAGACGCCGCTTCCCAATGAGCCTAACCATAGAGTATTATCCCGAGATTTATAAATGCTCCTAATTCTTTTACTTGGTATTTCTTGTTCACTTAATATTTTTGGATAAAATATATTTTTCTCCAAATTCTCTTTTGGAAAAATAATAACACCATCACTTCTGGATGTAATCCATAATTCATTTTTATCATCCTGCATTATATCCGTAATCCTTGAAAAGAAAGTATTTGTATTTTGCGGAAATATTTTAAGTGCTGAATATTTCCCTTTGGTTTCTTTTATTTGATAAAGGCCATGATTGGAGGTGCCGGCCCATAAATTATTAAAATTGTCCTTATAAATTACTGTTACTTCAATGCTGGCTTTAGGATTGAGAATTACTTCATCACTAACCAAAATTTTATTATCAATAATTTTCGATATTATGACATGGTTATTTGCGGTTAAAAGGTAATTGTCATGTTCATCTTTTTGAAAAACCTTAATATCTTCCAATTTTATATCTGATTGCAATTTGTTATTATCAATCGAATTACAAATTTGTTTTGCAACATTGTCTGTAAAAAGACTCTTCCCCGGATTAAATTTCCACAACCCCTCGTTGCTGCTAACCAAAATATCGTTCCCAATCAGCTTCATAGAAAGTATTGAATGTTTAAAAATACTTTCCTTTGGGCTAAATTTACTCAGGTTGTAAAACGTTTCTGTAATGGGGTTGAAAACAGAAATGCCTTCAATCGTTGCGATCCATATATTTCCTGTTGAATCCTGCAACAATGACTGTATAGTATTACCACAAAGATCATAGTAAGAATCCCCTCTATAGTAAGTTTTGAAAGTAAATCCGTCATACTTATTAAGGCCGTAATGAGTGCCATACCACATGTATCCTTCTTTATCTTGAAAAATAGTCAAAACACCATTTTGCGATAGTCCATTTTTATTATCTATTTGCTTAAAATTGATTTTTGTTTGACCTAAACACATAATACTGTTTAGCCAAAATAGTAGGATCAATAAAGTTTGAATTTTAAACACAGTTATAGATTGTTATGCTTAGCCATAAAGGTAGATAAAAATAACAAGGGTTTTGTGTCATATT
>CAMBTV010000096.1 GCA_945870835.1 Chitinophaga pinensis
CTTGGGACAACTATGCATTGGTAAGTCCAGATTTAGCGAAAGCAATTTTGGGTCTTGATGTGGTGGGCAACCAACGTCAAGGGGATGGTTACGAAGTTCATCCAGAAAAACCTACTATCTCTATTACTGTAAATGGCAAGTCGGTTGAATTACCAGTTTTAATTATTCCAGGTATTCATCCTAATGTAGTAGCAGTAGCAGTTGGATATGGTAGACAAAGTGCAGACAAGGATAAAACAGCTCTACATATTGGAAGATCAGCAAATGGTGCGGGTCAAAACGCTTATCCTTTTGTAAGTTTTGATGGAGCTAGTTTTAGGTATTCTTCAGCAGCAGATATCAAGAAGGCTGGAAATACTTATATGTTGGCACAAACTCAGGTGCATGGTTCATCAGAAAGTCGGCCTGTTATTTATGAAGGTTCATTAAAGAAATTTGTTGAAAATCCAGAACATATATTGGAGGAAGCTACCAAAGAACGTGAGTTATTGATAGAGGCTTCTAAGGGTAAAGATTTTGTAAAAGATGCCACCATTTATCCTGATTTTGAAAAACCAGGTATTAAGTGGGGAATGAGCATTGACTTAAATACCTGTACTGGCTGTAGCGCTTGCGTAGTAGCTTGTACAGCTGAAAATAATGTGAGTGTTGTTGGAAAAATTCAAGTATCCAAAGGACATGAAATGCATTGGTTACGTATTGACCGTTATTTCACTGGCGATATGAAAAATCCAGATGTGGTATTTCAGCCAATGATGTGTCAGCATTGTGACAATGCACCTTGCGAAAACGTTTGTCCTGTGGCTGCAACCAACCATAGTTCTGAAGGTTTAAACCAAATGACTTATAACCGTTGCATTGGGACAAGGTATTGCGCTAATAACTGTCCATTTAAAGTTCGTCGTTTTAACTGGCTAGATTATACTGGAGCTGATAGTTTTGAAGACAATCAAAATCCAATGGTGGAGCAAGGTTATATGAATGAGTCGGTGATGCAAATGAATGATGCATTGACTAGAATGGTATTGAATCCTGATGTAACCGTTCGTTCAAGAGGGGTAATCGAAAAATGTTCTTTCTGTGTACAAAGATTACAGGAGACTAAATTAAATGCTAAAAAAGAACAAGATCCATCAATCGTTAGAAATGTAAAGACTGCTTGTATGCAGGCTTGTCCTACACATGCCATCAGTTTTGGTAATGTGAATGACAAAGAAAGTGATGTTTATAAAATCAGAAACGTGGAGCAAAAACACCGTAATTTTTATGTGTTGGAGCAATTACACGTCCTACCAAATGTTAGTTATTTGGCGAAGGTTAAAAATTCTGACAGAAACGTTACCAATCAAAAAGAAGAGGAATTGCATGGTGCACATTCCGAAGAAAAAAAACATGCTTAAATCTCACAGCGGTTGAGGGGAACATAAAAAAATAAAGCTAACGCCAACAACTAAGTTTGGAGGCAACAAAAAAGCGAATATAATATGTCATTATTAAAGTACGAATCACAGATTAGGGAACCGTTGGTAGATGGTAATAAAGACTATCACCAAGTAACGGAAGACATTATACGTCCTATTGAAATGAAGCCCAGCCGTCTTTGGTATATTGGATTTTATATCAGTGTAGCATTATTGCTATTTGGTGTGTACAGTGTTTACAGGGAGGTTACTTACGGAATTGGACAGTGGAACCTTAACAAAACCATCGGATGGGGTTGGGATATTACCAACTTCGTATGGTGGGTAGGTATTGGTCATGCTGGTACTTTGATATCTGCGATTTTGTTACTATTTCGTCAGGGTTGGAGAACAGGTGTAAACCGTGCTGCTGAAGCGATGACCATTTTTGCTGTAATGTGTGCAGGTCAGTTTCCAATTTGGCATATGGGTAGAGTATGGATGGCTTTCTTTGTATTACCTTATCCAAATAGTCGCGGTCCTTTGTGGGTGAATTTTAACTCGCCGCTTTTATGGGATGTATTTGCTATCTCTACTTATTTTACTGTTTCTTTATTATTCTGGTATTCTGGTTTGTTGCCCGATCTAGCAACTGTTAGAGATCGTGCTAAAACTAAATTACGCAAATTATTATATGGTGTAGCTTCCTTCGGATGGACTGGAAGTACCAAACATTGGCAACGTCATGAAAGCTTATCACTTGTATTGGCAGGCTTAAGTACTCCATTGGTATTGTCGGTGCATACGATTGTATCCTTTGACTTTGCTACTTCAGTTGTTCCTGGTTGGCATACTACCATCTTCCCTCCCTACTTTGTGGCAGGTGCTATCTTTAGTGGATTTGCGATGGTGCAAACCCTCATGATTATTTTAAGAAAGGTTTTTGGATTGCAGGATTATATTACCCTTGGTCACATTGAGGCAATGAATAAAGTGATTGTATTGACAGGATCTATTGTGGGTATAGCCTATATCACTGAATTGTTTATAGCCTGGTATGGTCAAAATCCTTATGAGTGGTACGCATTTAAAGAAAATAGAGCCAACTTATTTAGTCCTTATGGATGGAGTTACTGGTTAATGATGTTTTGTAATGTGGTATCTCCTCAAATGTTCTGGTTCAAAAAATTGAGAAGGAATATCGCCTTCACTTTCTTCATGAGTATTATTGTTAACATCGGTATGTGGTACGAGCGTTTTGTAATTATCGTAACCTCAACTTATAGAGATTATTTACCATCCTCTTGGAGTACTTATTACAGTCCTTCTATCTGGGAAATTGGTTTTTATCTTGGAACTTTCGGATTGTTCTTTACTTGCTTCTTCTTGTTTTCTAAATACTTCCCTGTAATTGCAGTAGCTGAAATTAAAGCAATTTTAAAAACCAGTGGTGAAAATTACAAGAATAAAATGACAGATATTGAGAAGGCGGATGCGGAAAAGTTTTATATAGAAGAAGTAGAGCATGCTCACTAAAAATGAACGCTACTTTTAAAGGAAGTTAAGTGGGCTTGAAAAGAACTAATTTATTTGAAGGGAATATAATCATCAAAAATCCAAAGGATTAATCCGGAGGTTAAAAGTTAAATTTTATGGCTGGAGGAATTAAAAAATTTGTTGTAGGGTGTTTCGATGATGAAGCGGTATTGTTTCCTGCGGTGAAAAATGTTCGCCGTGCAGGTTACAAGATTCATGATGTATACACTCCCTTTCCTGTTCATGGCTTGGATCATGCATTGGGTTTGAGAGAGACTAGTTTACATACTGCTGGCTTTATTTATGGTATTACTGGAACTACTACTGCGCTAACCTGTATTAGCTGGATCTTTACAAAAGATTGGCCATTGAATATTGGTGGAAAACCACATTTTGCTCTACCAGCGTGGATACCGATTACTTTTGAGTTGACTGTATTATTTGCTGCAGTAGGAATGGTACTTACTTTTTGCTATTTGTGTCAACTATCACCCTTTGTAAAAAAACATCATTTTCATCCTAGAGCTACCGATGATTTATTTGTAATGGCAATTGAGTGTACTGAAAAAACAAATGAGGCGGAGGTGACTGCTTTTTTAGAAAAAGCAGGTGCAATAGAAATTAACACTCAGAATGCAGAAACGGGTTGGTGGATTGGCCGATATGATAAAGTTCAAAAATTATATGCAGAAACTGAAAAGGGGTATTAATAGTTGAGTTCTTAATATAAAGAAGTTATTTTAAATGAAAGCTTTGTCTAAATCTTAGGTTAAAATATAAAAGTTTGTAAGATTCGCCTTCCCAAACAGTAATGAAAAGAAGGAGGAAAAAATAGAAAGAATGAAAAAAAATACAATTATAACCGTTTTATTATTTTCAGTTGCAGGGTTAGCTGTAATGACAGGTTGCGAAAATAAACGCAAGCCCGGTAAAATCTATATGCCCGACATGACTTATAGTCGTGCATTAGAAACCTATGCACCTATTGACACTGTATTTTTTACAACGAATGAAAAAAATCCTAGGGGTGAAATTTTTTATAACAGTAAGCCGGTGGAGGGAACTGTAGCAAGAGGGGAGCTATTCCCTTACCTGCTTCCAAATGATTCTCTAGGGTATGCCATGAGTGCTCAAGTAAAAAACCCATTGCCTCCATTAACAACAAAGGACAGTTTAGAGTCTGCGAGGTTATTCAATATTAATTGTGCTATTTGTCATGGCGCTGGTGCGCAAGGAAATGGCCCGTTGAGTACTTCTGGAAAAATTGGGGCAATCGCTAATCTTACTTTGCCAATTTATGTTTCAATGACAGATGGAACTATGTTTCACTCTATTCATTATGGAAAAAATAATATGGGTAGTTATGCGAGCCAGTTAAGTAGATTACAACGTTGGCAAATCATTCAGTATGTTAGAACATTGCAGCCAAAGGCTGAGTCAGCTAAGGGTGCAGCAACCGCTGCTACAAAAGCTGACAGTGCCGCTGTAGTAAAAAAATAATAAAAAAGCATTCACTATAAATATAAGTTTAGATGTCTAAATCATTCGAGTTGCCGGAAAATTATAATAAGTGGACGAAGGGCCTCATTGGCGTTGGTTTAATTGCTTTGCTTTACGGCTTTATAGCATTTCACCCTTTTGCGCATGCAGGTCATGGTGAAAATCCAAATAGTACCCGTTTTTGGGCAGTATTATTGCAGAACAGCGTCTTCTTCCTTTTAATTACCAATGCAAGTATGTTTTTTATAGGTATAACTACCTTGGCAATGGGCGGTTGGCAGGTTGCATTGAAAAGAGTACCTGAGGCTATTTCAAGCGTGGTGCCTGTTTTGGGTATCATTACTTTGGTAATCTTACTGTCGATTGTTTGGGGTGGAAGAACTGATATTTTTCATTGGATAGATCCAGAATTATATAACCCTGCTTCTCCAAAGTTTGATAAAATATTAAATGGCAAAAAAGGTTTTTTAAATCCTGTATTCTTTACTGTTTGGAGTATCATTACAGTTTTCCTTTGGTGGTTCCTCGGACAAAAAATGCGCTCTTTTAGTTTGCAAAGTGATAAGGATGGCCCAATGGATTATGAAACTGGAAAAAAGTGGATCAATAAAAATATCTTGTGGTCTTCTTTATTCATTGTATTCTTTGGATTGTCTGTAGGATCTACTATTCCTTGGCTTTGGATTATGAGTATTGATGCACACTGGTATAGCACCATGTTTAGCTGGTACACTTTTTCTAGTTCATTTGTAGCGGGAATGTCATTGATAGCAATTTATATTGTATACCTAAAAAATAAAGGTCAGCTTGAATATGTTACCGATGAGCATTTACATGATATTGGTAAATTCTTGTTCGCGTTTTCTGTATTCTGGACTTACCTATGGTTTTCTCAATATATGTTAATTTGGTATGCTAATATTCCTGAAGAAACTGGATATTTTAAGATTCGTTTAACTGGACCTTTCAGTGGAATATTTTTCCTTAATCTAGTAATCAACTTTCTTTGTCCTTTGTTGTTATTCATGAAGAAGAGCGCAAAGCGAAATTGGACTTTAGTGACCATTATGTCAGTATTGATTATTTTTGGTCATTGGATTGATTTTTGGCAAATGGTAATGCCGGGCACTGTGGCAAATCATGCTGCATTGATGCCTTTTGAATTTGGTATCGCTGCTTTATTTGTTGGAATCATCATGTGGAGAGTAGGTGTGTTTTTAAGCAACAATCCATTGACGGCCAAAAATCACCCTTTCTTGAAAGAAAGTATTATACATCACACTTAATACCTAGGTCAACTGCAAGAGAATACAGTTGACTTTAAAATAAAAAATAGAGCTAGATCATTTAATGAAAATTAATTAGAAAAGCTTTAGAATAAACTAACTGAATAACCATTACTGAAAATAATTTTGCAACATGACAAAGATTTTGTTGATATCGATAGTAATAATGATTTTCATAATCATCTTTCAAATTTCGAAAGCAAGTGAGTATGTAAGTGTTTTAAAAGGCGAAGAAAAATCGCGCAAACAAAACAATAGGATCAACGCCTTTCTATTAATAGTTTTTCTAGTACTAGGGCTCATTGGTTGCTGGTGGTGTAATAATTTATACTACGGTAAAACTTTATTTGTTCAAGGAGCAGCATCAGAAATGGGTGAAAAAATTGACTTGATGCTTTACATTACCATCGCTGTTACCGGTGTGGTGTTTTTTGCAACCCAAATTCTTTTATTTTGGTTTTCTTTTAAATACCAAGAAAGAGATGATCGCAAAGCGTATTATTTTCCTCACAATACCAAGTTGGAATTGCTTTGGACTACTGTTCCTGCAATTTTCTTAACTGTATTGGTAGTGTTTGGTTTAAAATATTGGTTTAAGATGACTGGAGAAGCTCCTAAAAATTCGGTAGTAATTGAGGTGACTGGCCATCAGTTTGGATGGGAATTCCGTTACCCAGGTTCTGATAAAATTTTAGGCAAAAAAGATTACCGACTTACAAAAGGTTCTAACTCATTGGGTGTAGATTTTAATGACCCAGCTAGTTTGGATGACATGCATGTTCCTGCAACGGTTCATATTCCAGTTGGAAAACCAGTAAAGTTTGTGATCAATGCACAAGATGTTATTCATGATGTAGGGTTATCTCATTTTAGAATGAAGATGGATGCGGTACCAGGTATACCAACTACTCTATGGTTTACACCTTTGTACACCACCGAGGAAATGAAGGTACGCACTGGCAATCCTAATTTTGTTTATGAGATTAGTTGCGATCAGATGTGTGGTAAAGGCCACTTCACTATGAGAGGTGTTATTGTGGTAGATACCCAAGAGGAATACTTGAAATATTTGGCAACATTGGAACCTGAATATTGGACAGTTTTTCCAGATAAAAAACCAGGTGCTCAAAAAACAGCAACCACCGATAGTACAAAGAGTAAAGCTTCCCTTGCAGCTATTATGCCTGCAGGCAATTAATTTTTTATAGAAAATAAGAAATAAAAATGAGTAACACAGCAACACTACAAACAGTACAAGAAGCAGAAGTTCATGGAGTTCATCATCATGAACACCATGAGCATCATGAAACATTTATTAGCAAGTATGTATTTAGTCAGGATCATAAAATGATCGCAAGACAATTCTTAATAACAGGAATGATCTGGGCAATTATTGGCGGATTATTTTCTGTATTGTTTCGTCTTCAATTGGGTTATCCTAACTCTACTTTTCCTTGGTTGGAAGATTTACTAGGCCATTGGGCGAAGGGTGGAAAATTACAACCTGAATTTTACTATGCCCTAGTTACTATGCATGGTACTATTTTGGTGTTTTTTGTATTAACTGCTGGATTAAGTGGAACCTTTGCTAACTTTCTTATTCCTTTACAAATTGGTGCAAGAGATATGGCTTCACCAATGTTAAATATGTTGAGTTACTGGTTTTTCTTTTTGGCTTCTATTATTATGTTCTCTTCATTGTTTGTTCAAACTGGACCAGCTAGTGGAGGTTGGACAATCTATCCTCCATTAAGTGCTTTGGGTGACGCTTCTAGTGGTTCAAAAATTGGAATGGATCTTTGGTTAGCAAGTATGGCAATGTTTATTATTAGTTCTTTGTTGGGAGGGTTAAACTATATTACTACTATCTTAAACATGCGTACCAAGGGTATGAGCATGACTCGTATGCCGCTGACTATTTGGGCATTATTTTTTACAGCCGTGTTAGGAGTTCTTTCTTTTCCTGTTTTATTGTCTGGAGCTATTTTGCTTTTGTTTGATAGAAATTTAGGAACTAGTTTCTTTTTAAGTGACATCGTAGTAAATGGAAAAATACTACCGAACGAAGGAGGAAGTGCTATTCTTTTCCAGCATTTATTCTGGTTTCTTGGTCACCCTGAAGTATACATTATTTTGTTACCAGCAATGGGTATGTCTTCTGAAATTATTTCTGTAAATAGTCGTAAACCAATATTTGGTTACATGGCAATGGTAGGATCTTTATTTGCTATTGCAATACTTGCCTTTTTAGTTTGGGCGCATCATATGTTTGTTACTGGACTGAATCCTTTCTTAGGTGCGTTCTTCGTATTGCTTACCCTTTTGATTGCGGTACCTTCGGCTATCAAAGTGTTTAACTGGCTCACTACTTTGTGGCGTGCTAATATTCGCTTTACTCCTGCCATGTTATTTGCCATCGGATTTGTGAGTCTATTTATTAGTGGTGGATTAACAGGTATTTTTCTTGGAAATTCTGCGCTAGATATTCACTTGCATGATACGTATTTTGTAGTAGCGCATTTTCACATCGTAATGGGTGTTGCTTCCTTCATGGGTATGTTTGCCGGAGTATATCATTGGTTCCCTAAAATGTATGGTCGCTTTTTAAATAACACGCTAGGCTATATCCATTTTTGGGTTACCATCACTGGCGCGTACTTGATTTTTTGGCCAATGCATTATGAAGGTTTAGCAGGTATGCCACGCCGTTATTATGATTTCTCTAACTGGGAGTCTTTTAAAATGTTTGCTGGCTTGAATGAGTTTATCAGCTTTGTATCTATGATCGTATTTGCTGCTCAATTATTATTTGTATTTAACTTTTTCTATAGCATTTTTAAAGGAAGAAAAGTGAAAGATCTTAATCCTTGGGGTGCTAATACATTGGAGTGGACTACTCCTGTTAATCCTGGTCATGGTAACTGGGTAGGTGAAATACCTGAAGTACATCGTGGAGCATATGATTATGGAAAAGATGGAAGAGAGTTTATTCCTCAGACAGAACCAATAGGGGAAAACGAAAGTCATCACTAGTAGTGATGTAAATAGTGGATTAAAGAGGGGGGTGATGATTTTGTAGCGTACTATAAAAAAAGATTTTTGATAAGGATGTCGAATGATAAAACTACCATAACCAATTCTACTTCATTAGCATTGGCATCAGTTGTGAAAGATTATTTTCAACTAATCAAATTCACGTTGAGTTTTTTGGTAGTATTCAGTACAGTGATCAGTTATTTGCTCGCTACTGATTATCGAAATGTAGCGCATGTGCTGTTGTTATTTTTAGGAGGTATGCTCATCACTGGTTCTGCTAACACCATTAACCAGATATTAGAAAAGGATACCGACGCTTTGATGAAAAGAACAGCGGGTAGACCAGTGGCAAGTGGAAGAATGAGTGCGAATCATGCAACGGTTTTTGCAGTCATTACAGGAGTGGCGGGATTGCTAATAATGCTACTGGTATTTAATTGGCAAAGTTCTTTGATTGGTTTATTGAGTTTATTTATTTACGGCTTTATTTACACGCCGTTAAAAAAAGTAAATTCTGTAGCAGTATTGGTGGGAGGATTACCGGGCGCTTTACCCTGTTTGATTGGATGGGTAGCAGCTTATTACGATAGTCCAATAGCATGGACGGGCGGTTGGGTAATCTTTGCAATTCAATTCATTTGGCAGTTTCCTCATTTTTGGGCAATTGCTTGGGTAGCACACAAAGATTATAGCACAGCAGGTTTTAAATTGTTGCCGAGCGATAAAGGTCCCACTAAATTCACAGCAATTCAAACCATTATGTACAGCACATTGATGCTGCCAATTGGTGTACTGCCTTATTATTATAATATTAGCGGTATTACTAGCCTATGGATTTTGATGGTTTGTAACATTGCAATGATTGCTTTAAGCATTCGTTTGTATATTAAAATGGATGTGGCTAGTGCAAGAAGGGTAATGTTTAGTTCTTATTTTTATTTGGCAGTTGTGTTCATTGCCTTATTGGCCGACAAGGTGATCAAAAATTGACAACTGTTTTGATTACTAGTTTTTAAAATTTAAAATAATCCCTTTACTGGGTTCAATTATATGAGTACATTAACAATCAAGCAAAAGAAAAAAATTCATCCTACTATGTTTACCCTTTGGATGGGTATAGCAAGTATTATTATGATGTTTGCTGGATTAACGAGTGCTTACATAGTTAAACGTAATCAGGCCAATTGGACAACTTTTGATTTACCGTTGGTTTTTTGGTACTCAACAGTAGTCATTATTATCAGTAGCATCACGTTGCAATTATCGCACAAGGCTTTTAAACAGCGTGAAATGGCAAAGTACAGAGGATTGGTGGTTGCTTCATTATTATTGGGCTTATTGTTTATAGTGATGCAGGTGATTGGATTTAATCAGTTATGGATAAAAGGAATTACACTAACTAAAAATGTTTCTTTTTCTTTTTTGTATGTGATTGTCGGGTTGCATTCACTACATGTATTGGGAGGAGTGATTGCATTATTGGTTTTATTCGCCAATGCATTTAGTGCCAAAGTAAGAAGTTATAATATTGTGCCATTAGAAGTAATCAGTACTTACTGGCATTTTGTAGATATTTTGTGGGTCTATTTATTGATTTTTTTATTGATGATTCGATAATATTTATGAAGCATTTCATAGGCAATTAGAAATTATAAATTTGCTAGATTTTTTGAAGGAATTAATTTTGGATAAATATTTTTTATAAAATAAAGTTTTATTAATGTCTACAGCAGCAGTACAGCAAGGAACAAAATGGTGGAGTGGGGGTAAAAGTCCTTTCAACGCCAGTTATGGAAAAGTGATGATGTGGTATTTCCTAATGAGTGACGCCTTTACTTTTGGCGCCTTTCTTATCAGCTATGGAACCATTCGGTTTAGTGTAAATAATTGGGCCGATCCTAACTATGTGTTCAATTCTTTTCCATTTGCTGGACACGCAAATCTTCCTTTGGCGTTTGTAAGTTTAATGACTTTCATTTTGATCGCCAGCTCTGTTACGATGGTATTGGCTGTTCATGAAGGACACAATATGAATCGCAAGGGGGT
>CAMBTV010000097.1 GCA_945870835.1 Chitinophaga pinensis
TTTTAATGGCTAATATAAATTTACTTTAATTAAATGATTGGCAGTTTTTAATTACCATCCTATCATTTAGAACAATTCAAATTTGCTGAATCAAGTAATTTGCAGAAAGGTTACTATATAAAAACTATTTACTATCCAATGCTGATAATTTTATTGTAATGAAAGAGACTTCCAAAAAAGCATTGGCGCCAAAAAAAATATTTTACAAAAGAATTTGGAACAATGCATTATTTGCAATGCTCATTATGAGTATTTGTCTTTTGATAGGAGTAGTTGGATACAAGCTTACGATACCACAATTTGATTGGTATGATAGTCTATTAAATACCTCCATGATTTTGAGTGGAATGGGCCCAATGATTGATGCCAACATTGTGCTGACCAACCAAGCAAAAGTATTTGCTTCTGTGAATGCTTTATTTAGTGGTGTTACATTGATTAGTACCATTGGAATTTTAATTGCCCCTTTAGCGCATCAATTTTTTCACCAAATACATTTGGAATATCAAGACCAATGAATAGCATTGAAAAAAATACTCGGCTTATAAAAGAACTAGCAACTAAGTTAGGTTTTGATCATTGTGGAATTGCAAAATCTGTTGTGCTTGATGAGGATGCTAAAAGGCTAGAAAGTTGGCTCAAGAAGGGTATGCACGGATCTATGCAATACATGGAAAATCATTTTGACCTGCGAATAGATCCTTCTAAATTAGTGCCCGGCGCTAAGTCGGTAATCACACTTTTATTAAATTATTTTCCATCACAGCAGCAAAAACCTGGTGCGCCTAAGGTTGCGAGTTATGCCTATGGAAATGATTACCATGAAGTGATCAGGGAAAAATTAAAAATATTTTTAGCGCAATTAAAGCAAAACATTGGCGAAGTAGTAGGAAGAGGATTTGTAGATAGTGCGCCCGTGTTAGAAAGAACTTGGGCGCAAAGAACTGGACTTGGTTGGATAGGAAAAAATGGAAATTTAATCAATAAACAAGGAGGCAGTTTTTTTTTCATTGCCACTCTTATTATAGACTTAGACTTAATTTACGACGACCCTTATGCAAAAGACTATTGTGGTAGTTGTACTAAATGTATTGATAGTTGTCCAACCGAAGCGATACTACCCAATAAAGTAGTAGATGGAAGCAAATGCATATCTTATTTTACGATTGAGCTAAAAGATGCGCTCATTCCAGATTCCATGCAATCAAAATTCGACAATTGGATTTTTGGATGTGATGTTTGTCAAACGGTCTGTCCATGGAATCGATTTTCAACTCCTACTACCGAGATTAAATTTAGTCCGCTCCCAGAAATTCTCAACTTCAACACAAATGATTGGGAGGAATTGACAGAAGAAAAGTTTAAAATAATTTTTCAACATTCGCCGCTAAAAAGAAGCAAGTTTTCAGGGATCAAAAGAAATTTACGGTTGACAAAGAAATAAATCATTCTATCGCAAGCGAAGGATTCCATCCTTTGTCTATTTTTTATAAATTTTGAGAAATAAAAAATATAACATAAGTCCTGAGGGAATGCCAATGTTACGAGTAGCAACTTTACAGGGATAGGACGGAGTCCTTTATGTAAGAATATATATATAAAATCATCATTTGCCTTGGCGGCCTTCTATAAAAATCTTTAGTCCGTTTAATGCTTCCTCATAACTAGCTCCAGTTAATTGGTCCAAAAATATTCCATAAAATTTTTCCCAAGGATACCAGTTTAAATGGGTAATTGTTCTCCATTCTAGCTGAACCGCTTCTTGCGCAGGTAATGAATGAATGACTAATTCGTTTTGAACATCATTAGCCCCCTTCAACTTCAATAAAAAATGAATGGAGGAGCTGTCACTATCTTTAAGATCCAGCACAATATCCTGCTGACGGTGTAGAATGTGAAAACTTCCGTCTTTAGTTACACGATTAAAAGTAGCAGAATCAGCGGTAAATATAGGATGCCAATTTTTCCAATTTTCAAAAGGTACTATCTGTTGAAAAATAGCGTTTGCATTGGTGTTGTTGATTACCACCGCTCTGGAAATCCTTACATTCGAAGGAATCAATAAAGAAAACAAAGTAATCATCAAAAAAAGACTGGTGATCACAACTAAAAGACCTTTTATTAATCGCATGGTAATTATTTACTCCCATTTAAAAACTTTAACAGCCACTGCATAAATTACAATTCCCCATAATATTAAAATACCAATCTCAGCTCTTACATCCCATAAATTTAGCCCTTCAAATGCCACCGCGCGCATGGCAGTATTTAAATGAGTAAGTGGCAATGCCTTTGAAATTGGTTGAAGCCAACTTGGAAAAGCATCTACTGAAAAAAAAGTGCCTCCCAATAAGAACTGTGGTAAGGTGAGCAAATTAGCAAACGGTGGAATACTACTATCACTGGTTGCAAATCCACTGACAATAAAACCCAATCCCATAAATACCAGCAGTCCAATAAAACTCAGTACCAGCATTTCTAGTAAGGTGAATAATCCGTGAATTAATGTAAAACCAAACAATAATCTGCCTACTACAATTATCACAACAGCTGTCAACATTTGAAATATTACCCTTGCTAAACCCTCCCCTAAAATGATATAAGTTCTGCTAATAGGAGTTGCGAAAAAACGTTTCAATACCAAGGTATTTCTTAAATTAAAGAACATAAAAGCAACTCCAAAAACACCTGCACTTAAAAGAGAAAATCCCAATTGTCCGGGTAATACAAAATCGATTGTTTTATATTCTCTGATCACTTCTACATCCCTTGCAGCATCAAAATCACTAACCGCAAAGGTTGGTCGATTGGTATATTGTTGATTGCTGATCGTGTTTACTATGCCATTTATCAACGGTAACAATTGCGGCCATTTGTCATTGCTCGCACTAGTAGTAGCAAGTGTATATCGATAAGCAGGCTGGGCAATAGAATTTTTAGTGATGGTTAAAACACCTGACAGTTTACCCTTCACTAAATAATCCCTCAATTCTTGATCGCTTGCAAAAGAAACTATTTTAATGCTGCTACTTTTTTTTATCGAATCAAACAAGGCATTGGCAGTATCACAGTTTTTAGACAAGGCGATTTTAAAAACAGGAACGCCGGTATTTTTTCCAATAAAACCAAAAACCAATATAAAAATAAAAGGAAAAGCAAAACTAAAAAGCACTGCAGAAGGACTTCTAAACTGTCCCCTTAAGCTAGCCTTGGTAATGGCGAACATTGCTTTTACCTGATTGTAATGCGGCATTCAATAAAAAATTTGAATGTAAAGCTATATTTAAAAAAAGTGTAAAAAAAATTTGAAATATGAGACAACTGTCGTATATTTATTGACAAAAGACGGGTTATGCAAAAGAAATTAAAAAAGACAATTGTCACCGCCCAAAAGATTGCAGAAACAAAGCTAGAAGAGCCGGAGGTAATGTACATGCGTTCGGTGCGTATTATCAGCTCTGTAAAAAAATTCACTTACACTGAATTTAAAAAAATAGCTGAAAAAACGCCTTTCACGCAGTCCGAATGGGCGGCGATGCTTCATGTTAGCGAACGTACACTTCAACGCTATGCAAAAAACAACAGCAGCTTTGCCCCTATCAATGCGGAAAGATTTGTTCAAATTGTACAAGTAATCAATCGCGCTAAAAAAGTTTTTGGAAGTGTAGAAACATTCTATGAATGGATTCATTCACAGCCTCCAATGCTAGAAGGAGAGCTTTCGTTTAATTCCCTTACTTCTCATGAGGGTATTCAAAAAATATTGATACAAATTGGCCGAATAGAACACGGAATTCTTGCATGATATTATACCGTCTTGCCAATGAGGAATTTACCCATGACCTTTCCGGCAAAGGGGCCAAACTATATGGAGGCAGATGGAACTCATTTGGCCTACCCGCATTGTACAGTACTGAGCATATTTCCCTTGCCGTATTGGAGATTTTGGTTCATACCAAAACCCTTCAAACTCCACTAAATTATTATTTAATTACCCTTGAAATACCAGAGAGCGCTCACTTAATCAGTATTGACTATAAAAAATTAAAAAGAAACTGGAAGGACGATCCTCCCTATTTACAATCCATTGGAGATGAATTTTTAAACTCGAAAAAATCACTGGTTTTAAAAGTCCCCTCGGCAATCATTGAACTCGAAAATAATTTTATTATCAATCCTGCCCATCCGGATATGAAAAAAATTAAAATACTGAGTTGTGAAAACTTTATTTTTGATAAAAGACTTTCTCTGAAAAATGAATAACACCTATCTTTTACTCGGCAGCAATATGGGCAATAGTATTGAACTACTTTCTACCGCTATCGAACAAATAGAAAAAAAAATTGGCGCGCTTTTACTAACATCTAATTTGTATGCTACTGCAGCTTGGGGTAATACATCGCAACCTGATTTTATAAACCAAGTGATTGAAGTAGCTACGCAATTAGATGCAACTGAAACTTTAAAAGAAATTCTCTCCATTGAAAAAAATATGGGTAGAATTAGGACTATTAAAAATGCGCCAAGAATCATAGATATTGATATACTTTTTTTTAACAATCAAATTATAAATCGAAGTGATTTAATTATTCCACACCCCGAAATTCAAAATAGGCGGTTTGTTTTGATACCCATTAATGAAATAGCTCCTCAAATGATCCATCCTGTGCTAAACAAAACTATTGAGCAACTCCTTTTGCAGTGCCCCGATCAGCTGGCAGTGAAAAAAATTTAATGCTACAATAGATATTTCGCTTAATTTGTGTGCCCTAATTATGAAGTACAGTTTTATTACTATTGAAGGAAATATTGGTGCAGGAAAAACTACTCTTGCCAATTTACTAAGTAATCATTTTAATGCCAGATTAATCTTAGAAGAATTTGCAGAGAATCCCTTCCTGCCAAAATTCTATGAAAATCAAGAACAATATGCTTTTCCACTTGAGTTATTCTTTATGGCCGAGCGATACAAACAATTGAAAGACTTGCTTCAAACAAAAGACATCTTTCAGCAAATTACTATCTCGGATTATTTATTCACTAAATGTCTTTTATTTGCCAAAGTGAATTTACCCAATGAAGAATTTAGATTGTATCAAAAACTTTTTGACATCATTAATCCACAAATTGTACAACCCGAAATTTTGATTTATCTGCATAGCCCCGTTAATAAACTACAAGGAAATATTAAAAATAGAAACCGCCATTACGAACAAAATATCTCCAACGACTACCTCTTTTCGCTACAAGAAACTTATACTAACTATATTAAACAACATAACATAAAAACGCTCTTTATTGACTGTTCAAACGCCGACTTTGTTAACAACGAAGCCCATCTTTCCATTGTCATTAATGCCCTCGACAAAGAATACGAAGATGGACAACACTACATTACATTACCCTAGTTTTTTAATTACTAAACTTGTTCAGTTATTCAATGTGGTAATTAGTTTTTAACTTAGTAGAAATAATTAATTAATACTTCCTTGAAAAATTCTCCCTTAGCAGTTTTAAAAATTCCAGAATTTAGAAATTTTATTTTAGGAAGATTTGTGTTTATCATGGGACTTCGCATGATGGGCACTCTAGTAGCCTGGTGGATGTATGAATTAACAGGCGATGCTTTTTATATTGGTATGATTGGCTTAGCGGAGGCGATACCTGCTGTTGGACTTTCATTATATGCAGGTTACATAATTGATAAGAGTGAGAAAAGAAAACTTCTTTTACGGACAGTAATTCTTTACGCTGTTTGTGTAATTATTTTATTGGGCGTTTCCACCAATTGGTTTCATGATGAATTTGGTAACAAATTAATTATTGTCTTTGTATACACCACTATTTTTTTTACTGGAGCTATACGTGCATTTTCAGGTCCTAGTTTTGGTGCTATCATCGCCTCGATGGTTCCAAGGGGATTATTAATTTATGCTTCCCAACTTAGCTCTACTAGCTGGCTAGTTGCCAGTATTACCGGTCACGCGATGGCTGGATTTTTAATCGTATGGCTTCAGGTCACTGGCACTTTCGTTGTCATTCTATCGCTCATTTTAATCGGATTATTCAGTCTATTTAAAATAAAGGAAAAACCAGCAAGTCTTAAGGCAGAGAAAAAAACTTTAGAAGCAGTAGGGGAAGGTTTGAAATACGTTTTTAAAACAAAGGAGGTGCTAGCCGCATTGTCCTTGGATCTATTCGCTGTATTATTTGGTGGCGCAGTTGCTATGGTGCCCGTTTATGCAAAAGACATTCTTCATGTAGGTCCTATTGGTTTTGGATGGCTAAATGCCGCTGCGGATATCGGTTCCATCAGTATGGTAATTGCACTCACCATCTCACCAATGAAAAAAAGACAAGGAATCAAGCTGCTTCTCGCAGTAGCTGGTTTTGGAATTTGCATTATTATTTTCGGAATATCAAAATGGTATTGGATTTCATTTGTAGCCTTAATGGTTAGCGGATTGTTGGATGGTGTTAGTGTAGTAGTTCGTAGTAATATTATCCAATTAAAAACCCCCGATGAATTACGCGGCAGAGTAATGAGCGTAAATTCAATGTTTATCAATTCCTCTAATGAAATCGGTCAATTTGAAAGTGGAGTGGCTGCAAAATTTATGGGTGCAATCCCCTCTGTAGTTTTTGGCGGTATCATGACCCTTTTTATTGTAATCACTACCTGGATAAAAGCTCCTTCATTAAAAAAATTGGAGTATTAAAATAAATTTTTATTTAGTTAATCAGCTAGAAACGAAAACGTAAGTTCACACAAAGATTATTTTTTACAATTTATAAATAAAAATTTAAGCGCCCTTTGATGCTGCCATTAATTTTTCAATTATATAATAGGTAATCGGACAAAAGGTTGAATTTTTTAAAGCCATTGGTTGCCTTTTCAATAAAAAATCTTCCTCTGTATAAGGAAAACGTTCACAATCCGATGGACGTACATCGTAAATAGTACAATAATTGTCTTCGCCTAAAAAAGAACAAGGAGCAGCTCTCATCACATAATCTCCCTCTTCATCCACCCGAAGGTAATTATTGATAAGGTCTCCATCTTTCATCTTAAGATGTTTGGCAATACGTTTAATATCAGGTTTCTTAAACCTAGGAGAGTAGCCTTTACAGCAGTTACCACATTGAAGGCAATCAATTTTTTCAAATGCCTCTACATTTAAATCTGGCAATGCTTTTAGTACAGTATTCTTATCTGCACGGTGGAGATAATTTTTATACAATTTCTGCCGCTCTCCAGATTTTTTTTCCCAAGCTCTCAACAATTCATCACTCATAATTGTATTGATTTTCAATTTTTTATCGGTCAAAATGGAAGTTTATTCCCCATTTTTCCACAAGTGCAAAGTAACGAACATATTAGCACCAAATCTTGTTGTGTTAATGTAATTTCGTGACTTTCTTACAAAAAGTAGGTAAATCAACAAGGTTATTCAATAATCAGACCTTGAATTGAGCGAATTTTTTAAAAGACTAATCCCTATTTCGGACATTAACAACACAACTATTTTATGAATCTTTTCGAAAAACAACAGAATGAATTCTCCGGCAGACATATTGGCCCTAACCAGTCTGAAGCGGCGGCTATGTTAAAGGAAATAGGGGTAAGCTCATTAGAGGAGCTCATTAGCAAAACCATCCCTGATGCCATTCGAATTAAATCCGATTTGGATGTACTCCCTCCTGCCATCAGTGAATTTGAATATTTAAATGATCTAAAAAAAATAGCCTCTAAAAATAAGGTCTTTAAAAGTTTTATTGGCCAAGGATATTATGATACCATCACGCCTTCTGTCATCCTTAGAAATGTATTCGAAAATCCCGGTTGGTATACCGCTTACACTCCTTACCAAGCAGAAATTGCTCAAGGCAGATTGGAAAGTTTATTGAACTATCAAACTATGGTCACCGATTTAACTGCATTGCCCATTGCAAATGCAAGTTTATTGGACGAAGGTACTGCTGCTGCTGAAGCGATGGCCATGTTATTCAACCATAAAAATAAAAGTCAGGATCAAATTACCGCTCCTAAGTTTTTTGTAGATCAAAATATATTTGCTCAAACAAAGGATGTACTTATCACGCGTGCAGCACCTATCGGAATTGAATTGGTTTTTGGTGATTTTTCAAAAGTTGAATTAGATGAACTATATTTTGGTGCAATTGTTCAATACCCCGATAGCAATGGAGCAGTGGTAGATTACCGTTCATTTATATCAGCTGCCCATGCAGTGAATGTAATGGTAATAATGGCTACCGACCTTTTATCACTTACCCTTTTAACCCCTCCTGGAGAACTAGGTGCTGATGTTGCCATTGGATCTTCACAAAGATTGGGTGTGCCGATGGGGTTTGGAGGACCGCATGCTGCTTTCTTTGCAACAAAAGATGAATTTAAACGCACCATCCCTGGTCGTATCATCGGAGTTAGTGTAGATGCTCAAGGAAAGCGCTGCTTAAGAATGGCACTGCAAACCAGGGAGCAACATATAAGACGTGAAAAAGCGACCAGTAATATTTGTACTGCACAAGCCTTACTAAGCAACATGGCGGCGATGTATGTGATTTACCATGGTGCTAAAGGCATTGTTAATATCGCTAAAAGAATACACTTACTAAGTAAAAAATTAGCAGCCGGTCTGACTGATTTAGGAATTCAACAATTGAATAACCAGTGGTTTGATACATTAAAAGTAAATGGTGTAAATGCAGCCAAACTAAAATCAGTTGCCGAGCAACATGAGATGAATTTCCACTACTTTAATGACGGAACTGTTGGAATTAGTTTGGATGAAACGACCAGTAACAATGATGTAAATAAAATAATACAAGTATTTGCGGAAGCTCTTGGAAAAAAAGCTTCAACCAAAGAAATTGAAGTATCCGTTGAAGAATTTACAGCTGAAATAAAAAGAACCAGTACTTTTTTATTACATCCTGTTTTTAATTCGCACCACAGCGAAAGCCAAATGATGCGGTACATTAAATTTTTAGAAAATAAAGACCTAAGTCTGAATACTTCCATGATCAGCTTAGGAAGTTGCACTATGAAATTGAACGCAGCTACCGAATTGATACCTGTTAGCTGGCCTGAGTTTAGCAAATTACATCCATTTGCTCCGGCAGATCAAACAACTGGATATCAGCAATTGATAAAAGAATTGGAAAATTATTTAACTGCCATAACAGGTTTTGCTGGCACATCAATACAACCCAATAGTGGCGCTCAGGGTGAATATGCAGGCTTATTAACCATTCGTGCATACCATGCTTCTAGAGGTGATCACCATCGCAATGTCGTATTAATTCCGATATCTGCTCATGGTACCAATCCTGCAAGTGCAGTGATGGCTGGAATGAAAGTAATTGTTACAAAATGTGATGAAGCAGGAAATATTGATGTTGCCGATTTAAAAGAAAAAGCAACAGAACATAAAAATGAACTATCTGCTTTGATGATTACCTACCCCTCTACTCATGGAGTTTTTGAAGAAAGCATCAAAGAAATTTGCGATATCATTCATCAACATGGTGGTCAAGTATATATGGATGGTGCCAATATGAATGCGCAAGTTGGACTAACTAGTCCGGGTATGATTGGTGCAGATGTATGCCATTTGAATTTGCACAAAACATTTGCCATCCCACATGGTGGTGGTGGACCAGGCGTTGGGCCTATTTGTGTAGCAAAACAGTTGGTGCCTTTTTTACCTGGTCACATTAATTTAGACAATTCATCTTCACAAATTCATGCAGTAAGTGCTGCACCCTATGGAAGTGCTAGCATTTTATTAATCAGCTATGCTTACATTAAAATGCTTGGTGCAAAAGGTATTCGCAGTGCTACCGAACATGCTATCTTGAATGCTAACTACATGAAAGTAAGACTCGAGAAATATTATAAAATTCTTTACGCAGGAAAAAATGGAACTTCCGCACATGAATTTATAGTAGATCTTCGACCATTTAAAGCAAGTGCAGGTATAGAGTCAGAGGATGTAGCCAAAAGGCTGATGGACTATGGTTTTCATGCGCCTACGCTTTCTTTTCCAGTAGCTGGCACATTGATGATTGAACCTACAGAAAGTGAAGACAAAAGAGAGTTGGATCGTTTTTGCGATGCGCTTATTGAAATTTTTAATGAAATAAAATCAATAGAATTGGGTATTGCTGATAAAAAAGAAAATTTATTAAAAAATGCTCCTCACACTCAAGAAGTAATTTGTGCAGACGAGTGGACAAAACCATACAGCCGTCAACAAGCTGC
This sequence comes from Chitinophaga pinensis, assembly GCA_945870835.1. GTDB lineage: Bacteria > Bacteroidota > Bacteroidia > Chitinophagales > Chitinophagaceae > Ferruginibacter > Ferruginibacter pinensis_A. The sequence goes on from CAMBTV010000097.1 coordinate 10,286, forward strand.
CTTTCCATTGTCTTTTGTAAATGGAAATAAATTTTGGCCAAGCGTGAGTAGGGTAAACAATACTTTTGGTGATCGCAACCTAATATGTACTTGTGAGCCAATGGAAAGCTATCAATAATAAATTGAAATTATTTTATTTTAGATAATTGATGTTTTAAATAAGAAATATGAAAAATACATTTTTAATATTTACTGCATTATTCTTTTTTATCAATAAAAATTCTTTCTCGCAAATAAATAGCAAAGATTTCGATTCTATCAGTAAATCCTTTTATTCAAGAGTTATACCATTTGGCACCTCTTTAGATGCCGGGAAATTTTCAACAAGAATTATTCAAAATTTTGAGGTTGGTAAGACTTTTGGACCTTTGGATATTGGTATTGCTGTGGGTAAATTTTCAAACTCTGACTCAACTAATTTTGCTCAGTTAAGAACCACTTTTGACGCAACACAAATTGGAGTTTTCAGTAGTGAGTTTGCAATCGGAGTTGGAAAAGTATTT
>CAMBTV010000098.1 GCA_945870835.1 Chitinophaga pinensis
CATTTAAATTTAATTGAATGGAATTTTAATTGATTTGCCGAGACTATGTAAAGCTAAAAAATATTTTAAACAACACTTTTATAATTTACCTAATATTCAAATTCACATTATGGCATTCGACATTGAAATGATCAAAAAGGTATACGCCCATTTTGGGAGCCGAATTAATGCAGCTCGTAAAGCGGTAGGCAAACCTTTGACCCTTACAGAAAAAATATTGTACGCCCATCTTTGGCAAGGTGATGCCACCAGTTCCTTTGAAAGAGGCAACAGTTACGTCGATTTTGCACCAGATCGCGTTGCTATGCAAGATGCCACCGCACAAATGGCCTTGCTACAATTTATGCAGAGTGGTAGAAGTCAGGTTGCTGTGCCTAGTACAGTACATTGTGATCATTTGATTGAAGCAAAAGTGAATAGTAAAACTGACCTCGACAGAGCTGTTACAGAAAGTAGTGAAGTATATGATTTTTTGGCTTCAGTAAGTAATAAATATGGTATCGGATTTTGGAAACCAGGTGCAGGAATTATTCACCAAGTAGTATTGGAAAATTATGCTTTCCCTGGTGGAATGATGATTGGAACGGATAGTCATACTGTAAATGCAGGAGGCTTAGGAATGATTGCTATTGGTGTAGGAGGTGCAGATGCATGTGATGTAATGGCTGGACTACCATGGGAATTAAAAATGCCTAAACTAATTGGTATTAAATTAACTGGAAAACTCAATGGCTGGACTGCCCCAAAAGATGTTATATTAAAAGTTGCAGGAATTCTTACTGTTAAAGGAGGTACCGGGGCTGTGGTTGAATATTTTGGTGAGGGCGCTACTAGTATGAGTTGCACAGGAAAAGGAACTATTTGTAATATGGGTGCCGAGATAGGAGCAACTACTTCTACTTTTGGTTATGATGCAAGCATGAGCAGATATTTAAAAGCTACTGGCCGTGAAGAAATTGCCACTGCAGCTGACGCTATTGCTGAACACTTAACTGGAGATTCAGAAGTATATGCTGATCCAGAAAAATACTTTGATCAAGTGATCGAAATAGACCTTACCACTTTAGAGCCACATTTAAATGGGCCATTTACTCCAGATTTAGCTACCCCTATTTCAAAAATGAAAGCAGCCGCTGAAGCAAATGGATGGCCTACTAAAATAGAAGTAGGATTAATTGGAAGTTGTACCAATTCATCTTATGAAGACATTAGCAGAGCGGTAAGTTTAGCTCAACAAGTAATCTACAAGGGATTAAAACTGACATCTCAATTTTCGATTACCCCTGGCAGTGAGTTGGTTAGATACACCATTGAAAGAGACGGATTTTTAGGCGTGTTTGATAAGGTAGGTGCAACAGTTTTTGCGAATGCTTGCGGTCCTTGCATCGGTATGTGGGCTAGAGTAGGTGCAGAAAAAGCAGAGAAAAATACCATTGTACATTCTTTCAATAGAAATTTCGCCAAACGTGCAGATGGTAATCCAAATACTTTTGCTTTTGTAGGAAGCCCAGAAATAGTAACGGCTATGGCGATTGCTGGCGACTTATCTTTTAACCCACTAACAGATACCCTTACCAATGACAAAGGCGAGCAGGTGAAATTAGACCCTCCAAGTGGCTTTGAATTGCCGCTAAAGGGATTTGATGCAGAAGATCCAGGTTACCAAGCGCCAGCAAAAGATGGTAGCGCAATACAAGTTTTAGTTTCTATAGAAAGCAAAAGACTTCAACTATTAGATCCATTTGCTGCTTGGGAAGGAAAAGATCTGAAGGGACTGAATTTATTGATTAAGGCAAAAGGAAAGTGCACAACAGATCATATCAGCATGGCAGGTCCATGGCTTAAGTTTAGAGGACATTTGGATAATATCAGTAATAATATGTTAATTGGTGCAATCAATTTTTTCAACGAAAAAACTGATCTTGTTAAAAATCAACTAACGGGAGAATATGGTACTGTTCCATCTACTCAAAGAGCTTATAAGGCCGCAGGTATTGGATCAATTGTAGTAGGTGATGAAAATTACGGAGAAGGATCTTCCAGAGAACATGCTGCAATGGAACCACGTCATCTTGGTGTTCGCGCGGTATTGGTAAAATCATTTGCCCGTATCCATGAAACCAATTTGAAAAAACAAGGTATGTTAGCACTTACTTTCAATACCAAAGAAGATTATAATTTGTTGCAGGAAGATGACAGGATTGATATCATTGGATTGGAAACATTTGCTGCCAACCAACCACTACAAATAGTATTGCACCACGCAGATGGAAGCAACCATACTATACAAGTAAATCATACCTACAATGACCAACAAATTGAATGGTTTAAGGCAGGTGGTGCATTGAATATTATCAGAAAAGAATTTGCCTCAAGGAAATAAAATAACATTCAACTGTAAAAGGCGAAACTCATTTTGGGTTTCGCCTTTTTTATTACGCGCATTGAAGGCGATTATACAAATTTCATTGTTGTGAAAATTGAAACTTTTTTTATCCAACCAAACCAAGCATTTTTTATAAATTTGTATACGAAGTTTTTCTTTAACAATAATTAATCAATTCAATATATGCCTCCAATTAAAACAGCTCTACTCTCTTTCGGTATGTCCGGAAAATTATTTCATGCCCCCTTTATACATATACATCCTGGCTTTGAGCTGTTAGGCGCGTGGGAAAGAAGTAAAAAAATTATAGGCGATTTTTACCCAGGGGTTACCTCCTACCCAACATTAGAATCTATATTAGAAGATGATTCCATTGACTTAGTGATTGTGAATACTCCCACAGCCACTCACTTTGAATATGCAAAAAAATCTCTTTTAGCAGGTAAGCACATTGTGGTAGAAAAGGCATTTACTACAACAGTTGCTGAGGCAATCGAACTTAAAGAGCTCTCTAAAAAAGTAAATAAAAAAATATCTGTTTATCAAAATAGGCGCTACGACAGTGATTTTAAAACAGTAAAAAAAATAATTTCGGAAGGATGGCTCGGTGAGATAGTAGAAGCAGAAATTCACTACGACCGATATAAACCGCTTTTAAATCCTAAGCCACACAAAGAAATTAAAAGCGCAGGATCTGGTATATTGAAAGACTTAGGGCCGCATATTATTGATAGTGCCATTTGCCTATTTGGCTATCCTCAGGCCCTTTTTGCGGATATCCGTATCACTCGGGCTAATTCGGTAGTAGACGATTGGTTTGATATATTATTTTACTATCCTGGTTTTAGAGTGCGAATTAAAAGTGGTGTATTTGTTAGAGAGGCGCTTGCAAGTTTTATTGTACATGGATCATTGGGATCTTTTTTAAAAAACAGAACCGATGTTCAAGAAGCTAATTTATTAGAAGGTAAAGTTCCCAATACAACCGATTGGGGAACAGAGCCTTTATCAGAAGGTGGTTTATTGCATACAGAAAAAGATGGTCAAGTTATTCGTGAACAGGTCATATCGCAACAAGGAAATTATTACGACTATTATGAAGGAGTATTTAAAGCATTAACCAGTAATGACCCAATGCCTGTAACAGCAGATGATGGTATCCGCATCATGCAAATTATTGAAGCAGCGATTGAGAGTTGCGAGAAAAAGAAAGTGATTGAGTTGTGAGTTAGTGAATGGGCGCTGGGTGGAATCCTGCGCCTGTATGAGTAACCGCTAGGTTCACATTTAAAAAATAGACCATTTAGGGTATAGGCAGATCAAGATAGAGGGGTTAATTTGCTCTAAAACTACAATCATTAAATATCCAGATATTTTAGGACACGACCGCACTAGCAACGACAGACACTAGAAAAAATTAAATTTTTATTTTGACTTGTTCCATTATTCGTTAACTTTATGCTGACAAAAAAATGGAACTACACAGACAAATCATATATTTCAAAAACTACTTCCTCGACTTTTTCGACCAGCAGACTGAAAAAGTGAAAGTAAAAATTGACCATGTTTTGTTTGTCGTGACAGTTGCAGACAGAATTCCTCAGAAATTTTTTCAGCATTTAGAAGGGACGAACGGACTTTACGAAATTAGAGTAGAATTTCAAGGGAATGTTTACCGTATCTTCTGCTGTTTTGACGAGGGACAAGTAGTTGTTTTGTTTAACGGATTTCAGAAAAAATCTCAAAAGACACCTTCTGGAGAACTTGACAAAGCAGTAAAAATTATGAACGAATATTTTGACGAAAAATTAAAACAGAAACAAAATGAAAGCAAAAAATCAAAAAAGTAAAACCATCACAACTTTTGACGAACATCTCGACAATCGTTATGGACAAGTTGGAACTGCTAAACGTACTGACTTTGAAATAAAAGCAAAAGCATTTGCTATTGGAGAAGTTATTAGAGAAGAAAGACGACTTGCATCAATGACACAAGAGCAATTAGCGGAAAAGACAGGAACTAAAAAAAGTTTTATTTCAAGAATTGAAAATGGACACAGCGACATCCAACTTTCGACACTTTACAAGTTGTTGGAGTATGGACTTGGACGCAAAATAACACTAACAATACTGTAGGATTGGAAAGAAAAACCGCATTTAAAAGCACCAATAAATTTAAAACTCCTCTAAACTCGAATTTAAAATCACCAATAAATTTAACGCTCCTCTGCCTCAAACCATATTTTCGATTTGTCATCCCAGTCACCATTATAATTGATGGTAAGCTCCTCTCCTTTTTCAATCAACCGAACTGTTTTTACAAGAATAACATCCTCATCATAATTCATAAAATATTCACAATTGCTACTATAACTATGATTATAGATTGGCACAAGTCCCAAAGCCATGCAGCATTTATCTTTTAAAGCTCCCCATTCAAAAATATAATCATGCAAGGCTGTCTTATCCAAATGAGTCCGATCATCTGCGCTCATTACAATTACAGGAGACACCTCCACTACAGTATCAGGGGCAATAGTTTCTGCGGTATAAACACCCCTTCCCATCGAATCTGTTTTATCAACAAATAAATAAGGTTTTAGCATATCATCATTTTAAAAGTAAAACTTGTAATTTGCAAGGTAGTTATTTAAGGGTTATACTTGAAGAGATGACACCCATAAATAATTAATTTCTGAGATGATTGTCAATCTACATTTTAATCATCATCTCTTTTAAAAAGCTAATATAAAATTAATAAGATGTCAATTGAATTTAAAGAAATTTCATTGCAACAACAATTTGAGGAAGTAATTGCATCAGAAGATATATTAAGGATTCAGGATCTTTTAAATGACCAGAATATCAGTGATGTCGCCAATCTAATTTATGAGAATGAAAAGTATGAAGGCCAAATCATCAGCCATCTTTCACTCCACCGAGCTGCAAGTGTTTTTAAAATCCTAGAATTCCCTACACAAAAAAAGATTATAAAAACATTGCCTCCTTTCAAAACTGCTGAGTTACTAAATGAATTACCTCCAGATGACCGTACTTCATTTTTGAGTGAACTGCCGAGTAACACCGTAAGAGAACTTATAAAGACATTGAATCCTGAAGAAAGAAAGATAACGCTTTCATTGTTGGGATATCCCGAAGGTAGTGTTGGAAGGTTGATGACTCCAGACTATGTTTATGTGTACGAACATGACACGGTAGAGGATGTTTTAAATACCATCAGAAAATTTGCAAAAAATAGTGAAACCATTGATGTTATCTATGTAATCAATGATAAAGGTGAGTTATTAGATGATATCCGTATTAAAGATTTCATCATGGCAAGTCCAGACAAAAGAGTGGATGAGCTGATGGATGAAAGATTTATTGCACTGCATGCAGATGATGACCAAGAAGTGGCCAACGAAGCTTTTAAAATGAATAACAGAGTAGCCTTGCCCGTTGTAAGTAAGAGCAACAAACTATTAGGTATTGTTACCATTGATGATGTGCTTTGGGTTGCCAATGAAGAGTTTAGTGAGGACATGCAAAAAATGGGAGGTACCCAAGCATTGGACGAACCCTATTTAGAAATGCCTATTTTTAAATTATTCAAAAAAAGAGTCGGCTGGCTCATCGTTCTTTTTATAGGTGAAATGTTTACAGCTACCGCAATGGGATTTTTTGAGGATGAAATACAAAAGGCCGTAGTGTTAGCGTTATTTATTCCATTAATTATTTCAAGCGGTGGCAATACAGGTTCGCAAGCTTCCACATTGATCATACAGGCAATGGCGGTGGGTGAAATTACCATTGCCAATTGGTGGAGAGTAATGCGCAGAGAAATTATTCAGGGACTAATGCTGGGTTCTGTGCTAGGAATTATTGGATTTACAAGAGTGGTATTTTGGGCAAATTTTTTACCGAATATTTATGGAAATCATTATTATTTAATAGGATTTACAGTTGGACTATCACTAATCGGTGTAGTACTTTGGGGCACTTTAACCGGCTCAATGTTGCCACTGATATTAAAGAGACTCGGTGCCGACCCTGCAGTTAGTTCTGCTCCTTTTGTTGCAACACTAGTAGATGTTACAGGACTAATTATTTATTTTTCAGTTGCCTTTCTTTTTTTGAAAGGAATACTTTTATGAAATAATGAATTAAAATAAAACGCCTACTGTAATAGAAATTAATCTCTATTGCAGCAGGCGTCTTTTAAATTAATTAAATAGCTGGATCTGGAAATACTTTTGGGGCCACAATGGATTCCATAGCCACTTTTTCAATTCCTAAGGTATCACACCAACCTAAAAACTTTTCGTGAATTCCATCGAGCACTTCTTTTTGAGCAGGAGTTAATTCTAACACATGAGCACGACTGATGGTACGAATTGGCAAACCTCTTTTAGCTAAAAAGTACTTAGCACTCATTGGGTAGGCAACATGAATTAAAGGATCTACTTGTATCAATTCATTTTGCAACCAATCTACTTTCTCTTGCATTGCCGGGTTTCCTGCATTGTTAACCATCCAAACCAAAATTTCAGGATAAAAATTTCCAGAAATAGAGCTCATTCCCTTTCCACCATTTCTTACAACATAGGATGCATTAGGTGTGTGTGCATCAAAAAATTCAAAACTAGTGTTACCACTTTCTTTTAGAATATTTAGCTTAGCTAATACCTGTTCCTTTTCAATGGAAGTGTCTTTGTGATAAATAAACCTACCTGATTCTACCAAGTTTTTAAAAACTTTAGCGGTAAGAATTCTTTTGTAGGGTGCAGGACATTCATATAATCCAAATGGAATACCAGGGGTAAGTTCTAACATTCGATTAAAATTGCGAATAAGGATTTCATCACTGTCATCGATATTGGCAAAATGACCTGTGATTAAAATCACCGCATCAATTCCAGTATCATATATTTTTTTTGCAAAAATAGCTTTGTCTTCAATGGTTAAGCCAAAAGAACCTGTTGCAACAATTGGCACCCGACCTTTCACATATTTTACTATAAAACTAGTCAACTCTAAACGCTCGTCTTCAGTTAAACTGTACATTTCGCTGCTCAAACAATTGGCAAAAAAACCTTTAACACCAGCGGCTAAATAAAAATCAATCAATTTTGAAACTACATCAAAATCAAGCTTTGCCTTTAAATTAAAAGGCGTAATCATTACTGGGACAAACTTATTTTCCATTTTTTTACTTATTTTTTTATAATAACTATTGTACAATTTTTATCGTGAAAAATCTATCAATGGATTTTTATGCATTTCTGTACAATTATAGAAACCTAGAAAAGCAATCAATAATTAATGAAATTTATTTCAACCCTAAAAATATTCTTAATTGGTGATAGTTAGCTGAATCTTATTTTCAAAAATATGTACTATTTTATCATTAAATAAGGTATTTTATGAATAAAATTAGCAATTAAAGCCTTATTTTAGGCTAATTATTCAACAATTTCATGAAACCACATTATCATAAGGTTCCCAAAAAATTGGAAAACTCTTTCAGTTTACGAAAAGACATTTCAGCAAATTTTGAAAGTACTTGGCACTATCATCCAGAGTTGGAATTACATTACACCAAAAAGGGAGAAGGCCTCCGATTTATTGGAGATAATATTAGCAATTTTAACTCAGATGAAATGTTGTTATTGGGTGAAAACCTTCCTCATACCTGGAAATCTCATGATGCTTATTTACACCCTCAATCTAAATTAGAAGTAGAGGCAATGGTAATGCATTTTTTGCCCGATTGTTTAGGTCAAGAATTTCTTTCTCTTCCCGAAGCTTATCAATTAAACCAACTTATCAAAAAAGCTAAAAATGGATTATTAATACATGGTGATACCAAAAGAAAACTCTTGAATTTATTGGAAGCAACTTATCAAGCAGAAAACTTGGATCGAATTTCTTTATTTATTTCTATTTTAAGTACCCTCGCAGAAACAAAGGAATATGAGCCCATCACTAATTCACATGCATTCTATCAGTCCAATCAGCTAGAAACCGATCGACTCAATCAGATTTATACCTTCACGCTAAAAAATTACATGAATAAAATAAGTCTGGCTCAAATTGCTTCCTTGAGCTGCTTGAGTATCACTTCTTTTTGTAGGTATTTTAAAATGATGACTAACAAAACCTACACTGATTTTTTATCTGAAATAAGAATCAGTTATGCTTGTAAATTTTTAATTGAAAATAAGCAATTAACTATTGAATCTATCAGCAGTGAAACAGGATTCAACAATGCCTCTAATTTTTTTCGACAATTTAAAAAAACAATTGGCCTAACACCAAAAGCATATCGAAAAAAATATAGATCAAGTTAGCGTTATTAACTATCCTATTGTAAACTACAATTTTAGTTTTCTTTTTACTGACTTGATTTGTTTTTTAAACTCCTCCAACTGCCTCATTTGATCTTGAATAAAACCATTGTCTTCAATACGACCTAGTATCTGGTTCATTTCTTTACTGTTGCTATACACCATTTTTCGGAATGGATTTCGGTAGTCTTTTGCTCTAGATTCATAGATTCCCTTGCACATCCATTCACGCGTTACAATCGATCTCTCTAATAACTGATTTAAAAAGCTAGCGGTGAATTGCTTAGGAGTAATATTGAGAATTTCCAACAAAGCAGTATAGGCATGGTTGAGCTTATCAGTAAAATAATTATCCCCTTGTTCGGTATAAAATGCATGTACCTGATCCCAACCTTTTACTTTTTGGTTGACAATATTAGATTGCAATTTTTCTACTTCAGTTTGCTGAATTAATTGTCCTCCGATATTCATCCATTCGCTTCGTTTAATTTTTGCTGACATAGTTTTCTTAAATTCATCAAAACTGCTAAACTTGTTTTGCTTGATATGTTTTAAAAATTCTGTGGCAGCATAATATTCTACCAGTTCCTTAAAAATAGCAATAGACTGTGGGACTTTTAGAACCACTGTATTACGAGAATTATTTTCCCATCCTTTTGTTATAGCAATCCCCTTTTCATCGGGTTGCAATTTTTGTAAAAAATTAATTGAAGTAAAAATTTCATTAATAGTATCGGGTGCTAAATAATCATACTCTATTAACTGTAGTTTGGTAGTTCTTTTATCTCGATCCAAATATTTATTAGCATTCCTTTCCAATGCATACATATTATACATAAACCAATAGGCGGGCATCACCACCAGTTGGTTATTGCTTACATCATTACTAACCAAACTAAATGGTACAGGGATATTTAATTCTGCCGGAAAATTACCCTTAGCAATAATAGTGAAAGAAGCAAATTTAGAATTGTGTTTTAAGCTTACACATAAACCAGGCCAAAAGCCTCTGCCAGCAATGATTTCTCCATCTGCACTTCGACTATTGTGGTTGCTGCCAACGGTAGCACCTGCTGCCATATTGCTTTGCCCCATTAATAAAGATGCACACAAAAATGAATTGTTATGATGTTGCTCATGTGCTGGAAATATCAGTGAATTTAATACCTCGCAGCAGGAGATAGTAGAATTATTGCCTAGGTAGGAATTAATAAGTCTTGCTCCATATTTCAATTGAGAATGGGAAGCCATCACAAAACGTACTGCTTTTACACCATAAAATATTCTACATCCATATCCAATAATTCCGTTTACCAATTCGCAGCCTTCACCAATTTGGGAACTGCGATTTTCATCACTGTTGATGGTAAGATTCTTTAATTTATTGGCTCCTTTTAAATAAGCGTCGCTGCCAATCAATACATCTTTAATAATCTTACAGTTTTTAATAACAGTACGATCTCCAATGGTTCCATAACGCCCTCTTTTTGATGCAATTCTTTTGTCTGTAAACTCTTTGAATTTATTCATCAACTGTTCTTGATCCCTAAATTTGCTCCACATGTAAGCATCTCCAGCAAGCATTCCATCAAATGGGATAACCCTCCTTCCTCCATTTTCATTGCAGAGTTCCATCCACACGCGAATATTTTCATCTTCATCCTCAAAAATAATCCCATTTCCAAACTTTGCCTTTTCGGTAGTAGCCATTTCATTCACGTTGGCTATCATTACCCCATTTCCAATGATATAATGACTGAGAGAATTAACATTATCAATACATACATTGTTACCAAAATCACAACTGATAATCGTACTATTATAAAGCCCAACCGGCAAACGAAAATTATGAAATTCAAGATAAAAAGCCTCTAGACTTCCAATGCGAATCAAACCGTAAAATTTGCAGTTCTTTACTAATTCAGGATTAAATGCGGAGGATACAAGTATTTTATTCCAGTCGTCGGAAGTATTTCTATTTCGAACCAGTACCTCTATTTCAAGGGCTGTTAATTTTCTATGCCCACT
>CAMBTV010000099.1 GCA_945870835.1 Chitinophaga pinensis
TTTTCGTTGTTCCCTTTCACTTACAAAGGTGATTGCGGTACCCTCAGCAGCAGCTCTAGCGGTTCTACCAATTCGATGGACGTAATCTTCGCCATCGTGAGGTACATCATAATTTAACACCATGCCAATATTATCAATATCAATACCTCTACTTAGTATATCGGTAGCGACTAAAATTTGAATACGTCCACTTTTAAAATGCATCAATACCTCTTCCCTTTTATCCTGCTCTAGATCGCTATGAATTTCATCTACCGGCAAATTGGTTCTTTTTAAATCACGCGTTAATTGCTTTACACTTTGTTTACTACTGCAAAAAATTAATACGGATGCAAAGCTTTTTTGATGTAAAATATATTTTACCAAAGGGATTTTTTGTGTTTCATAAACCACATAAGCAAGCTGAGTAATTTTTTCATTGGGCTTGCTGATGGAAATACTTACTTCTGCTGGTTGATGAAGAATTGTTCTTGCTAGTTCTCTAATTTTATGAGGCATGGTGGCGGAAAATAATAAATTTTGACGCTTCTGAGGTAAGGCATGAATGATGCGCATAATGTCATCATAAAATCCCATATCTAACATTCGATCCGCTTCATCAAGGATCAAATATTTTAGTCCCTGAAACTTAACATAGCCCATATTAATATGAGCTAACATTTTTCCAGGAGTACAGATTACTACATCTGCCCCTGCACTCAATGCCTTTTTTTCTTGGACAAATGCATTTCCGTCACCACCTCCGTATACTGCTATAGAACTTACAGAAGTAAAATAAGAAAGGCCTTCCATATGCTGTGCTATTTGAATAGCCAATTCTCTTGTAGGTACTATCACCAATGCCGTAATGCTTTGATGATTGAGCGGTGTTGAAATAATATTATTAATGAGGGGAAGTAAAAATGCCGCAGTCTTTCCTGTTCCGGTTTGGGCAGATGCAATGACATCTTTTCCTGCTAATACCAATGGAATTACTTGTTCTTGAACAGGCGTTGCTTCATCATATCCAGACGCCTCAATTCCTTCTAATAGTCGGTTATCAAAACCAAAATCTTTAAACTTCAAAATACGAATGAGTGATTAAATTATTAATTGCTAAAATATTTGATTAATCCTTACTTGCTTCTACTTCCAATGCGGAGGTAATAGGCTGAGGAGTAATATTTTTTACCGTAATCTGAAATTTTGTATTTAAAATCACTTGAAAATGACCTGTCAACAAAACCATTTTAGTAGCCGTATCTTCTAGCATAGCGGCTGCCAGATGGCTAGCTAAATCTGATCCACTAATAACATTACTCACCTTTCCTTCTGCAAATTCAATGGTAAATTTATAACCTGCCTTTCTTCCAGTACCCGCTCTTTCAAAATCTTCACGATTTAAACTTAACAGTTGATCTCCAGTTGCTGATTTTTTCAATAAAATCCTAATTACCGGCAGATATTTATTCCAGATGTAAGTGTACATGTTTCAGTTTTTAACCTTCTTTTTGATTAATTAAATTAGATCATTGATTTAAAATGTAAAAAATACTATAATAAAGGTAAGCTTTATTGCCATAGCAAGCCTTTTTGATTTGTCCTAAATAAGTTCACTTAATTTATTAACAGCCAAGGAAATTGTCAATTTAACAAAAGTAATGACCTGTTTCTCACCATATTTGACACAATAGGTTATAACCATTATAACCTTAATATGAAAATAAGTAAATGGGATTTTTAGACTATTTTAATAAGGAAGTTATTCAATACTGATGGGTTAGATATAAAAAAGGAGATCAGTAAGGATTTAGAATCGAATGCCCCCATTCGTATATTGGATTGGGCAAAACTTTGGGTAGTAAATCAGTGGCTTTATCAATCAATGGGCAACAATGGAAGTTAATTAATATGGACCCAGAAGGGCATTCCTAGTCATTTTTTAACCTAGCCTATATAGTAGTACTGAGCCCTTAAATTTATTGATTAGAAAGGCAATTTTTTATAAAAATTTAAAGCCAGTCAATTGCTCGATATGGTGAACCGTTACCTCATTGTTCTTAATACCATCGGCCTTAGACAAATCATTGTTAAATAAATAAGCTTTGTACTCTTTGGTATTTAATATGTGTATCACTTTCCAGCATTGCATTGGCACTGATACTTTTCCTATTTTTTTTGACTCCCCGATATTACCTGCCCAAATATGGATGCTATCTTGTTGAATGGCAGTTTTTCTAGTAAATCGCTCCAATGCTTCCCAGTCACCCGCATTTAAACTATGATATTGAGGAGCCATATTAGAAAAATAAAAACATTCCTCCATCTCCTTCTCACCCTTACATTTATTAATTGCCGCTGGGCACATATGTCCCCGATCTGTTCCTGAATGAATATAATCTTTTTTTAAATTGGTTTCTTTGGGTAGCAATGGGTCGGGCTTAAATTTATCTTTTCTAGCAATAGGCGTTTCACATTGAGCCTTAGCGGTAGTCTCCCACCACTCAACCATTAGAGGGTAATACTTTTCGATGCAAAATAAAGAAGTATAACTTACATGTTTAATTTGAATTACTTTCTGTGCATGCAGATTGTAATTCAAAAAAAATAGTAAAAGGACAAATATTTTTTTCATACTTAACGTTGAAGCTCCTTCAAATTTCAGATATAAATTTTAAATAATGCAATTTCTAAGAAAAAATTTGAAGAGGCTTATTAAAAACGCAAGCAATTTCGAATAGGTCTATTTAATGAAAAGCGACGGAATTTTAATTTAATTACGAAGTTTCAATAAAAGTTAAGAAACAATTAAAAAAGTCCTTTTCTTAAAAAAAATTTGTAAAGTACAGTAAAATCAATAGTTTTAATAGTTAATAGGTGGCTTTTTTAAAAAGTATCCTAAGGCAATAAATAAATATTCAAACATCATGAGAAAAAAATTTTTCATTTACGGAATTCCTTTAACTGTTACCTTCCTGCTTCTATATTTCTATCAAATCATTGGACCTGTTATTCCTTTAATTTTTGTTGTTCTGTTTGTCATTGGATTTATTGATGCCAGTCAAACCAAACATACTATACTAAGAAATTTTCCTTTAATTGGACATGTCAGGTACCTATTTGAATCAATTTCTCCTGAAATTCAACAATATTTTATTGAACGATCTACCGATGGAAAACCATTTTCAAGAAACGAACGTTCACTAATTTATCAGCGATCAAAAAATGTTGACTCCTCATTACCCTTTGGAACGCAAATGCATTTAAATCAATCAAATTATGAAGGAATAAAACACTCGATGTTTCCTGCCAAGGTGAATAAAGAACTTCCAAGAGTTTTAGTAGGAGGACCAGATTGCAAAAAACCTTATTCAGCTTCCTTGTTGAATATATCAGCAATGAGTTTTGGATCACTCAGCGAAAATGCAATTAAATCTTTAAACCTAGGAGCGCAGAAGGGTAATTTCTACCACAATACGGGAGAGGGTGGATTGACCGAGTTTCATTTACAAGGTGGAGATATTGCTTGGCAAATAGGAACTGGCTATTTTGGATGTAGAGATAAGGAGGGTAATTTTGATGCAGATAAATTTTCTGAAAAAGCCAATTTGCCAGCGGTAAAAATGATTGAAATAAAACTTTCACAAGGAGCAAAGCCAGGTCATGGAGGTGTGCTTCCCGCTCAAAAAAACACCTTAGAAATTTCTAAAATTAGAGGAGTAGAACCTTTTATTACTATTTATTCTCCACCCCGCCACTCTGCATTTAATGATTATAAAGGGCTGGTTGAATTCATTGCACAGTTACGTCATTTATCAAATGGAAAACCGATTGGTTTTAAACTTTGCATAGGAGAAACGAGCGAATTTGAAAAGTTGTGCAACGAGATGATTCAACAAAACTGTTATCCCGATTTTATAACGGTAGATGGAGCTGAAGGTGGAACTGGTTCAGCGCCACCAGAATTTTCTGACGGAGTTGGAATGCCATTTGAACCCGCGTTAATATTTGTTAATAAAACATTGGTCAATTTTGGAATAAGAAATAAAATTCGAATCATTTGCAGTGGTAAAATTATTTCAGGGTATTCTATACTTAGAGCAATTGCTTTAGGCGCAGATATTTGTAATAGCGCAAGAGGATTTATGTTTTCGTTGGGATGTATCCAAGCTTTGCGATGTAATAACAATGAATGCCCTACAGGTATTGCTACTCAAAATAAGATGCTAATGAAAGGGCTAGTAGTTAGAGAGAAATTTGATAGAGTTTATCACTATCATAAAAACACTTTGCACTCAGCCAATGAATTATTGGCTGCTACCGGAAAAAATAATTATTCAGAAGTAGATATTTCAATTTTCATGAGAGGGGATGAATTTTCTAAATTAGCCAATCATTACTTCCCTGATAATTTGGAAATTTAATACAATTTAAAAATTAAGCAGTCCGCTGTTCTAAATATAATCTAATTCTAAAAAAATTGAGAAATTACGATATTCTTTACTCAATTTAAAAAACCTTAAAAAAATAGAATTCAATGGAGAGTGAAATGAATTTTAAAATCATTTCACGGTGTTAAAAATTAAAATAGCCAATCTATAAAATTTGGCAGAATTCTAATCTTTCACCATCAGGACCGGTGATATAAAAATATTTACATCCTTTGACCCAAAAATTTAAAAAAACAGGTTGCTCTTCAATTATTGAAAATCCTTCCTTTTTTAATATTTGAAATGCTTCATTGATATCATCCACATCAAAAGCGATGTGATCGATTTTGCCATCCTTTCTTTGTTGAACGTTGACTAGTTCGGCTTCTGGCATTTGGTACAATTCTATAATCATGCCATCACGCTTCATCATTGATACTTTACCCTCATCACCTTCATGCATGAAAGTAGCATTCATAGCTCTTTGAAAACCCAACCGCTCATAAAAAGATTGAGAAATTTCAATATCAGTAACTGGAATTCCTATATGCTGTAAACGATTTATTTTTAGGTTCGTCATTTGGAATAATTTAAAGTTTAAAAAAATATAGAATAATCAACGTTAAAATCTTATTAGTTAATTTCGTTAACATCCCGAACTGCTCGCGTATTGTATTTAAACCCTTTGACATAGGAATTGAACTGAACACCGCCATCGTCAAAGAGTTGAATCCATGCGCTATAAACACCTTTTGTTTCGGTTGAACTCCAATAGTAATTTTCAGTAAACCCTCCTATTATAGCCTTATTTTCAAACAAAATATTCAATTCATCTTTAGTAGGTAAGCGCCAACCTTCACCTAGGGAGGTGCAGGCTTTTTTTGCTTCTTTCCAATACATTTTTTCAGGAAAAACAATGTCCGCTACCTCCAAATTTCCTATAATCATCAGAATAGTTTTAAAAAGTAAAGTAAACCCTTTTTATTGAATTTAATGGCACCAATCATTTCTATGTACAACAAACCCTGCTTAAAATTAATAATTTGAAGAAAAATATAAAAATGAATTATTTTTAATTATTTATATCTATGTTTTTATCTATTATTAAAAGTAAAAAGAGCTATTTTCTATCTGTTTCAACTGTATTGTTATTGGCTAATTTATTTCTATTTTTTTATGGAAAAAAAGACAGCTTTTTAATCCTCAATACTTATCATAGTTATTTTTTAGATCAGTTTTTTCAAATAATCACCTTATTAGGAGATGGGATTTTTTTCTTAATTATAAGTGCTTTACTATTTGGGCTAAACAAAAAAAAAGAATCTTTACTTTCCTTGTTAACTTTTTTACTCTCCGGATTGTTTTCACAAATATTAAAAAATTATTTTCATAGACTAAGACCTGTGAACTTTTTTGAAAGTTACTCTTACAGCAAATTTATTGAAGGGTTTACCAATGCAGCCTACAACAGCTTTCCCTCTGGCCACACTACATCAATTTTTGCAGCAATTACCCTGTGGGTGTTTTTTATTGAAAAAAAAAGCTATCATTTACTTCTTCTCTTTACTGCCTTGCTAGTTGGTTATTCAAGAATATATTTAGGACAACATTTTCTTGAAGACGTTATTTTGGGTATAATTATTGGAGTAACCACTTCACTATTGATTGTGGGCATCCTTTTAAAAGTTAAAAAAACATCTAGTCAACAATACTTTTCCTAGTACTGAGTATTTAAAAATATTATACCCTAAAAAAAGTTGGAATATTGATTCTTCTTCTTTTAATTAAATTTATTTCTGTTTCTTTGTTTGTGCTATAAATAAATTATTTTTATACTCTTTAAAAGAATTTTTAAATTTTCAATTTGACAGCAGCTTTGGAGCATCATTATTTATTTCAGCAGTATCCAACCAGCATTGAGCTTTACCTATACACCTAACCAATGATTCATAAAGAATATAAAAGATATTTCTTACTATTATTAATATTTTCAACTCTGTTAAGATCAGCGATTGCCATTAGTACAGAGTTGGGAAATGATGAGGTTTATTATAGACTATTTGCCTCTATTTTGCAATGGAATTATTTTGATCATCCTCCAATGGTTGCGTGGCTAATCAGACTTACGACAGGTAATTTATTTTTAGACACCGATTTTTTTATCAGATTAGGGGCTGTACTGTGTGGTTCAGCAACATTGATAATGATTTATAAATGTGGCAAAATATTAAAAGATGAAAGAGCTGCATTTTGGGCCAGTGCTATTTATTCAGCCACACTTTATGGTACAGTGATATCGGGTACTTTTATACTACCAGATTCACCACAAATGTTGTTCTGGTCAATTAGCTTATTTTTTTTAATAAAAATATCGGACCAATCAGTCGAAAAGTTTCAGCTAAACTCATACTTGATCTTATTTGGTGTATCTGCAGGCCTAGGCATGTTATCCAAAGTCCATTCTGTATTTTTATGGCTAGGCCTTGGGATGTTTATTCTAACGAAAAGAAGAGATATTTTTAACTACATTGGATTATATTTTGGTTTATTTCTAACATTTATTATTTTCCTTCCTGTAATTTTTTGGAATATTGATAACCATTTTATTACTTACCGCTTTCATTCTGATCGGGTTAGTAATTTGGGGAGTGGCATTAACTTGGCCTCTTTTTTAAGTTTCAATATCGGTCAGGTTTTTTATACCAGCATAATTATTTTTCCCCTTTTTATTAAGTCTATTATTTTCTTTATCAAAAAAAATAAGTCGAACTACCAACACTCTTTACTGCTCATACTTTGGGTGAGCTTACCTTTGATAATTGTCTCTACTTTTCTTTCAATCTTTAATACGATTTTACCTCATTGGACAGGGCCTTCATTTTCAGGTTTGTCCTTAATTACTAGTATTTATCTCATAGAAAAATTTCCTTTAGAAATTAAATTGCCCAAAATAATTGGCTTTGCACTTGGGTTAACTCTATTTATTTGTATTAGCGGACTAATTGTAATTAATTTTTTTCCTGGGACAATTGGAAACAAAGATGACTTCAAAAAGGGAGATGGGGATTTCACTTTAGATATGTATGGTTGGTCAAAAGCAAAGGACCAAGTATCGCTAGTAATCAATGATGATGTCAGAAATAAAACGATGAGTAAGGATGCATTGATTATAGAAAATAAATGGTTCCCTGCTGCTCACATAGAACATTATATAGCAAATCCCTTAAATAAAACTGTTTTGGTTTTTGGACCTATTGGTGACATACATCAATATTATTTTTTAAACAACGAAAGAAATACACTCAAAAAAGGAGACAATGCCTATTCTATAGTGCCTTCAAATTATTCATTCGATGCAATTAAATCATTTGAAAATTTATTTTCTTCCTACGATACTGCAGCAGTAATTCCAATTTTAAGAGGAAACAAAATATCAAAAAAAATCTATTTACTAAGATTAAAAAACTATAAAAAATAAATAGGAAGGATAAAATTTAAGGACCGTATATTAAAATTTTAATAACCTATCCCATTATAAATTTTTCCCAAATCAATCCTTATTGTAACGTTCGGATAGATGACATCTTAACTGTAATTAAAAATTGTGAATACTTCAGTAAAAAAAAATTGCTATAGTAGAATAAAGATTATATTCAAACACTAAAATCCAGCTATTTGATTAATAAATCAACCATTCAGCTATTAAGAATTCCGTTTAGCTTTTTTCTTATGCCAGTTTACTGGTTTGCATTAAGCATTACAGATCATATAAATTGGAACAGAGCCATTTTGGTTTTTGTTTTATTGCATGCAATTCTTTACCCATCTAGCAATGGCTTTAATAGTTACAATGATCGGGATACAGAAAGCATCGGCGGTGTGGCTAATCCGATGAAACCAACAAAACAATTATATTATTTATCTCTGATCATGGATGTAATTGGATTTATCCTTTCCTTTTTTATAAGTCCAATTTTTGCTGCCTGCTTTCTATTTTTTATTATCTGTTCAAGATTATATAGTTGGAGGGGCTTACGTTTAAAAAAATATCCGATTATTGGTTATCTGCTAGTAATTGTTAATCAAGGATCGCTGATGTTTTTTGCCATAGCTCACGGTGTTAGTAGTAATTTTACAACAGAAACCCCTTTTCTACTAATTTTAGCTGCCGGTTTACTAATTGGAGGTTTTTATCCGATTACCCAAATTTACCAGCACATTCAAGATAAAAAAGATGGTGTCAAAACAATTTCAATTTTATTAGGTAAAAAAGGCACTTTTATTTTCTGTGGCATCCTTTATTTACTTGCCTTTTGTACGCTATTTACCTATTTCAGAGAAGTTGACCAACTACAAAATTTCTGGATCACTCAACTTTTTTTCGTTCCAGTGGTTTTATACTTTATTAACTGGATGCTGCAAGTATGGAAAAATCCAGATGAAGCAAATTTTAAAAAAACAATGCGAATGGTATGGCTGGCTAGCACTTGTACCAATCTAGCATTTCTAACCTTATTAATACTGAATTATTTTGGCTGATATTGTTTCTATAGCAACCGCAACACCATCCTATGCCCACAAGCAGATCGATATTTTGCATTATATGCAGAATGCTTATCAGTTAGATGCTGACGAAAAGAGAAAGTTAGCTTTTCTTTATAACCAAAGTGGAATTGAAACAAGGCATTCGGTTATTCCTGATTATAGCAAACCGAATACTGAAAGTAGCTTTTTGCCAAAAAATAATGAAGACCTGTTCCCCTCTATTGATCAACGCATGGCAGTTTATAAAAAAAATGCTTGCCTCCTATCAATTGAAGCTATCACAAATTGCATTAAACCATTTACTAGGTCTGAACAAATCACCCACTTAATAACCATCAGTTGCACCGGTATGAGCGCTCCTGGGTTGGACTTAGAAATTATGGAAGCAATGCAACTTTCACCAACACTGTTTAGAACCTCCATTAATTTTATGGGCTGTTATGCCGCAATCCATGGTTTGAAAATGGCAAAATTCATTTGTGACAGTGAACCTTCTGCACAAGTTGTTTTAGTAGCAACAGAATTATGCACCCTACACTTTCAAAAAGAATATACCCTAGAAAATGCATCCAGTAGCCTTTTATTTGCAGATGGTAGTGCGGCAGTTTTAATTAACAATAGCGCTGCCCCAGCCTCATTACATTTGGAAAGTTTTTATTCAAAAGTTGCCTTTCAAGGAAAAAAAGACATGGCTTGGGAAATAAGTAGCAAAGGTTTTTTAATGACGCTTAGTGGATATATTCCTCAATTAATTAAAGAAGATATAGAATTACTCGTTTCTGAAGCCCTCAAGAAAAAAGGAATGACTCTATCTGATATTCCGTTTTGGTGTATACATCCTGGAGGTAAGAAAATAGTGGATGTGATTGAACAAAAATTATCTCTAACTGCAGATCAAACAAAATATGCCAGAAAAATACTAACTGAATATGGAAATATGTCATCACCCACCATTCTTTTTGTATTAAAAGAAATTATGAACGACAAGATAAAATCGGATGAAAATGTATTTGGAGTTGCTTTTGGGCCCGGACTAACCATGGAAACTTTTCTTTTAAAAAAGAATTAAATGAATCAATGATGAATTTAAAAACAAGATCCTATCAAAAAGAATTATTAGATCAAGAAGATATTCCATTTAGTGACATTGCTCAGACTATGCGTGAGCTAAATACCATTAATACTTGGCTTGGCGGACATGCAATCACCATCAAAGGTTTTAAAGAATTATTAAAAGATAAAAAAGAAATTACCGTATGTGAAATTGGATGTGGGGGCGGTGATAATTTAGTGGCGATTGTAAAATACTGTCAACAAATGAATATAAAGATTCATTGTATTGGCATTGATTATAATCAAGAATGCATTGCCTTTGCAAAGGAAAATAATTACTTAAAAGACAATACAGAATTTATATATAGTGACTATTCAAAAGTTCATTTTGAAAATAATCCTGATATTATTTTTTCCAGTTTATTTTGCCACCATTTTACTGATGAAGAATTAATTTTTCAATTAAAATGGATGCAAGAAAATTCGAGCACTGGATTTTTTATCAACGATCTTCAACGTCATTGGTTGGCTTGGTATTCAATCAGATCCCTTACGCAGCTATTTTCAAAATCGTATTTGGTAAAAAATGATGCATCATTAAGTGTAGAAAGGGGTTTTATTAAAAAAGATTGGCAGGTATTGTTTTCAAAAGCCAAGATTTTTAATTTTCAAATTACCTGGCAATGGGCTTTTAGATATTTAATTGTTCATCGGTAAAATGGTGGCAAAATAAACTGGAAAAAAT
>CAMBTV010000100.1 GCA_945870835.1 Chitinophaga pinensis
AATGTTATAAATTATGATTTAAAATTAACCTAAAATTTTACTTGTAATTAGTAATCATCACTCCCTTTTCTTCACTTACAGGAAACTTCAAATTTTTCAATGCAATGCCAGTTGTATTGTTAAAGAGTGCTACCGGCAATTCAATTGCTTTAGGAACTGTGAAATTTTCTAAGGCCACTCCTTTTACATCATCAAAAACCAAGGCTGGTCGAAAGTCGTCCTCCAAATAAAACACTTTTACATTTTTCATTTTTATTCCCTCTGCATGACGAACATAAAAACCCCAAGAAGGTAACTCTCCAAACATAGAAAATTCAGGATAATTCGATTCATTCTCTGGGACAGAAGTGATGGCGTTGAGTGGAATATAGGCGATCTCTTTACTTGATCTGCCACCATAACTAATTTCTACATTTTCGATGGTAACATTTTCGACAGGATATCCCGGCAATCCAACAATAGAAGAAGGAATTAAATTGTAGGGTAGCCATGGATGACCATAAATATGAAAACTTCCTGGACGTTTCGGCATTTTATCTATGCCAGGTTTAAGATGATCTGGTGGGCCTTCAACCGGATATCCTTGATCAGGTTTGTTAAGCGGCACTTCTACTTTAACATTGGCAATATAAATTCCTTTCAACGTTCCCACCTTTCTTGATATATTTCTTTTTCCCCTTTTAATGAAAATTGCATTCCCAGTATTCCTCGCTACTATATTTTGTATGTCTATATTTTCAACAACCCCTCCATCTACGGATTCGATTGCAATTGCTGAACGGTAGGTATCATAAATTTCTAAATTTCGCACCTTGATATTTCTAAAGCCTCCAGAGGATGCGGTACCCATTTTAAACGCACTAGCACTTGAACGAATTTTACAACTATCAATATAAACATCTTCACAACCAGAATTTGGATTGCTCGACTTCAAACATATTCCATCATCGGCAGAGTTAATGAAACAATTTGTAATCCTTACCTTTTTACAATCGGTAATATCAATGCCGTCGTTGTTCCAATAGGCTGTACTCTGAACCGTTATTCCATCAATTATTAGATTGGTACATTCTGTATAATTTTGAACCCAGCCTGAAGAGTTTTTTAACGTAATACCTGATACAGTAACATTGGTGCAATAATCAATTGCAAGTATTACCGTTCTTACACCTTCTCCAGGACGTTTTACGCGCCACATATTATCCTGTATGATTTCTCCACTTCTAAGTTTCTGTAAAATATCAAGCATTAACTCTTGAGCGCGACCATCAATAACGCCCGATCCGCTGATAGAAATATTTGTTTGATTTTTTGCCTCAATCAATCCAGCACCCTCATTCTTATAATCTTTTCTATCAGTAGACCCCAACAAACAAGCTCCTGCAGCAAGATGCAAGTCAACTCCTGATTTCAAGTAAATTGTTCCAGTCACAAAATTTCCAGGAGGAATAATAACCTGACCTCCTCCATTAGCAGAAACCTTATCAATCAAACGCTGTATGGCTACAGCATTATTAGTTTTTCCATCTGCTATTGCACCAAAAGATGTAATAGAATTTTTAATTTTTTGATTGCAGCCTGCAATAAAAAAAATTCCAATTATTAATGCCCACACATTTAATTTCATAGACTTTGTTTAAAAAAATTTACTTTGTTACTCCCCTAACTATTTATAAAATTAATTCCTTTTTCCATACATTGAATTAAGATTCTATTAGCCTTACAAATTTATACTCTTAAAGAATGTAAATTTAAATATCCCAAGATTTGTAAGCCTTTCTTGCTATTATAAATACTCTTTATAATAGCAAACCAATTCTATTTTTGTTTCTTGATGGCTGCAAACAATGCTGAAAGTTCTTTAACCTTATCAGGATATTTTTGATAGAGATTATTATCCTCATGAATATCTTCGTCCAAGTTGTACAGTTGTCCAACCGCTTCGCCTGGCTTAGATTTTACCTCCGATGGATCAGTAAAACCACCGGAGCCCAATCCAGTAATGAGCTTCCAAGGTCCCTTGCGAATAGCAAACAATCCTTTAGAAGAAATAACAACAATCGGATGCTGCTCTGCAGATTTAGAGACATTTGATTCTAAGTTTGGAAGTATGGAGTAACTGTCACCCATTTTAAATTTATCAGATTTTTCACCCACTATCTCTGAGCAAGTAGCCATAAAATTTGTAAGAGAAGTAGTGACGTTGCTAACGGTTCCAGCTTTCACTTTTTTAGGATAACGCACAATCAGTGGAACTCGGTGACCACCCTCAAAGGCATCCCCTTTCATTCCTCTAAATTCACCCGCAGCATGGTGGTCATATTGGTTGACAAAATTATCGCGCCAGTAGGGGCCATTATCACTTGTGAATACAACCATTGTGTTTTCTGAAAGTCCAAGGCTATCAATTAAGCGCAACAACTTACCAACTGCATCATCCACCATTTGAACAAAATCTCCATATTCACCGGCATTCGAGCGACCAATAAAACCAGCAGTAGGAAGCCAAGGAGTATGTGGAGCAGGCATTGGGAAGTAGAGGAAAAATGGGTTGGCGGCTGCCGATTGAGTTTTGATAAAGCCAATCGCCTTATTAGTAAAATGAGGAAGCACGTTTTTAAAATCAAATGATGGCGACATTAATCCAGCTCTCCAGAAAGGTCCTGTATAACCTGATTCAAGTTTGCTACCAGGGGTAAAGCCAGTAGGCATTTCCGTTAGTGCATCATTTTCAAGATAGCAGTAAGGAGGCATGTCTAACGAAGCTGGCAAAATATAAGAATAGTCAAAGCCTTGAGTTCTTGGGCCATTGATTGGTGCTACAGAAAAATCAATCTGATCAGGATTCATATCTGATGATATGCCATATAACTTGTTTGTATTGATTTGATTTTCTACCGAATCTTTGGATCTAGCATTGGGAACCCAATCTAGTCCAAGATGCCATTTTCCAACTACTCCTGTTGTATAAGCATGAGACTTTAGCAATGTCGCAACTGTTGGCTGACCCTTTTCAATTAATGTTCTGCTATAACCATGCAGTACACCAACAGGAAGTCGGCTACGCCATGGATAAATGCCTGTTAAAATAGAATATCTGGAAGGAGTACAAACACCTGAGGTAGTATGCGCATCCGTAAAACGCATTCCCTGTTTTGCTAATTTATCAATATTGGGTGTCTTAATTTTTCCCGCTGGATTATAAATCGATACATCTCCATAGCCGAGGTCGTCAGTAAGTATATAAATAATATTCGGGAGTTTTTTTTCACCCTTTTTCTTTTTAATTCCCTGCGCATTGGCAAATCCAAATAGGGAAATCGATGTCAATAGTAAAAGATAATTCTTGGGTGATTTCATATAACGCTTGAATATTTATATATAATTAATCAAATAATAAAATAGCCATTTCGCAAACGAAACGGCCATATTAAATTAGTTACAGTAAAATTAAGACAAGAATCCAAAATAGTAGTATTACTAAAAAACCTATTTTGACTTATTAAAGTAGTAGGTCCCTTTTATACTGCCTTCAGAAGTTTTGGTAACAAAGTCATAGATCAATTGATTTCCATCCTGACTTAATTTCCAAGTTTCAATTGTGTTAATAATTTGTTCTCCTGAATTGCCATTGTAAGTGGTATTTGATTCTAATGATATTGAATTTTCTTTTTCTGACCATTGCGCTTTAGATTTTCTAGGCATTTCATAAATCTCAATTTTATACTCCTTATTATCTAAGGTAAGATTTTCATTAAATGGATAATTCTCTCCATTAGAATTTTCATACACCCTTTCTGTAATCAGGTTTTCATTTTGAACTTTAATATTAATCGCAGAAAGAAAAAGAGTACTGCCAGTGGTAGCAGACTTGGTTCTGTCCAATTTCCAATTTCCAGCAAACGCTGGTTTTCCATCACCTGCAGAAGCAGTAATTGTAATGATTAAAGAAGCCAAAAGACTTAAAAAAAATTTAATTTTCATATTGCTAAATTTAGTTGCTTTTTAAATTACAAAATCTAATACAAATCAAAGCTAATAAAATGTAATTCCCAAAAATATATTTAGCTAAAAAATGAAATGGAGATTTGTTACTCCTCAATTCTAAAATAAACTAATGAGCCACTGAAATTAAATTAACTTATGAAAGTTCTAAGTTGGCAAGCCTTTTAATTTATGCGGTTATTAGGTCTTGTCTAAGCTACGTTTTATATTTCAATTTATCTCTTAAGTAGTTGACTCTGATTTAAAATAATCAGCATGAATTTGTTGATACTAAATTTGAAAAAAACAACTACAGAAACTGTCATCAATCAGCAGATATAAAATCGCCTAGAAATTTGGCAATTTCTTTTTAACCCATGCCTACTATTTCTTTCTCTGCCTAAAGCCCTTCAGCCATCGTTCGCATTTGAATCTCAATAATTCTTGAACCAGACGATTGCGTGCAAGCAAGTAAAATAGATGCGGCAACATCAGAAGGTTCAAGCATTTCAGATTTAGCGACTCCTTCTTTGGTTCGACCCCTACCAATAGCAAATTCGGTTTTTACCCCTCCGGGACAAATAACTCCTACTTTAATTCCTTTAGTTCTGAGTTCTTTATCCAAAGATTTAGCAAATCCCATTTGGGCAAATTTGGTTGCGCAATAAACCGCTTGCCCCGGATAACCATTGATTCCAGCCATCGAGGAAATTATTAAAATATTTCCACTCCCTTGAAGAATCATAGAAGGGACAACAAAACGAGTAAATAAAAAAGTAGACCGCATATTGGTAATCATCATTTCATCATACTCAGCTGCAGAAGTATCTACTAGTTCTTTATAATTTCCTACTCCCGTATTATTTATAAGAATATCAATTCGCCCAAATTCTTTCATAGCAGCTTCTACAGTTTGAAGAGCTGTTTCTTCCTTGCTTGCATCTCCTACTACATATATTGCCTTAGTCCCCTTTGATTTAAAATCGTTTACTAGAGTCGAAAGTTTTTCTTCTCTGCGGGCTGTAATCACTAAATTTGCTCCTTCAGCAGCCAACACTCTTGCTGCCGCTTCCCCTATGCCAGAGCTAGCTCCAGTTATTATGGCTACTTTACCATTTAATTTTCCTGTCATATTACATTGTATAAAAAATTAAAGAATTGCAATATACAAACTAAAGCAACGCTTTACTGTAGGAATTATAATTCCAAAAATGTCTTCTTTAAATAGTTAAACTTAATACTTATTGCCCTACTATCATAATAAGAAAGAATAAAAAGAGGGCAAAAATTAAAATCCCTAATTTTAATAAAATGTCTTAATTTTTACTGTTACAAAAAGATCACAACATAGTTAACTCGGCCATTTGAATTGCGATTAAATTAGGCGCATCGATTTCATTCAAATTCTAAAATTAAGATTTGATAAAAATTTAAACACTACAATACAAACTTATCTAAGATGAAAAGAATTTTTATAACTCTATTGGCATTGGGCTATCTATCTACATCCCAATCCCAAGTTAATAAACTTTCATCCCGACCAAATATCATTTATATACTTGCAGACGACTTGGGTTATGGTGATATTTTTGCATACAATAAGGATTCAAAGATTCCGACTCCTAATATTGATCGCCTAGCATCATCTGGTATGAAGTTCAATAATGCCCATAGCGCTTCAGCCGTTTGCACTCCATCTAGATATAGCATTCTAACCGGTAATTATCCATGGCGATCGGAACTTAAAAGAGGAGTTCTATGGTCCTACGACTGGCCGCTAATAAAAAAAGATCAATTAACTGTTGGACAATTTTTAAAAAACAACGGTTATAATACTGCTATTATTGGAAAGTGGCATTTGGGTTGGAGCTGGCCAGTAAAAAAAGGTGAGTTCATTGATTCTACTCGATGGGGAGCAATGGGTGAAACAGCCGAAAGAGAACGAAGAATTGATTTTACCCAACCGTTAAAGGGTGGTCCCCTATCTTGCGGATTTGATTATCAATTTGGTGTAGACATTCCAAGCTTACCTCCATTTTGTTTTATAGAAAATGGAAATATAGTGGGTGAAAATCTAACTCAACAAAAGCCGCAAGATATAGTGGGTGCAAAAGGAATGATGCAATCTGGATGGACCTCAGAAAAAATGCTTCCCACAATTATTAACAAAGCGGATGAGTATATCAGAAATCAAGTGATTACGAAAAATCAAAAGCCTTTCTTTTTATTTTTGTCATTATCTGCGCCACATGTTCCTATAGCTCCTAATCAATCATACAAGGGGAAAAGTAAAGCAGGTGATTATGGTGATTTTGTTTTTGAAATGGATGATTATATTGGAAGGATATTAAATACATTGAATGAATTAGATATAACAAAAAATACACTGGTTATTTTTACTAGTGACAACGGTGGAGCCATGCAAGCGGGAGATTTAACAACAAGAGGTATTGAAGCTTCAACCTATGGATCATTATACAAACTTTTCAACCACAATTCAAGTGGAAAATGGAAAGGTATAAAAGGAGATATTTGGGAAGGGGGGCATCGCGTTCCATTTATTGCTTCATGGCCTAGTGTAATACCTGCTGGAAAAACCAATCCTAATAAAATTAGTTTGACTGATTTTTTTGCTACCTGTAGCGGCCTATTAAATATTTCCTTACCCCGTTCAGCTGCAATAGACAGTTATAATATGTTTGAAACATTTAAAGGAAAAACACAAAAGAAACCCGTTAGAGAAAATATATTATATTCATCGTCCAAAGGTTGTATAAGCATTCATAAAGGAAGGTGGAAATATATTGACTGTAATGACTCTGGAGGCGGTCTTATTAATCAATATATTAAAAATGACTACGTTTATGAAACAGCTGGACAATTATATGATATGGAAAAAGATGAAACAGAAACTACTAACTTATATAATAAATTCCCACTTATTGTTAAACAACTAAAAAAATTGATTGAAGTTTATAAAGCTACTGGACAAACTAATTAAGCAGCTTGCAATTTTAAAAATTAAACTCGCTTCAATATAAAAATAAAATATGAAATTCAATAAATCGCAACTGCTTTGCTTATTATTATTACTACAGGTTTCATTTGTAGTTGCCATAGATATCGCGCCAACTTTTTCAATCGCTAACACCCTCCAAAGTAATATGGTCATTCAGCAAGGCAAACCATTGCATATTTGGGGAAAAGCTACTGCAGGAGCTACGGTAATAGTTAAAACAGATTGGAGTTCAAAAACCTTTCAGACCAAATCTACTTTAGAGGGAAAGTGGAGCATTGATATCCCTGTTCCAAAAGCAATACCAGGGAACTTTAACAAAAAAAAGATTTCGATTTCACAAGGCAAACAAATTAAAGAGCTCAACAATATTTTAATTGGAGATGTTTGGCTTTGTTCCGGGCAATCCAATATGGCCATGGAAATAAAGCCATGGCTACCATGGCTTTTGGGGGCTAATAATTTCAGGATTGAAATTGAAAATGCGAATTATCCTGAAATTAGACTTTTCAAAGTTAGAACTGATTTTAAAGCATTGCCAGAAGAAGACTGTGGAGGAAATTGGGAAGTTTGTTCACCGAATACTGCGCCCCATTTTAGTGCAATCGCCTACTTTTTTGCGCGACAAATTTTTATAAAAAAGAAAATTCCTATCGGCTTAGTAGTTAGTAGTGTTGGAGCATCTTCTTGCCAAGCATGGACAAGTAGAGAAGCGCTCTCAGATGATAGTGTCTTAAATAAAAAATATTTATTCCCTTATGATACAAGCAGACTGTCTAAAGAACAGTTAGACTCTGTAGTAACATTTGAGAAAGTAGTAAGGCCTACTTTGTTTTATAATGCAATGATTTATCCACTTCGGAATTTAAATTTTACAGGGTCCTTATGGTATCAAGGTGAATCGAATAGGTATGATAGTTCGCTCTACACTCAACTCTGTGCTAAAATGATTTATAACTGGAGAACCCTTTTTAAAAATGAACAACTTCCTTTTTATTTTGTGCAAGTAGCTCCCTATAACTGGTCACAGAATGATAATAATGTGTATGAATATGCTTTATTAAGAGAGGCTCAATCCAATATTAGAAAAACTGTTTCCTACACAGAAATGGTTGTAACAATGGATATAGCAGAGCCAAATGATATTCATCCAAGAAATAAACAAGATGTTGGATTTAGGCTTGCAAAAATTGCATTAGCTAATGTCTACAAGGAACCTAACACGATATTTCAAGGACCAGAATACAAATCGCATAAAATTGAAAATAATATTATTAAAATTAATTTCAGCAACAACGGATCAGGTTTGGCGACCAATGATGGAAAAGAACCCCGGCAGTTTTTTATTGCAGATGAAAAGGGGATACTTCATGAAGCAAAAGCTAATATTGAAAAAAACGAGGTTTGGCTAAGCTCAGATAAAGTAAAAAATCCGACGGAAGTTAGATATGCATTTACCAATTATCCAGTTACCAATTTTGAAAACAAAGAAGGTTTTCCTACAATACCATTTCGTATAAAATTAAAATAAAAGAAATACCTGTTTAGACGGATTAGAAAATACAAGGCGTCAAAGTAGGATATAGTAATGATAGATAAATTGATTTTTACACTCCGCTATTGATTGTAAAGCCACCATCCACAGTAATAATTGAACCAGTCACAAATTTTGAAGCGTCACTCAGTAGCCAAATCAATGCTCCTGTTAATTCTTCCGGATTGCCAAACCTTTTAAAAGGCGTTTGGCGAATGATGTCATTTCCCCTTTGAGTCAGTGTGCCATCTGGAGCGGTCAAAAGCGCTCTATTTTGCTCAGTCAAAAAGAAACCTGGCATGATAGAATTCATCCGAATAGCATCGCCATACCGATTCGCCATTTCTAGTGCAAACCATTTAGTATAGCAATCTACTGCGGTTTTGCCCATAGCGTATCCAAGAACGCGCGTTACAGCTTGCTGAGCACTTACAGAAGAAATATTTACAATACTTCCATTTCCAGACTTTGCTATTGCTGGACCAAATATTTGCACCGGTATAATGGTTCCCCAAAGATTTAGATCCATTGCACTTTTAACGCCTTCAATATTTAAATCGAAAACATCTCCCTCTGGTGGCAATACTGCCGCTGGAATATTTCCTCCTGCTGCATTGACCAAGCCATCGATTCTGCCATAGGTAGAAATAATTTTTTCTCTGGCATTAATTAACTGAGCTTCGTCCAGCACATCCGCTGCTACAAAAATCGCATTGCCGCCATTACTTTTAATTTCTAATACCCTTGAATTTCCTACCTTTTCATTTCTTCCGATAATTACAACTTTGGCCTCCTGTTCAGCAATTGCTTTTACAAAAGCACCTCCCAAAATTCCTGTCCCGCCACTAACGATGATTACTTTTTCTTTTAATGAAAATTGCCCTTCCTTTTTCTGACTCATAACTAACCAATTCGATAATGATAAATAATTTTCTTTCCCACACAAAATTCTCTCGCTCCAAAATTAAATGAACCTTTCTTATTTATCAATAATTTACTTGGTAGCTTTTAAAATTAAAAAGTTTTGTTGAATAGCCATAGATTAAGAAAATCACAACTGCAATTTTTCACTTATTCCCATAAAACTTTTTTAAAACAAGGAGGTTTATCTAATTATTACTTAAAAAAGTTATAATTCAAGGAAAAGTACCCAGACGAAAATAATTTATTACCTAAATCATTTTTTAAAGTCGCCTCATCTTTAACAGGACTATTGATTTGTAGATTAGTCAATCCCTTTCCTATTCCGAAAACTTTACCTCCACTGATGGATAACTTTTTTGCAATAACTATTCCTACTCCTAATGGAATTAAAAAATCATTTGCCCCAGTGGTTAAGCCCAATTGAAAAAATGAATAGAGCCAGTTACTTTTGGTGGGAAACAGTAGATTTAAAAATACAGCTGGTCGAATTTTTATACCTGTTTTCTTTGTTTGAGCAACTATTAACTCCCCATCAAGCTCTTTTAAAGCAAATGCTGGATAAATCAAATTGGTATAGAATACTCCAGTTGAAACAAATGGAATAATTGTATGATGACGTGCAATGATACAATCGAGCTGAAAATTTTTGTTAGCTCTTATGTTTCCGTCTTTATCGATTGCGCTAACCCCATAAGTAAGGTTAATCATTTTTGTGGGCATTTCCTCCAAATCAACTTGGCTTTCTTTGCGATAGCCCTTGATGTCTAACTCAAAATCATTAGTGAAATTGGTGAGTATTTTTAACAAAGCTGTAAACTTTTTTAATGCCTCGCTCTGGCTATCCATTCTTGCTGCTGCATTCATAAAAATTAAAATGGAAGCAGCTGATGAATACTGTTTAAAAATTTCAGCGCCCGAAGCCTTCAACAAAGGAAGAATTCTATTATTAAAATTACTAGTCAGTAATTGTTTAATTTTTACTGCTCCCTTGTCCGCTAATTTTTGGGTATAATTCAATTCTTGTTCTACATTTTTTGATAGCGCAAGTTCTTTTAAAAATAAAGTATAATCAGAAGGGCAATTTAATAAAGATTCTTTTCGTATTTCTAACCAATTGCCAAAACCATTCGTTTTACCAGAGTCAGATCCATGGCCAATCATAATATCGCTTCGAAATAAATAATGATCTATGGACTTCACTGCATCATTGATTTGATCTACTAACGAATTATATAATTTTTATTTTTCTAATGAAGTGTCGGCCTTGA
>CAMBTV010000101.1 GCA_945870835.1 Chitinophaga pinensis
GATGTTTTTTGTACGGTTCCTAGATTGCTCGAAAAGGTGTACGAAAAAATTATGAGCAAGGGTGCTGAGCTGACTGGTATTAAGCGAAAATTATTTTACTGGGCCGTTGCCTTGGGGGATCAATATGATGTATCAAAAGATATGGGTATTTTTTATCATCTTCAACTTGCGATTGCCAATAAATTAATTTTTAATAAATGGAGGGCCGCATTAGGCGATAGAATAAAAATTATCATTACGGGAGGAGCCGCTTGCCAAATTCGTCTGATAAGAATTTTTACAGCTGCTAAAATTCCGATTTATGAAGGGTATGGTCCAACCGAAAATAGTCCTGTTATCAGCATCAACTCTCAATATGAAGGAGGAACAAAGTTTGGTTCAGTAGGACCCGTTCTCCAAGGTCAAGAGGTTAAATTAGAGGCAGATGGAGAAATTTGTGTGAAGGGTCCAAGTGTAATGATGGGCTACTATAAACGCCCAGATTTAACCGCAGAAACCATCATTGATGGCTGGTTGCACACAGGTGATATTGGAATATTTGAAGAAGGGAAGTTTTTAAAAATAACGGATCGTAAGAAAGAACTTTTTAAAACAAGTGGTGGTAAATACGTAGCACCACAGCCCATTGAAAACAGAATGAAGGAATCGCCCTTTATTGAGCAGATGATGATTGTAGGTGCTGACCAAAAATTTGTGGGTGCACTAATTGTTCCTTCATTGGCCAATTTAAAAGAATGGATGAAACAAAAGTCTATACCCTTCACTACCAATGAAGATGCTATTAATCATCCAAAAGTGTTGGCACTTTACACAGAACTAATAGAGAGTTTTAATCCATATTTCAACCAAGTAGAGCAAGTGAAAAGATTTGAACTTCTTCCACATGAATGGACAATTGATAGCGGAGAACTAACACCAACGTTGAAGCTTAAACGAAAAATAATAATGGAAAAATATGCAGAGGTAGTCAAGCGGATCTATAGCTAATTAATACCCTTAATAACAAGCTATATTGGACATTTTTCATGATAATTAATCAATTCGATCGGTGTCTTTTCAAATTGGAAGCCTGCATATTTTACTTCGATCTCATCAAGAATAGCGTCAATTTCTTCCACCGTTTTAAGGGTAACCAATTGGAGACGATAATCCTTAATGCCTGGAAGTCCCTTTAAATAATTGGTATAGTGGCGACGCATTTCAAAAATTCCTACGATAGGGCCTTTCCATTCAAATGATTTATGCAGATGTTTTTTACACACTTCTATTCTATCTTCTATAGAAGGTGGGGGTAACATTTCTTCCGTTTTTAGAAAATGTTTTATTTCGTCAAATATCCATGGATAGCCGATTGCAGCTCTTCCAATCATAATACCATCTACACCATAACGATTTTTATATTCCAAGGCTTTCTGAGGACTGTCAATATCTCCATTGCCAAATATGGGTATTTTAATGCGTGGATTATTTTTTACTTTTCCTATTAAATCCCAGTCTGCAGACCCCTTGTACATTTGTGCACGTGTGCGTCCATGGATAGCTAGTGCTTTAATTCCTACATCTTGCAATCGTTCTGCCACCTCCTCTATATTTCGGTTTTCATCATCCCAACCCAAACGAGTTTTTACCGTTACTGGCAGTCTGGTTGACTTTACAACGGCATCGGTTAAACGCACCATTAAGTCAATATCCTTCAATACGCCGGCACCTGCCCCTCGCAGCGCAACTTTTTTTACAGGACAGCCAAAATTAATATCCAACAGATCGGGATTGGTAACATCTACAATTTTTGCAGCCAATGACAAGCTTTCCTCATCCCCACCAAAAATCTGAATACCTACTGGTTTTTCGTAATCAAAAATATCCAGTTTCTGACGACTCTTAATGGCATCCCTAATTAGACCTTCACTACTAATAAATTCGGTATACATCAAATCAGCTCCCTTGTCTTTACAGACGGCCCTAAATGGCGGATCACTAACATCTTCCATTGGCGCAAGCAGCAATGGGAATTCAGGAAGTTGTATATTTCCAATAGAAGGCATAAGTTTTATTAATAATTGGTAAAATTAATCAGCTCACAAAAAATAAGGAGTGCGTAGTAAACTATCTACAGAAAACCATACTCATAAACTTTTTTGGATGTAAATTTACGCACTTATACGCAAACACTATGGCGCATTTAGCTACAAAACGATTTAATTATTGGAATCAGTTAGCAGTTCTAATTGGATTAGTTGGAGTAGGGCTCATCATAGGCGGGGTTATAGCCCTTGTCCTTCAATTTATTGTAGACCTAAATGCAGGAATTAAAATGAGTACTAACCCTGCTCAGTTTATGGATAGATTGTTAAAACCAGAAAATGCGGCATTGCTTCGGTGGATTACCTTTATTACCTCTTTCTTTATGTTTTTTTTACCGACCGTTTTATACGCTTTGATTTGTCATAAAAAACCTTTCGCTCATCTAGGATTTAAAAAAAATAACAATATAAAATCTGCTGGAGTAGTTATATTAATCATGTTGGCTGCTCTTCCACTAGTGAGTGCTTTGCAAGATTTAACAACTCTTTTTCCTTGGTCAAAAGCTACTCTTTTGAAATTCAAATTAGCGGAAGATGCCTACAATCAACAGGTCGCAGTAATTGCACGAATGGATAATTTTACTGATTATATTATTTCGGTAGTAGTAATTGCTTTTTTGCCAGCCCTATTTGAAGAAACTCTTTTCAGAGGTGGAATTCAAAATTTACTTTCAAGATGGTTTAAAAAACCTGTATTAGCCATTATAGTTACCTCTATTATTTTTAGTGCCATTCATGGATCCTACCTTGGATTTTTAAGTCGATTTGCACTTGGCTTTGTACTAGGCTGGATTTATTATCGGACAGGTAATATTTGGCTTAACATTATTGGGCACTTCTTTAATAATGCATTTGCTGTGACAGCAATGTATCTTTTTACCAAAGGAGGTAAATTTCCGGACCCTTCAAAAATAGATGGACAAATTCCTCTTTGGGTTGGGTTAGCAAGTATTGCAGCATTGTATGGTCTTTTTTCTTTCTTTAATAAAGTAAGTGAAAAAGAAATTGATCAACCAGGAGTAGAATTAATAATGCCTGGAGTAGAACCAACTAATCAGTTTTACAGTTAGAATTATTATTTTACTAGCCTATTTTTTGAAAATCAATCACCAATATCAACAGAAATAAAAAACTACAATGGCATTTAATGTAGCTACTTTAAAAACTCGATCATTAACTGCATTAATATTTGTAGTATTTATGCTCGGAGGATTGTTATGGAATGAGTGGAGTTTTTTAGTGCTATTTTCATTAGTCCATTTTGGATGTTGGATAGAGTTTAATAAAATTTTGAAAAAAATTTATATCAAAAACCATCTCCCGTTCCTTTTTTTGGGATTACCCTATATCACCTTACCAATTTTAATGCTTATAGATTTAAGAACGAATTGGAGTGGGTTGGAGGTGTCTAAAATAGGTATAGGCATTGCCCTCCCCTTATTAATTATTTTTAGTATTTGGATAAACGATACGATGGCTTATTTGGTTGGATCTTTAATTGGCAAAACCCCTTTCTCTCCGATTTCCCCCAAAAAAACATGGGAAGGCACTATTGGTGGCGCAATACTCTGTGTTCTAATAATAGGATTTGGTTTTCCGAAATTCATAGCGTATTTTTTTGATACCCATCTTGAAAACAGCTGTTTTGTAATAGCATCAATCTGTGCCATTTTTGGCACTCTCGGCGATTTGTTAGAAAGTAAATTAAAGCGATTGGCTAATATTAAAGATAGTGGCTCCATAATGCCTGGTCATGGTGGTTTCCTAGATCGCTTCGACTCTTTATTAATTGCGACTCCTTTTGTTTGGCTATACATAAAATTATTTTTGTAACCAATTGGCCTTGACCTAAGCTAGGAGGCTTATATTTGCGTTTCAATTCATTGAGTATGACAATTCATAGAGAAGGTTACCAAAGCATAGCCATAGGTACAATCGTATTTTTTATTTTAGATTTTATTTTCGTTTATTTTTTGAGTGCTTCGCTTCCGATACTTTCTGGTATCTTATCTTTTTTAACCTTTGGTTTATTACTTTTTTTAATATCCTTTTTTAGAATCCCGAATCGTACACTCACCATAAATGAAAATGCTATTGTAGCTCCTGCAGACGGAAAGGTAGTGGTAATTGAAGA
Source organism: Chitinophaga pinensis (assembly GCA_945870835.1). Classification (GTDB taxonomy): domain Bacteria; phylum Bacteroidota; class Bacteroidia; order Chitinophagales; family Chitinophagaceae; genus Ferruginibacter; species Ferruginibacter pinensis_A. The sequence goes on from CAMBTV010000101.1 coordinate 4,219, forward strand.
GGTAATAGATCCAGAATACTTCAAGGAAAAAAGATTGCAAGTGTCTATTTTTATGAGTCCTGCGAATGTGCATGTAAATAGAAATCCAATCAGCGGTGAAATTGTATACAATCAATACCATCAGGGTAAATATCTAGTAGCTTGGCATCCGAAATCATCTACCGAAAACGAGCGTCACTCTGTGGTGATTAAAAAAGGGAATGTAGAAATTTTGGTAAAACAAATTGCAGGAGCCCTCGCTAAACGCATCGTAAATTATTTACAAGTAGGACAGCTAGTGAATCAAACTGAAGAGATGGGATTTATTAAATTTGGTAGTAGAGTAGATCTTTTACTTCCTGTGGGTACAAAAATTAATGTGGAACTAAATCAAGATGTAAAAGGTGGAGTAACAGTCATTGCTTCCATCTAGCCTTAGGACTGAAAAGTTTTCCAACCATTCTCATGCTTCTAAATGGGACAGCTTCTTTTAAAATATATTTTCCAACTCTTTGAGGTGAGTAATGGTAAATGTAGGTTGCATCTCAGTAGAAATATTGAGGTGATTAACAAATACCGAATCCATTCCAAAATTGATGGCACCTAGTATATCGGCGTCTAAATTATCTCCTAGCATAATGCTATTGGAAACCAAAGCGCCTGTTTTTTGGAGCGCAAAGTCAAAAATTTCTTTTTTGGGTTTTAAGCTATTACTTGATTCTGAAGTTATTACCTGCCCGAAATATTTATCTAAACCACTATTATTTAATTTACTCCATTGGACCCTTTCAAATCCGTTGGTAATTAGGTGCAGCTGATAATTTTTTTGTGTTAAATAATCAAGTATCTCAAAAGTGTGAGGAAAGACTCCTTTTTGAATGGGCAGAATTTCTAAAAATTTTTCACTAATTTCTTTTGCTAGTTTCTCGTCGCCAATTTTAAATTCAAGTAAAGTGCGCCACATTCTTTTCCATTTCAAATCTTCGGAGCTTATAAATCCATTGTGGTAACGATCCCACAAAATTTGATTGTGATGTAAATAATGTTGGTAGAAAGTTTCAAAAGGAGCCACCTGTAATGAGGCTAAATTAAAAAAAGAATACATTTCGGTAAGTGCTATTTTTGCATTAGCGTCAAAGTCCCAAAGCGTATGGTCTAAATCAAAAAAGAGATGTTTGTATTTCATAAGTAATACGATAAGATTTTACGCTAATCAATGCAAAATTAGGGATTGATAATTTATTTATCCTTTAACACTTGAGGCAGTATTTTTGTTATACCATTTTAAAATTGTAAAATTCAACTTAATTTTTGAATATGAATATAATTATTACCGGTGCTTCAAAAGGAATAGGCAAAGCGATTGCTAAAGCATTTGCTGCGGAAGGTGCTTCCCTCTTTCTTTGTGCTCGAAATGAAGTAGCCCTTTACAATACAGTAGCCGAACTACAAACAGCCTATCCTACTAGCAGTATTAGGGCAAAGGCGGTAGATATGTCCGTAAAAGAACAGGCTAAGAGTTTTGGCACTTGGGTACTGGCGGAGATTGCCAATACCACTTCAAAAAAAATTGATATTTTGGTAAATAATGCCGGAAATTTTACTCCAGGGAGTACCTACCTAGAAGAAGAAGGTGCATTGGAAAAAATGATGGACATCAATTTATACAGTGCATATCACCTTACCCGTACTTTACTACCGTCCATGATGGAGGCAAAAAAAGCTATGATTGTAAACATGTGTTCTATCGCCTCATTGAGCGCCTATAATAATGGAGGGAGTTATAGTATTTCTAAATTTGCTTTAATGGGCTTTACAAAAAACCTACGAGAGGAGCTTAAGCCCTCGCTAATAAAGGTGATGGGCGTTTATCCAGGTGCAGTTTTGACCGACTCTTGGGGCGATTTTGACAATAGCAGCCAACGTATCATGGAAGCAAGTGACATTGCCAATATGATTCTTGCTGCAAGTAAATTATCTGCTCAAGCTGTAGTAGAAGATATTATTATGCGGCCATTATTAGGAGACCTGCCTTGATAAATATTAATTGAAATTTAACTAATTATTAATTTGATGCTTTTTAGTAAAATTGCTTCTTAAAATTTCTGCCTAACTTAAATTATTAATTATTTTTTGAAGATTTATATGAGTCTGCAATCAAAAAAAATGGCCTCTCTTTTTATTGGCATACTAATTATTTGCCAGTACCATTTATTTGCACAAGCTATTTTTAAAGTTTCAATTATCCCTGAATCAATCGGTAAAGATGAAACCGCTACCCTTCGTCTAATGATTGATAATGCAAAACAGGTAGAACAGATTAAACCTCCTGCATTAGGAGATTTTGATGTAATCAGTGGACCCAATCAAGAGAGTGGAATGGAAAGCATTAATGGTGTCACAAGGCAATACATCGGCATCACCTACCTTCTTCGACCCAAATCAATTGGCAAATTTTTAATTGCTGGTTCTAAGGCAATAGCAGATGGAAAAAACTTAACTGGAAATTCGGTAACGCTGGATGTTACCAAAAATAGCTCAGGTAAAAATTCCAACAATGTATCAGGTGGGTTTGGAGGGCTCTCTAGTTTATTTGAGCCTGTTGCTCAATCGTCTTTCAATGATTATATTTTAAAAAAAGGAGAAAATCCAAAACAGAAAATAAACAAAAATATTTTTTTAAAAGTAATCACCAACAAGAGTTCTTGCTTTGTCGGCGAACCGATTGTAGTAACTTATAAATTATACACAAGGCTAAAATCAGAAAGCAGTGTCACCAAGAATCCTTCATTTAATGGATTTTCCGTAATTGATTTAATGGCACCTGGAAATACCAATTATTCGATTGAGCAATTGAATGGCAGAGATTACAATGTTTATACCCTTCGGAAATCACAATTATACCCTTTACAGGCGGGCGCAGTGGAATTAGAATCTGCGGAAGTAGATAATACCATTCATTTCATAAAAGAAGAGTACTTTAAAAATCAACGCAATGAGATTGAGGAGTTTTTTGGAAATCTTATACCATCAGCTATTCCTCAAGAAGGCATATTAGACGAAAAAATAACCTTGCAAAGTAAACCCGCTACCATCAATGTTAAACCCTTACCTGAATCAGAAAAACCCCTATCATTTAAGGGCGCAGTGGGTAAATTTAATTTTGAAGCGACCGTTCTTAAAAATAATTTTACAACAGACGATGCTGGCAAATTAACGATTACCATAACAGGGGAAGGTAATATGTCGATGATTACAGCGCCTGAAATTAATTGGCCTCAAGGAATTGAGGGATATGATCCAAAAACAAAAGATCAATTAGAGAAGCTAACGGTGCCGATTAGTGGCAAAAAGATTTTTGAATACACTTTTACGGTCCCAAAAGAGGGTAGCTATAAAATACCTAGTATTGAATTTAGTTACTTTAACGTAGCTCAAGGGAAGTATATTAAATTAAATTCAACTCCTTTTTCTTTAACAATCAGCAAAGGGAGTGGGAAGAAGGTGTTCAATAATAATACATTGCCCAAGGCCCAAGCAGATGGTATTTCATTAAAACTTTCAGCCACTATTTTGCTAATGTCAATATCGATTGCAATTTTACTTTCCATTTTAGCATTTATCTGGCTTAGAAAAAATAAGAAAAAAGTCACTCAAGAAATCGGACCAATCATTGATTCTTCAACTGCGTCTCCATTAAATGAAGTAAAAACTGTTTTACCATTACAACTCTTTGCTCTCTCGGAAGAAAAAATGATTCAAGGAGATTCTACTGAATTTTATAACGCATTGAACAACGAGCTTCGTAAATTTTTGGCTGACGCACTTCAAATTCCTTTAGAAACTATTTCTAAAAAAACAATTGTAAGAGAGGCAGATCAGCAAGGTATCGCTATTTATACTCGACTTCAAATTGAACAACTACTAGATGATATTGAATGGCAATTGTATACACCGAAGGCTTCAGGAAATTCAATGGAGGATATGTACAAGCGAGCGATTAATATTGTAGCGGCTCTTACTAACCCTTTGAATTAAATCGATAACCAATCCCTCTTACAGAATGAAAGTATTGGGGATTGCGGCTATCTTCTTCAAAATATTTTCGGAAACTTAAAATAAAATTATCAATCGTTCGAGTGGTAGGATATACATTATAGCCCCAAACTGCTTGTAATATTTTTTCTCTAGCTACTACTTCATTTTTATTTTCAATCAATAGTTTTAAGAGCATAATTTCTTTTTTGGTAAGGGTAATTTTCTCTCCATCTTTTGTAACACATTCAAGCGCCTGAAAATCAATTTTATTTTTACCAAAATGATAAATTTGCTCTAGCGGCTTTCGAGTTGAAATTCGCTGACTTTTATCAATTAACTTATTTACTCTTAACAATAGTTCTTCTAAATTAAATGGCTTGGTTAAATAGTCATCTGCACCTTTCTTTAAACCCAAAACCCTGTCTGCACTGCTATTTCGAGCGCTCAAAATCAATATAGGAATTTCATTGTTTTGTAATCGAATGTTTTCACAAACACTAATGCCGTCCAATTCCGGCATCATTATATCTAAAACCATCAAATCAAAATGCTCTTTTTGTACAGCTTGTAAAGCTTCAGTCCCATCAAAAGCACTCGTTACTTCATACCCCTCCATTTCAAGATTGAGCTTCAAAGCTTCGTGTAGATTTTCCTCGTCCTCTACCAGTAAAATTGATACTTTTTTTATATCCATACTACCATTAATTGATGATCGAAAGTGATTTTGTTAATACACTTCTCTCTTTTCAATAAAAATTCCTACTACCCGTTTGCTAATTATTTTTCAGTTATACGTTAAACAAGATGGTGAAATTACTTCCAGTTGGAGTATTGTCAACAACAAATATACTTGCATCATGTTGAAGGGTAATTTTTCTAGTAAGGTATAAACCCAACCCTGTTCCCTTTGCTTCTTTGGTTGCTTTATTACCTATTCGATAAAATTTTTCAAATATTTTTTTCTTCTCCGTCATATCAATACCTTTTCCTTGGTCGATAATCATCAAGGAGACCTTTTCTTGTTGATGGTTTAGAACAATCGATACAACTGATTCTTTCGGTGAGTATTTAATCGCATTATCAATTAAATTATTGATAGCCATTTGTAATAACATATTATCACCCATTACATATACTTCAGCGTCAATTTCTTCCTTGAATTGCCGAAGAGGATAACGAATTTTAAAATCATTCACACATGAAATGGTAAGTTCTGTAAGGTCAATTTCTTCTTTGGCTACATGATGGCTGCCCGCTTCTAATTGGGATGCCAGTAACATATTATTACACAATGCATTCAGCCTGTTGGCCTCCTGAATAGTATTTTGAATTAATCGCTGTTGCTGACTATCTTCTAGCTTTCTTTTTAACAGAGTTTCCAAATTGAGCTTGGTAATTGCTATGGGCGTCTTTAATTCATGAGTAATAGCCATCATAAAATTTTTTTGATCTTGCCCCGACTTGAATTGTCTTCTAACCGCCCGAAAGATAAATACAGCTCCTGATAAAATAAGCAACAGAAATATAGCGCCTTCACCAATATATTGTGTAGTCTTTCTCTTTTTGATGTCCAATATTTCCTTTAAAAGATTGGGGTTGTCTGAATTTCCAATTTTTAATTGAGAAATCTCATATGAAGCCATTTGAACATTTTGCCTGTTGAGTGCAATGAACCACCACACCAATGCCGCGATGATGTAAGCTAACAATACCCAATAGACGAAAAAAATAATCCGCAAACGATTGGTCCTATAAAAAGAGAAAGGCATGCTATAGATTAATTAACAATAAATGATAAATATTCAAATAAGTGTTTTTTCTTATTCCCCTTTTATAAAATAGCTTGATTTACTATTATTCGAAAAAAGATTAGTAATGCTATTTCACCTTTTCGACTCTTACCCCTACACTTATTATTTCTGGAAGAGGGTTTTCCCTCATAACCTGTGCTAAAGTAAAAGTATAAGTACCTATTTTATTAAACTTTATAGGCCCTTGTGTAACGGACTTTCTAACTTCCCAAATATCTCCCACCCCGGAGCCCTCCCATCCATTCGCATCATTTCCCAAGGTAATGTCTAGTCGTCGAAATTGTAGGGTATCCCCTGCAAACTTTTACCCAAAATTAATCCAGATATTATTATATCGATAAGCATCTGTATGCCTCAAAATAACATACACATTATAGAAGGAAGCTGTATCGCTAACGGTAAAATTATATTCCGGCTGCATTGAATTCATCCATTGATGGCCAGCTATAGGTGTA
>CAMBTV010000102.1 GCA_945870835.1 Chitinophaga pinensis
GATGGCAGTGGGCTTAGCCGGTATAATTTATTTACACCAAAGGATTTTGTATATATTCTAAATAAATTAAAAAATGAATTTGGAATCGAACGGTTAAAAAATATTTTACCAACCGGCGGACAGGGTACACTTTCTAATTATTATCTAAAAGATGCAGGATTTATTTTTGCTAAAACGGGTGGTATGAGTAACCATTGTTCAATAAGCGGAATCTTGCTGACCAAAAAAAATAAGCTTCTGCTATTTTCAGTTTTAGTAAATCATTATTCCACAGGTTCCACTCCGGTAAGAAGGGCTGTCGAGAAATTTTTAACAGAAATCAGAGATAAATATTAACCCATTATCTTCCAAACATTCTATCTAACTCTAATTTTTTAAAAGTAGTATAGGTAGGTTTTCCAGTTGCCGTTATATTTGGAGTGCTGCAAATAAACAATTCCTGAACAATCGACTTCATTTCTTTTTGAGTCAATGTTTTGCCTGCTTTAATGGATTGTTGCCAAGCCAATGAACGGATTAATTTTTCACGCTTTGAATATTTTAGGTCGCTACTAAAATGTTTATACTGCTCCAGCATTTTTTCAATAGCCGCTTTTTCATTTCCCTGTTCCACATCCGCAGGTGTGCCCTGCATCACAAAAGTATTGTTGCCAAAGGGTTCCAAATGATAGCCTAAAAAATGAAGGTCTGGGAGCAACTCAGCAAGTACCGCCACATCAGCAGAAGCCAATTCAATTGTTTGCGGAAATAAGCTTTGTTGAATTGAAATAGGTTTTCCTTCCACTGCCTTAATAAATCGCTCATACAAAATTCTCTCATGCGCATTTTGCTGATGAATTACTAGAAACCCTGTGTCATTTTGAACAAGAATATAGGTAGAATGAATTTGTTGTAAAGAGTTTTCATCAGATACTTCAATGTTTTTTTCAGGAAATAATACATTGGGTAATTCCTCTATTATAGTCGAAGATGGAAATTGGGATGATTGCTTTTGAGCAGGTTCATAAAATTCTCGCCAATGCTTTAGCTCACTTCTATTTTCAATAAAATGCGCCTGATTTTTTTGAGAGAACGTATTATAAAGAGAGGAGGAGGCGACAGAAGATTTTTTTTCATCTGTGAATGGCTTACTAACCGCATCCAATTGCTGAATGCTAGGATCTAGCTCAAAATCTAGCGTGGGCGAAATGCTAAATTGAGCTAGCGCATGTTTCACCGCGCTTTGTACGAATGCATAAACAATTTTTTCATCTTCAAACTTAATCTCCTGCTTGGTAGGATGCACATTAATATCCAACTGAGCAGGATCCAAATCTATAAAAAGGGTGTACATCGGAAAGCTATCTTTTGCAATCATTGAATCAAATGCTCCCATTACAGCATGGTTCAGATAAGCACTTTTAATAAACCGATTGTTGACAAAAAAATACTGATCACCCCTTGTTTTTTTTGCTGTCTCTGGCTTTCCTACAAAGCCATAGATATTCATATAATCTGTTTGCTCCTCTACAGTTACCAATTTTGATTGATAACTATTTCCAAGTATCTGTACAATTCGTTGTTTCAAAGTCACACGCTCCAAATGAAATACCTCTTGACCATTACTAGTAAGTGAAAAAAAGACATCCGGAAATGACATAGACACCCGGATAAATTCATCCATAATATGCTTAAGTTCGGAGGGATTACTTTTTAAAAAATTTCTACGAGCAGGGACATTAAAAAAAAGATTTTTCATGGCAATGCTCGTTCCTCGTTCCATCGCTACTGGCTCTTGCTTTTTAACAACACTATTGTCTATTTCAATATAGGTACCGATAGATTCGTCTTCTTTTTTAGATTTTAACTCCACTTGGGCTACTGCTGCAATACTGGCAAGTGCCTCCCCTCTAAAACCCATAGTCTTTATGTGAAAGAGGTCTTCAATATTTTTTATTTTGGAAGTTGCATGCCTTTCAAAACTCATTCGAGCATCTGTTTCACTCATCCCCTTTCCATTATCAATCACTTGTATCAATGCTTTTCCTGCATCATTGACTATTAGTTTAATTTCATTTGCGCCTGCATCGACTGCATTTTCCAGTAATTCCTTTACGGCACTGGCAGGACGTTGTATAACCTCTCCAGCAGCAATTTGATTCGCTATATTATCTGGTAATAATTGAATGATATCAGGCAAAATAAATTCTTTGTTTTATGTAAAATTACGTAGAAAATAGGGTAATGAGCAATCCATAATTTTGCTCATTTTAGCTCTATTTTAACGAAAAATCACGCTTATAAAATTTAAAAAAATATTACTGGAAAATAACTCTTGAAATCTTCCTAATTTGTGAAACTATACACCTTACATATTACAATGAAAAAATATTTACTCCCTTTACTAGTACTCTTTGCTTTTACAATCAGCCTTAACGCACAAAATAGTTCAACCTTTTCTCAGAAGATAAAAGCTCAATGGGTGGATAGTGTTTTCAAAACATTGAGTCAAGTAGAGCAGATCGCACAATTAATGGTGGTAAGATTATCTGCCTACGATGCAAAAAATAAGACTGCTATTTTCTATGAAGAAAAGGTGGACAGTTTAGTTAGGAAATACAATATCGGAGGTATCTGTCTTTTTCAAGGAAGCCCAGTTAAACAGGCCAGTATCATTAACCGATTACAAAGCACATCCAAAACACCTATATTAATTTGTATAGATGCGGAATGGGGTGTGGGCATGCGGATGATCGATAGTGTGTTGCCGCTACCCCACCAAATGATGTTAGGCGCTATATCAGATGCAGAAATTATTTACCAATATGGAAAAACAGTTGCGGAACAATGTAAGCGTTTAGGCATTCAGGTTAATTATGCGCCCGTTATGGATATTAATAACAATCCAGAAAATCCTGTAATCAATGACAGAAGTTTTGGTGAGGACAAATATAAAGTAACGCTCTTTGGCACAAAATATATGCAAGGCCTTCAAGACATGGGAGTGATGGCTTGTGCCAAACATTTTCCAGGACATGGTGACGTGGCCGTTGATTCTCACCTTGATCTTCCAGTGATTAATAAATCGATGACTGAGCTAGAATCAACAGAACTTTATCCATTCCAAGAGATTTTTAAAGCAGGTATTGGAAGTGTGATGATTGGCCACTTATTTGTACCTGCGATTGACAGTGGCTTAAATATGGCTACCTCTATTTCAAAAAATAATGTAACTGGACTATTGCGAAATAAAATGGATTACCAGGGGCTAACTTTTACCGATGCCTTAGAAATGCAAGGGGTGCAAAAGTTCTTTCCAAATGAAGAAGCTTCTGTCCAATCGCTCATTGCAGGCAATGATATGCTTTGTTTGCCTGGAGATGTACCTATAGCAATTGAAAAAATACAGGCCGCTATTCTGGATGGAAAGTTAAGTTGGGCTGATATTGAAGAGCATTGCAAAAAAGTATTGGCCGCAAAATACCAATATGGTCTTTCAAAATTACAGCCAATTAATACAAATAACTTAACTGCTGATTTAAATAGTAAAGTAAATGGCATGAGAAAATTAGTTGCTGAAAATGCCCTTACGGTTGTAAACAAAACTAGCAGTGACTTTTTCCCGCTTAAAAAAGATAAAAATAATTCTAAAGAAGCCATAGCATTTGTTGGTATAGGAATTGAGGAAGCCAATGATTTTGCAAAACGATTACAAGCTGATTATAATGCCGATGCTTTTTTCTTTAATAATTTACAAGATGCCAACAGAATATTGTCTACCGTTTATTTAATTAAAGAGAGATACCAAAAAGTAATTATCGGAATTCATAATTACAAGCGTGTGCCTGCAAATAATTTTGGTATTAGTCCATTTGCCATAGATCTTGTGAAACAATTACAAGAACAAACGAACTCAAGCACTTTTGTTTTTGGAAATCCGTATGCTATTAAAAATTTCTGTGGTGCAAATAATTTGTTAGCCTGTTATGAAGATGATGCCATTACTCAAAATGCTGCAGCAGATTTATTACAAGGTAAAATTTTCGCCAAGGGAAAACTACCCGTAACTGTATGCGAGGCCTATCCTTATGGAACTGGAATAATGACTGCTATCCCATCCTTGACATCAGTAAGTCCTACAACGGTTGGACTTGATTCAATGCAACTCAATAAAATTGATTCTATTGCAAATCTTGCTATCAGCAAAGGTGCTACTCCTGGCTGTGTGGTGCTGGTAGTAAAAGATGGAAAGATTGCTTACAACAAAGCATTTGGTCATTATAGTTATGACAGTTCGGAAGCAACTAATCCCTCTTCAGTTTATGATATGGCATCAGTAACAAAAATTTGTGCCACTACTATTTCATTAATGAAATTGTATGAACAAGGAAAAATAAATTTGAAGAAAAACTTAGGGTATTATTTACCACTCGTAAAAGGAACCCGCAAAGGAAAATTAATAATTGAAAACATTTTACTGCATCAAGCTGGACTGAGAGCATTTATTCCTTTTTACAAAGAAACGATTGACTCTGAAGGAAAACCGCTTACTAATATTTATTCTACTCGTTTATCTGATTCCTTCAACATCCGGGTAGCAGATAATTTATTTATTCGCAAAGACTGGCAAGACAGTTTATACAAAAGGATTTTAACGAGTCCGATTACAGCAGGGAAAAAATATGTGTATAGTGACAATGATTTTATTTACTTGGGTAAAGTAGTAGAAGCCATTAGTGGTATGCCGCTTAACGAATTTGTGAAAAAAGAATTTTACAAGCCACTCGGATTAACTACCGCAGGTTTTAAACCGAGAGAGTATCTACCCCTAAATCAGATTGTACCTACAGAAAATGAAAATAGTTTTAGAAAGCAGTTGATACAAGGTGATGTGCATGATCCGGGAGCTGCTATGTTTGGAGGAGTAGCTGGCCATGCTGGTTTGTTTAGCAATGCATATGATATAGCAGTGATTATGCAAATGTTACTAAATGGCGGAAAGATGAATGGTAATCAGTATCTGAAAAAAACAACGATTGATTTTTTCACCGCATACCATAGCAAAAAAAGTAGAAGAGGATATGGTTTTGATAAACCTGAGAAAGATAATAAAACTCGTCCTGATCCTTATCCTTGCATAGCAGCCTCCCCACTTAGTTTTGGCCATACTGGATTTACAGGTACCTGCACTTGGGCTGATCCGGCAAAAAAATTAGTGTATGTATTTTTAAGCAATCGGGTTAACCCAAGTAGCGACAATGCCTTACTATTAAAAATGAATATTAGGACTACCATTCAGGATATCATTTATCAATCGATTTTGCCTGATGCTAAATAGAGTGTATCTAAAAAAATTAGCTATTACTTTTACTAATGGCATATTCTACCCCACGCAATTCTGCTAAGCCTCTTAGTCTGCCGATAGCAGAGTAACCAGGATAGGTAACTTTTTTTAGATCATCTAGCATTTGGTGACCATGATCGGGGCGCATTGGAATGGAAATATTTCTTCTCTTTTGAATATTGAAAATTTCTTTCACCACTTCGTACATATCCGTGTCCCCAGCTAAATGATCTGCTTCATAAAAATTTCCTTCCTCATCGCGTTTGGTATTGCGCAAATGTAAAAAGTGCACTTGATCTCCAAAGCGTTTCAACATTGCAGGTATGTCATTGTCTTTTCTAGCTCCATAAGAACCAGTACAAAAGCACAGTCCATTGGCAACAGATGGTACCGCATTGATAATTTCGGCTGCATCTTGCTCGGTACTTACCACTCTAGGCAAGCCCAAAATTGGATAAGGTGGGTCGTCCGGATGGATTGCCATCTTTAGTCCACAGGATTCTGCAACAGGAACAACTTCTTGTAAAAAATTAAATAAATGTTTTTTTAATTTTTGTGCATCAATGCCCTCATAAGTTTTCAATGCGGCTAAAATTTGCTCAGGCGTAAAAGAAACAACACTTCCTGGTAATCCCATCAAAGTGTTACTAAAAATTCTATCTTTTTCTTCTGCCGACATGGAATCAAATTTGTCTTTGGCATTTTTTATTTCAACAGCAGTATAATCTTTTTCAGCACCTGGTCTTTTCAACAGGTACAGATCAAAGGCAATAAATGCAAGTCTTTCAAAATACAAAGCCTTACTGCCGTCTTTCATTGTATAAGAAACATCTGTTCTCATCCAGTCTAAAATTGGCATAAAATTATAGGTGACTACCTTTATTCCGCAGGTCGCCAAATTGCGCAGACTTTGTTTGTAATTTTCAATATGCAGTAAACAGTCTCCGCTATTCTTTTTAATATCCTCACTCACCGGCAAGCTTTCTACCACCGTCCAGGTTAATCCGCCTGATTCAACCAATTGCCTACGTTCCATGATAGCCTCTACAGGCCAAATATCTCCCACTGGTATTTGATGTAGTGCAGTTACAACCCCCTCGCAACCTGCCTGTAGAATATCAGATAAACTAACAGGGTCTTTCGGCCCATACCACCTCATTGTTTGATGCATTAACATAATAATTGTTTATTTTTCTGTAAAATGAAAGTTATTTCGACAAAATTAAAAAAAGGATAGCGGATGAATGAAAATTATTTACAAGTCATCCGAACTTCTAGGAAGATGATCATATTCTCCCTTCAAAGAATAGTAACCAAAAATCATCAAGCCAATTGCTATTGGAGTGAATATGGTAATGATGATGATCCAAGGGACTGGTTTATTGATATCTTTTGTACCGGTACTATCAATATTTTGTATGGCTGCTCTTACTAGCAAATAAATTACTACCGGCGCAAGTATCATCCAGAAAAAACCCATTATCTTTTTTATACTATTCATGTTTAATTTTTTAATCATTGATATTTTTATCAATCTTATTACTAAGATAAAAAGTGCCAATTACTACACACAATGCTGCAATTAAAATAGGATACCAAAGTCCAACCAATGGATCGGTAGGACTTCCAGCAGAAAGTAAGGTGGCGATGAAGGGTACTAATCCACCAAATACACCATTACCAATATGATAAGGCAAACTCATGGAAGTGTATCGAATTCTAGTAGGAAATAATTCTACTAAAAACGCAGCTATAGGCGCATACGCCATCGTTACAAATAATATCATTACAAAAACCAAGGAAATAAATTTCCATTTCATTGGAGCAGAAAGTACTTTATCAGCAAATACGGGTTTAGTATCTTCTTTCGTTAGGCCTTGAGTTGCTTCGGAATTTAAAATAGTGTCTGCTCTAGTTTCAGTAAAGCCAGTACCCTGCTGTGATTGCCATTTAATTTTCGAATGCGTTACCTGCACCAACTCATTTCCAATTTGTGTGCTATCAACTTTCAATATTTCTTTGCTGATGATTGTAGGAGTAGCATTGCCCTCCATCTTTTTCCATTCTTTTATATTGGTATCTTTTAAAAAAGTATTGAAGATGGGTCGATAAAAAATTACACCTAATAACATACCCGAAAGCATAATCCATTTTCTACCGATGCGGTCGCTCAATGCTCCAAATACTAAAAAGAAAGGGGTGGCCAATCCAATACCCCACAACATGATTTCTCTATTCTGCATAAATTCAATCTTTGCCGTATTTTCTAAAAAAGACTGCGCATAAAATTGACCCGTATACCAGACTACGCCTTGGCCCATTACAGCACCAAACAAGGCTAGCAATACCATTTTGAAATTCCCTTTATTACCAAAGCTTTCTTTCAAAGGATTTAAGGAAGCTTTTCCTTCTTTTTTCAATTTGGTGTACAAGGGAGATTCGCTCATCTTTAAGCGTATATAAATAGAAACGATTACTAATAAAATAGAAATCCAAAAAGGATAGCGCCATCCGCCCCACTCAGATGTAAAAGAGGCATCGGTCATATTTGATTTTACCAACATGATTACTCCGAGTGCCACAAATAGTCCTAAAGTGGCGGTCGTTTGTATCCAACTAGTATAATAACCTCTTTTATTAACGGGTGAATGTTCAGCTACATAAGTTGCAGCACCTCCATATTCTCCGCCCAGTGCAAGCCCTTGTATGAGTCTCAATAAAAGTACTAGCAAAGGAGCAGCGATTCCAATGGTGCGATATCCTGGTATCAGTCCAATAAGAAAGGTGGAACCGCCCATTAAAACCAGTGTAAATAAAAAAGTAGATTTTCTGCCAATCATATCGCCCAATCTTCCGAATACCAATGCCCCAAAAGGACGAACTAAAAATCCAGCCGCAAAAATAGCTAGCGTGCTTAATAAGGCTGCTGTATCATTACCTTCTGGGAAAAACTGAATGGAAATAGTTTTGGCCAACATCCCAAAAATATAAAAGTCGTACCACTCAATTAAAGTACCAAGAGAGGAAGAAAATATTACCTTTCCAATTCCCTTTCCGTTTGATAAGACCATGTCTGTATTTTAAGTTTGAGATAACTGTCAGCTTTTTAATAATTTTGATAAATATATTCATTGAATAGAAGGCTAACAAATAAATTATATTCTACTATGTCATACGCTTACCAGATTAAGTCATTAGAGCAGTACCAAAGCGAGTACAAAAAAAGTGTGGAAGATCCAGAAAAGTTTTGGGGAGATATTGCAGAAAATTTTTATTGGCGTAAGAAATGGGAGAGTGTACTAAATTGGAATTTCGCCGAACCAAAAATTGAATGGTATAAAGGTGGGAAATTGAATATTACAGAAAATTGTATCGACCGTCATTTAGCTACTATGGCCGACCAACCAGCTATCATTTGGGAGCCTAATAATCCAGAGGAAAGAGTTAGAACGGTAACCTATGCTCGCTTGCATAAAAGAGTTTGTCAATTTGCGCAGGTATTAAAAAATAATGGTGTAAAAAAAGGAGACAGAGTTTGTATTTATATGGGTATGGTGCCTGAGTTGGCTTATGCAGTTTTAGGTTGCGCAAGAATTGGTGCGATACACAGTGTTATATTTGGAGGATTCAGTGCACAAAGTATTGCTGATAGACTAGAAGATGCACAAGCGACCTTTATTGTTACCTGTGATGGTGCTTATAGAGGTGGGAAAGATATTCCACTTAAAAGTGTAATTGATGAAGCCTTGATCGGAAATAAAACGGTGAAGCGAGTAATTGTTTATACCCGAACGCGTACGCCTGTTTCAATGATTAAGGGAAGAGATGTGTGGTGGGAAGATGAGATGGAATATGCAGAAACGCAGATTGAAAAAGATGGAGTAGTATCTTTTCCTGCAGAAGAAATGGATGCAGAAGATCCGTTGTTTATTTTATATACTTCCGGCTCTACTGGCAAACCAAAGGGAGTTGTTCATAGTGTAGCAGGGTATATGGTGTGGACCAACTATACTTTTGTAAATGTGTTTCAATATCAACCAGGTGACATCCATTTTTGTACAGCAGATATTGGATGGATTACTGGGCATAGTTATATTGTGTATGGTCCATTAAGTGCAGGCGCTACCTCACTGATGTTTGAAGGTATTCCTACATGGCCTGATGCAGGACGTTTTTGGGATATTGTAGAAAAACATAAAGTAAACTGTCTATACACAGCGCCCACGGCTATTCGCAGTCTAATGACTTTTGGAACCGAGCCTATCAAAGGAAAAAATTTATCCTCCTTAAAAATATTAGGTACAGTAGGTGAGCCAATTAATGAAGAGGCTTGGCATTGGTACGACGAAAATATTGGTCAAAAAAAATGTCCCATAGTGGATACATGGTGGCAAACAGAAACGGGTGGGTGTTTAATCAGCAACCTTGCTGGCGTCACGCCAGCAAAAGCTAGTTGGGCTACCCTGCCATTACCTGGTGTACAACCCTTACTAGTAGACGAAAATGGGAAAGAAGTAACTGAAAAAGATGAGAATGGATTAATGAAAGGTAATCTTTGTATGAGAGCTCCTTGGCCAGGAATTTTAAGAACAACCTATGGTGATCATGAACGTTGTCGCACTAATTATTTTGCCACCTATCCTAATTTATATTTTACAGGTGATGGTGCATTAAAAGATGAGAATGGATTTTACCGAATTACGGGTAGAGTAGATGATGTACTCAATATTAGCGGACATAGGATTGGCACTGCTGAGGTAGAAAACGCAATCAACATGCATGCTGGCGTGGTAGAAAGTGCAATTGTAGGGTATCCGCACGATATTAAAGGGCAAGGAATTTATGCTTTTGTGATTTATAATGGTCATCATGGAGATGAAGCACTTCGCAGACAGGATATCAGTTTAACAGTCGCTAAAATTATTGGACCTATTGCTAAGCCAGATAAAATACAGTTTGTAACCGGCCTACCCAAAACAAGAAGTGGAAAAATTATGAGAAGGATATTGAGAAAAATTGCGGAAGGAGAGACAGAAAACTTAGGAGATACCTCTACCCTCTTGGATCCAGCAATAGTGGATGAAATTAAAAATGGTAAAATATAAATTCAAAAATGGTAAGAAGAATTAAAAATATTTTGGCTAACTAATTTTCAACAATGCATCCCAAA
>CAMBTV010000103.1 GCA_945870835.1 Chitinophaga pinensis
TGTATTTGACTTTATTAAAAATGTACTAACAGATAGGAAAATATATGATTGCTACAATAAGGTAGAAGACTGCAGAAAAGTTTTACTTTCAAACGAGGAGCTAATTGAGGTGGAAGATTTTGGAGCTGGTTCTTCACTAACACCTTCTAGTACAAGAAAAGTAAATGCCATTGCTGGCTCCTCTTTGAAGTCGAAAAAATTCGCACAGTTATTATTTAGAATGATACAATACTATCAACCGGCTGTTCTGCTTGAATTAGGTACTTCTTTGGGCATTACAAGCTCT
Source organism: Chitinophaga pinensis (assembly GCA_945870835.1). Lineage (GTDB taxonomy): Bacteria > Bacteroidota > Bacteroidia > Chitinophagales > Chitinophagaceae > Ferruginibacter > Ferruginibacter pinensis_A. Next base: position 287 of record CAMBTV010000103.1, read on the forward strand.
TACCTTTCCTTTGGAAATCCTTCGGCAAAATTATTCACCTGTGAAGGAGCTGAAAGAATTGCTTCCATTGCTCAGAAAAATTTTGATTCAATGAATTTGAGTAATATTCAAATAATAGCAGGAGATTTCTCTAAAACTCTTCCTTCGCTTTTAACCATTATGCGAAAGGTTGATTTTGCTTTTGTAGATGGCAATCACCGAAAATCTTCTACAATCAATTATTTCCACCAGTTACTTGACTATTCTAAATCTACCTCCATATTTGTAATGGATGATATCCATTGGAGCAGTGAAATGGAGGAAGCTTGGATCTATATACAGCATCATCCAGCAGTTACACTTACTATTGATCTTTTTTTTGTTGGAATTGTCTTTGTAAATCCAGATTATAAAGTAAAACAACATTTTAAAATTCGGTTCTAATTATAACTAAATTTGTATTAATATTTTTTATCATGATAATAGGAATATGAACAAAATGGTGAAAACAAATACTGTTCTTTTATCTTTTAATATCCTGGTCCTTTGAAAGTTCCATCTGCTCTTATCGATTCATTAATTGAGACCAAAGGCTTTGATAAAGAAGCCTTCGAAAAAGTACATCAATCCGGGGAGCAAATTACTTCGGTAAGATTTAATGCTCAGAAGCCGGTAGACCAATCAACTATTTTTTCGGTAGAAAATAACAATGAAGCAATAGCCTTCTCGTCAGTACCATGGAATGCAAATGGATACTATCTTTCATCTCGTCCTTCCTTTACAACAGATCCTTTATTTCATGGAGGGGCTTACTATGTTCAAGAAGCAAGTAGTATGTTTTTGGAAGAAGCAATTCGTCAGTCAATTGATCTTTCACAATCTTTGAGGGTATTAGATCTTTGTGCTGCCCCTGGAGGAAAATCCACTTTGCTTCAATCTGTGATTTCTGATAAAAGTATTTTAGTTAGTAATGAAGTTATCAAATTAAGGGTAACTGTATTATCGGAAAATATTATAAAATGGGGTGCAGCAAATGTGGTCGTCACAAACAATGATCCCAAAGATTTCCAAAGGCTTCAAGGTTATTTTGATTTGATAGTAGTAGATGCACCTTGCAGTGGAAGTGGACTTTTTAGAAAAGACCCTAGGGCAGTTAATGAGTGGAGTGAGCAAAGTGTTGAAATGTGCTGTCATCGTCAACAACGTATTTTAGCAGATATCTTACCTACATTGAAGGATGGTGGAACATTAATTTATTCTACCTGCTCCTATTCACCCATGGAAGATGAGGACATTAGTGACTGGCTGATCAATGATTTTGGACTTGAATCTATTTCATTTCAGTTAAAAAATGAATGGAATATTATTGAAACTACTGCTTCAATATCTAGGGCTAAAGGATATCGTTTTTATCCAGATAAATTGAAAGGGGAGGGTTTTTTTATTGCAGCTTTTAGGAAGGAAAATCTATCTGGTTTGGAAAAAAGAGATTTGAATGTAAAGGGCAAATCTGAGAGATTGACTTCTAAAGAAATAGAAGTGATAAAACCATGGATTGATAAATGGGATAATTTTTTCTTTATAAAGCAAAAGGAGGAAGTGATTGCAGTACCATTATACTTGGAAAAGGATTTAGCAATTTTACAATCGGCGCTTTATATTAAAAAGGCTGGAGTAAAATTGGGCGTCATCATAAGAAGCGAATTAATCCCAGACCATGAGCTTGCCTTGAGTAATATAATTAATCCATTGATTGCTGGCATTGAAGTTGACAAATCAACTGCGCTGGAATATTTAAGAAAACAGGATATAAACATCGAAACAAATTATAAAGGATGGATTTTATTAACCTACCAACAAATTAAATTAGGGTGGATAAAGCTATTGTCAAATCGAATTAATAACTACTATCCCAAAGAGTGGCGTATCGTCAATAAGTAGAGACAATATTCTCTACTATTTTTTCATTTCAACTATTTTTGATGTTTATAATATTGCTAGTAGTCAACAAAATTTCCCATCTTTGCATCGAATAAATAGTCAGCATATGAAGTTTTTATTGATTGCATTATTTTCTTTACCATTATTGGTTCAGGCTCAAAATAAATTATTATTGGTTGAAGGCGAAGCGCCAAATTTATTTGTAGACCACAAAGTTGCTCCAAAGGAAAATTATTATAGCATTGGTCGTATTTACAATGTGAGCCCAAAAGAAGTGGCTCCTTTTAATAATCTTGTATTGGAAAATGGTTTGAGTTTGGGGCAGAAATTAAAGATTCCATTAGTAGCTTCTAATTTTTTACAATCGGGTGATGCATTAGAGGGCGAAGTTTTAGTTCCATTGTATCATATTGTAAATGGAAAGGAAAGTCTTTATAAAATAAGTACTCTCTTTAATAAAGTGCCTATTGAAACGCTAAAGAAGTGGAATAATCTAAAGGCAAATGGCATAGCCAATGGAACCAAATTAATAGTAGGATATCTAAAGATTAAAAAAGAGCTTTCACCATTATCAAATATGGCAAAAGTGAAGCCGGCTGATATTGTAACAAGTAAGGTTGATAGCAAGGTTGAGAGTAAGGTTGAAGCCGCCGTTAAACCAGTGGTCGTTGCAAAAGAGCCAGTTAATTCTGAGCCAGTTAAGCCATTACAAACGGCTAAGAAAAATGCCGAAGTAAGTTTATTAGTTGCAGAGAAAGTGAGCAGCGCACCGATTGCAACTAAAGTGGTCAAAGAGGTGGCACCTGTTAAACAAGTCTCCAAAACAGCTGGCCTTGTCAAGGATTTCAAGGGTGGAGTATTTAAATCGGATTATGATGAACAAGTTCGTAAAGGAGAATTGACTTTTGAAAAAGGAGAAGCAGGTTTATTTAAGAGCAATAGTGGTTGGGAGGATGGAAAATATTATTGTTTGCATAATTCTTCCAACTCTGGAACGATAATAAAAATTACCAGTAACTTAACTGGCATAAGTGTTTATGCGAAGGTGTTGGATTTAATTCCAGATATAAAACAAAATTCAGGACTACTGATAATAATTAGTAATGCAGCTGCGCAAGAGTTGGGAATGGGCGATGGTAAATTTGATTGTGCTTTGAATTATATAAAATAAAATACGCTACAATAAGTTTTTTTGGTTGTACTTATTTAGCTGGTAATATACTTTTCTGGGGGCAAAAAGTTTTATAAACTAATTATTTAGAAAGCTAGTAAAATTGAATTATTGTTTGTCTTCTATTTGCTTAATTTTTCTATCAATTGATAAAAGGTAGATAAATAGGCCTAATAGAATGGTGATACAAATGGCTAGTACTACATAAATTTTTCCGTTACTGCGCATAGGAGTTTCAGCTGCTAAATTTTCTTGAGCAAAAGTTTGGGTACTTAAAATTATTCCAGCTAACAATAAAAGTAAATAGTGAATTCTATTTCGCATTGAGTAAGTTTTTATCTCTAATTAAATAAATTCGGATGTTAAGGGTGGTTATCCAAGTCCCTAAAAGGGTCCAACCTATTACTGCTGGCCAAAAAACTAGTCGCATCGTAGCGTCAAGGTCTGCTCCATTTAGACCAGGGTTTCCTTCTACACCTTTACCTCCAGGATGCAAAGATTCTACCAATCTAGGCAAAATCATTATGAGTGGCAGGTAAATAAAGTATGCAAAAATATTATAGACCGCACTTATTTTTGCGCGTTTGTCAATATCGGTTATTGCATTGCGTAAAACTAAATAAGCAAAATAAATAAGAAGAGCAATTGCTACGCCAATTTGTTTTGGATCATTGCTCCAAGGTTCTCCCCAAGTATAGGTAGCCCAAATAGCTCCTGTTATTAAACCTAGTATGCCCATCAGAATGCCAGTTTTGGCAAAGCAGGAAGCGTAAATATCGCGGCGAAGATCAGGCTTACGAAGATATAAAATCGAATAAACTAAGGAAGTAGTTAATAAAATAATTTGACCAAACCACATAGGTACATGAAAGAAGAGATTGCGAATGGTTTCTTTTAGATTTCCTATGAGGGGCACTTTAATTAAGAAACCCGCAGTAAAAGTGTATATGAGTAAAACGGCCGCTAATATTTTCCACCAACTTTTTCGCATGTAAATAAAAATGTATAATGCAAATTTAAGGAAAACAGTCTTTTGTTCAAATTGTTATTTTAGATATTGCTTCTTCAGTCAAAATTGTATTAGGATACTAAGTATATTCACTTCTTTAAAATACGCTCAATGAATTACATTTTTTAAAAAATTAGTCTTTCCATAAAAATGGAAATAAGATGATAGAAAGAGCTATCACCATGATGTCTAGTCCTACAATCAGTAACGATAACTGCAAGAGTGCGCCTTCTCTAAAAATTTCACCAAAAGCAACTTTCGAAAGTCGGATGAGTAGTAGTAGTTGAGGTATGATTAATGGGAATCCCATGATGGCCATTAATGCAGCGTTTTGTTGGGCCTTAGCGGCGATAGCTGCTAATAAGGTAAAGACCAAACTGATACTGATTCCACCTATACAAACAATACCTATAAATTGTAAAGTGTTGTCCAATGGGTTTTTCAATAAAATAAAAAATAAGCCTAAACTTAGTAGGCTCATGATAAGCATTAGTAGGATATTGTAAATAAGTTTTGCAATAATGAATTCTTTTGCTCCCGAAATAGTATAGAAGTATAGCATACGTCCTTTGCTTTCCTGTAGAAAACTTTTAGCTACCGCATTTACACAAACAAATAATTGTATGATCCAGAACAAACCATTCCATACATCCCCCTCTGGATTATTGATGGAAAGATAGAGTACAAAGATGGTAGAGGCTATATATAAAAGAATACCATAAAAACTGTGTTGTTGTCTAAACTCCAGCAGTAGATCTTTCTTTAATAGGGCAAAAATTGATTTGATCATTGTACAATATTTCAATTTTAATTCTTACAGTGAATGGTGCATTAATTTTTTTAGATAAAGCATTTTAAATTTACTTTTTGATACAGTTTCTGCACCTAGGTTCATAGACTTCTTTTTCGCCGATTAAAATTTGACCACCCTCGCTATTCTTTCTGTAACTAATATTGGCAATATTTCCACATACTACACAAATAGCATGTAGCTTGGTAATGTAGTCAGCAATTGCTAGTAAGTTAGGTATTTGAGCAAAAGGTTTTCCAGAGTAATCCATATCAAGACCTGCAACAATTACTCTTGTTCCTTTTGAAGCAAGTTGCTCACACACGGTAACAATTTGTTCATCAAAAAATTGAGCTTCGTCTATACCTACCACGTCAGCATCCTGAGCAAGTAAAAGAATATCCTTTGCACTTTCTACAGGAGTACTTTGTATAAAATTGGTATCATGACTAACGATTTTTATTTCATCATATCGCTTATCAATAGAAGGCTTAAATATTTCAGCTTTTAAATTAGCAATCTTTACTCTTTTTAATCTGCGGATTAGTTCTTCCGTTTTTCCGCTAAACATGCTTCCACAAATGACTTCAATCCAGCCACGTCGGCCACCGGTAATATTTGGTTCAATAAACATTTATAGATTTTTTTAAAATACTGTTTGTAACTTTAACACTATAACTGCAAAGATTATGGTTTTGATTCAATGGTCAAAACTAATTTTGTTATTTGTAATGTAAATCAATTGTTTTATTTATGGAAAGAGTGGAAACACTTTTGCAGAAATTGCAACAACAATTTAATGAAGGGGTTTCAGCGGAGCTACTTTTAAATACGGTACAAATGTTACAGCTAGAATTAGCTCATTTGCGTGACAATAAATCTGAAGAACTAGCTAGAAATGAGACTGTTACATTAAAATCAGCAGCTCTAGTTGTGCCCCCAGTTATTCAGAAGCCATTGTCTACTGCAACTTATGCTATTCCTGATGTTGAGAAAAAGATTATTGGAATTTTACAAATCGACGAAGCTGAATTAGCAGCTGAGCTGGATGAAATTAAGCAGAATGCTATGTTGATGCGACAGATTAGTGGCCAAAGCAAACCAAAATTAGTTATTGAATCTGAGGAAGTCGATATTCCTACTCAGTCTATTCAACCAATACAGCCTGTAGTTTATCAAAAGGCCCCTGAAAAACAGTTGGTAGAAGAACAAGCTCTTTCAATCAATGACCAACTGAAGGAAAATAAAGTGGAGGTTAGTGATGTCTTATCGGCTGGGCCAATTAAGGACTTGAAAAAAGCCATAGGCATTAACGATCGCTTTTTATTTATCAATGATTTATTTGATGGAGATGAATCTGTTTTCGAAAGAAGCATCAAAACAATTAATAGTTTTTCGATTTGGCCAGAAGCAGACTATTGGATTCGCAGAGAGTTAAAAACAAAATTGGGTTGGAAAAATGATAGCTTATCCGTTCAGCTTTTTGATCAATTGGTAAGAAGACGATTTTCCTGAACGAATTGAATAATCTTTTTACTAGCTCCGGCATTGGAGAAAACAAATTTTTCGGCAGCTTTTCCTTTTGTTTTCAAGACATCTTCTTGTTTCCACAATAAATTTAAAACAGATTCCAATTCTAGCGCATTTTTAATAGGAATTCCTCCACCGCTTTCAACTAGCCCGATGGCTTCTGCATATTTTTTGTATTCTGGACCAAAGATTACTGGCTTACCATATACTGCTGCCTCTAGAACATTGTGAACCCCATCTGCTCCAAAGCCACCCCCAACATAGGTTATGTTAGCATAGTGATAAAGCCTAGAAAGCATTCCTACATTGTCTACAATTAGTAAGTTTTTTATTTCATTTTGGTCGACTGACCCGTTGATTAAATCTGTATAAAGTAAGGCATTCGGAAAATTTCTTTTCATTTGTTGAATGTTTCCAGGGTCAGTTTCATGAGGAGCAATAATAAATTTTATTGATGGATTTGCTTTTATATAGTGGACAAGTTCAGTCTCATCTTCTTCCCAAGTACTCCCGGCAACGAGTACCCTATTTTTTTCGCAATATTTTTCAATGATAGGAATTGGTTCAAATTTTTCAGCAATTTCAATTACCCGATCAAATCTTGTATCTCCTGTAATAAGTACATTGTCATTGATTGCTATGGAGGAAAGTAATTTTAAAGAGCTTTCATTCTGAACAAAAAAATAACTAATCGATGACAGCATTTCTTTCCAAAGGCTTCCATACCATTTAAAAAAAGGTTGAGAATTTCTGAAAATACCAGATACTAGTAAAACAGGGATATTTCTTATTTTGAATTCATGCAAATAGTGATACCAGAATTCATATTTTATCCATAGCACCATTGAAGGGTTGAGTATATCTACCATTTTTTTTGCATTGGAGGCGCCATCAAATGGTAAATAATAAATTTGGTCAGCACCTTTATAATTTTTCATTACTTCATATCCAGATGCTGAAAAAAAAGTGATTACAATATAAATAGAAGGGTAGTCTTTTTTAAGTGATTCCACTAACGGCCTTCCCTGTTCGAATTCTCCTACGCTTGAACAGTGCATCCACACCACCTTTCTTGAAGAAGGAAAGTGGTTAGCTTTCATAGTTAAAAATATATTTTTCCTTCCCTGTAAACCCAGCCTGGCCTTGGTATTGAATAATGCGGCTATCCTAAATGCAGTAGCATAGAGTAGTAAGAAAAGCTCGTAAAATAGTTTAGCCAACGTTTATTTTTTGACAAATCTAATAGCAAATTTTTAATATATTGGTATCTAATTAAAACCCAAGCCCCTAAACTTGGTGCTTATTCTCGATATACTATCTTTGCAATCTCTAAAAATTAATCTATGAGGCAGTTGCAAATGGTAGATACTAAAACACAGTATCAGAAAATAAAACCTCAAATCGAAGCAGCTGTTTTGGCGGTGCTTGATAGTTCCCAGTTTATAGGAGGTAAGGTTGTAAATGATTTTGCAGTTAATTTGGCATCTTTTAATGAAGTGAAGCATGTAGTGCCCTGTGCCAACGGAACCGATGCACTTCAAATAGCCTTTATGGCATTGGATCTTCAGCCAGGCGATGAAGTGATTACACCTTCCTTTACCTACATTGCTACAGTAGAAGCGGCTGCTTTATTAAAGTTAAAGCCTGTATTTGTGGAAGTGGATCCTGTTACATTTTGTATGGATGCAAGTTCAATCGAAAAAGCGATTACTACAAAAACAAAAGCCATTGTTCCAGTGCATTTGTATGGCCATGCCGCTGAAATGGAGAAAATAATGGCCACTGCTCAAAAACATAACTTATTTGTTATCGAAGACAATGCACAAGCTATTGGATGTAAATATACTTTCAGTAATGGAACCGTTGTTAAAACAGGGGGAATTGGCCATATCGGCTGTACTTCTTTTTATCCTTCCAAAAACTTAGGTGCTTATGGAGACGGAGGAGCAATTACTACCAATGATGACGAGCTTGCTGAAAAAATAAAAATGATTGCAGCGCATGGTCAGAGTAAAAGATACTATCATGATGTAGTTGGAGTAAATTCTAGACTAGACGCTATTCAAGCGGCTATTCTTTCAATTAAATTAGGCTACTTGGATGAGTACAATGAAGCTCGAAAAAAAGCGGCAGATTATTATAACAATGCTTTTAAAGAGGTCGATGTATTTGATTTGCCGAAAATGGCATCTTATAGTAGTCACGTTTATCATCAGTATACACTTGTTTTAATTGATCAAAATAAAAAAGGGTATTCTAGGGACGGTCTTCATCAATATCTAACTGAGAAAGGTATTCCATCCATGATTTATTACCCTGTGCCTTGCCATCGACAAAAGATGTTTGATTCTTTTGGTGGTAGCGAATTTAATTTGCCAGTTACGGACTGGTTGTGCGAAAGGGTAATCTCTCTTCCCATTCATACAGAATTGGATAGCGAACAACAAGATTTTATTATTTCTAATGTATTAGATTACATCCATTCAAAATAACTAAAATGAATATAACAGTAATTGGAACAGGATATGTAGGATTGGTAACAGGTACATGTTTTGCAGAAACTGGCAACGATGTTGTTTGTGTAGATATTGATCAAGCAAAAGTTGAAAAATTAACTTCCGGCCAGATCACTATTTATGAGCCTGGTTTAGAAAAAATATTTATTAAAAATCAAAAAGATGAGCGGTTGAGTTTTACGACCTCTTTATCAGAAGGTATTAAAAATGCGCAAGTAATTTTTCTTGCACTTCCTACCCCTCCAGGAGAAGATGGCAGTGCAGATTTGAAATATATTTTGGGAGTGGCCAAAGAATTGGGTGCGTTAATTGAACAAGGTGATTATAAGGTAATCATTGATAAGAGTACGGTGCCAGTTGGGACAGCTGAAAAAGTTAGACAGGCTTTGATGAGTAATGGGGGTATTGAGGGAACATTTGACATCGTTAGTAATCCAGAATTTTTGAGAGAGGGGGTAGCAGTGGAAGACTTCATGAAACCAGATAGGGTAGTGATTGGAACTTCATCAGAAAAAGCTAAAATTATATTGAGTGAATTATATGCTCCTTTTGTTCGCCAGGGAAATCCAGTAATTTATATGGATGAAAAAAGTGCTGAGCTGACAAAATATGCCGCTAATTCTTTTTTGGCGATGAAAATTACTTTCATGAATGAAATAGCTCAACTCTGTGAATTGTTAGGAGCAGATGTAGATATGGTAAGAAGGGGTATTGGAAGCGATGAGCGTATTGGAAAACGTTTTTTATTTCCAGGTATTGGCTATGGGGGAAGTTGCTTTCCAAAAGATGTGCAGGCCTTGGCAAAGTCATCAACAGAAGTCGGGTATAATTTCAAGATATTAGAGGCTGTGATGAACGTAAATGAAAAACAAAAACTACATTTAATTCCTAGTATCAAAGCCTATTTCAATAATGAGTTGAGGGGTAAAAAAATAGCGTTGTGGGGATTAGCTTTTAAGCCAAATACGGATGATATCCGTGAAGCTCCTGCCTTGTATTTGATTGAGGCAATACTGTCTGAAGGTGCTACCATTGCTGCTTTTGACCCTGAAGCCATGCAAAATGTAAAACAATTGGTTGGAGATAGGATTTCATTTGTTGAAAATCAGTATGAAGCATTGCAGGATGCAGATGCGCT
>CAMBTV010000104.1 GCA_945870835.1 Chitinophaga pinensis
CGACTGAAAAGTTTCCTTATCTTTTATTCCAAAACCTACTAGGATGGGATTATTCAATTGCATCTCTTTCAATCGCTTAAAATAAGCTGATTGGTCAGCAATCACTTTATTATTTCCAGTGGTGGAGGAAGAAGATACTGCATATAAAAATCCACTACATAAGTCATCAATTTTTCGGATTCTTTCTTCTCCTGTTTCAGGTGTTACCAAAAAAATAAATTTAAGTCCGTATTCATTAAAAAGTGATTGATATTCATTCTCGAATTCATACATTGGTAAATCGGGTAATATCACCCCATCCACTCCTACTGCTGCGGCGGCTTCACAGAAATTTTTAAGTCCAAATTGCAAAATTGGATTCATATAGCCCATTAAAATAATGGGGAGATGAATAGTAGTTCGAATATTTTTTAATTGATCAAAAAGAACAGGAATACTCATTCCATTATCTAAGGCAATCATATTACTTTGCTGAATCACCGGACCATCTGCTAACGGGTCACTGTAGGGCATTCCAATTTCTATAATATCAGCACCATTATCTTGCAAGGAACTTAGCACATCCGCCATACTGTTCAACTGTGGATAGCCAGCAGTAAAATACACATTTAATACCGACTGCTTTTTTTGATTAAACAACGAATCAATTCTGTTCATAATCTTTAATACTTTTAGTAGTTTGAATGATTTAATTAATAACAGAAAAACTACAAATATTTCATATAGGTATCTAAATCCTTATCTCCCCTTCCACTCAAACAAATTACCACCACATCGGTTTTTTTGAAATCCATATCATTTAAGACTGAGAAAGCATGTGCAGTTTCTAAAGCAGGTATAATCCCCTCAGTTCGGCTAATTTCAAAAGCTGACTGCATCGCCTGTTCATCTGTAGCGCTCATAAAAGTACCTCTACCACTTTTAAATAAATGAGCATGCAATGGTCCAATTCCAGGGTAATCCAATCCCGCTGAAATGCTGTGCGGTTCTACCACCTGTCCATCTTCGGTTTGCATCAACAAACTCTTACTCCCATGCAAAATACCTGGTTTACCTAGTTGAGTAGTAGCTGCACTCATTCCACTATTAATACCACAACCAGCTGCTTCCACCGCTACTAATTTAACTGATAAATCATCTAAAAAATGATAGAATGCACCAGCTGCATTACTTCCACCACCTACACAAGCTATCACATGCGTAGGATAAGGACTACCCGTTTTTTCAATTAATTGTTTTTTTATTTCTGCACTGATTACACTTTGAAATCTAGCCACCATGTCTGGATAAGGATGCGGCCCCACAACACTTCCAATAATATAATGTGTATCAACTGGATTATTAATCCAATCTCTGATTGCTTCATTGGTAGCATCCTTTAATGTTTTACTGCCACTAATAGCAGGGACCACCTTTGCCCCAAGCATTTTCATTCGAGCCACATTGGGTGCCTGACGTTTAATGTCCTTTTCACCCATATAAACAATACATTCCAACCCTTTAAGAGCACATACAGTAGCAGTAGCCACTCCGTGCTGACCAGCTCCCGTTTCAGCAATGATCCTTTTTTTACCTAACCTTTCAGCAAGTAATATTTGCCCAATGGTATTGTTAATTTTATGCGCACCTGTATGACAAAGGTCTTCCCTTTTTAAATATATAGAAGCCCCATATTTTTGACTGAGTCTTTCAGCAAAAAATAATGGAGTGGGACGACCCACATAATCCTTTAACAACTGCTGGAAAGATTCCTGAAAAACAGGATCACCCATAATCTGTAAGTACTGTTCCTGCAAATTCTTAACATTAGGATAAAGCATTTCAGGAATAAAAGCACCTCCGAAATCTCCATAGTATCCATGGGTGTCTACAGAAAAATTATTTTGTTGAGCTGTCATTATTTACAATTTAAAATTTTATACTCACTGAAGAGAACTATAAAGAAAAATATTATTTAAAAAAATACTCATTTTAACTACGCCGATTTTTGAAAATTAAAATATATTAAAGTATTAACTCTAAAAATTTAAGGTCCATCCATCTTCCAAACTTAAATCCCACCTCTTTAAAATGAGCTACCTCAATAAAACCAAATTTTTCATGTAATGAAATACTTACTTCATTGGTAGCTTCAATTCCAGCAACTATTGCATGAATATTTAATTGCTTGGCGGCATCAATCAAAGCTGGTAATAATAGTTTCGCAACGCCCTGTCCCCTGTTTTCAGGACGAACATATACCGAATTCTCCACCGTGAATCTAAAACCCGACCAAGGTCGAAAGGTAGCGATTGTACTAAACCCTACAACTAAACCTTGCAATTCGGCCACCAAAACAGGAAAACCCTGTTCCTTTTTTTGTGAAAACCATTCTTCCCTCATTTCAATGGTATGAGGTTGCTCATGCCATACCGCCATCGTATTAATGATAATTTCATTGTAGATTTCTAACATCGCTGGTAGATCCTCTTCAGTTGCATTTCGTACGTTAATCATATCTTATTTAAATATCTACTTAGCTTTTATTCAGAATTTATTTAATTCCTTGTCTTAATTGCAGCAACAAAGCCATGTCTTTTATTCCTGGACTTTTCTCAAACCTACTATTCACATCTATGCCATAATAGTCAGGATGTTTGAATGATTTAATTAATTCCAAATCATCTAAGCTAATCCCTCCACTTAAAAAAAATGGCTTCTCAATTTTACTTTTCTTAACCAACTTCCAATCAAACTTTTCACCTGTACCTCCTACTTTTCCATCCTTAGAAGCAGTATCAAATAAATAATAATCACACACATCATCATAGTCAACAATCATGTCATCTATTGAAGTTATTTTATCGCTTATAGAAAATGCTTTAATCACTTCCACTTCGTCAGACAACTCTTCGCACAATTCAGGAGTTTCATCACCATGCAACTGAACTACATCTAATCCGTAATCATCTATCATCTGCATAATTTCATCATAATCAGCATTTACAAATACACCTACTTTTTTCAAATCAAAATCAGCATCCTTCAATTCATCCTTAGCAATTTTACCAACCACATAGCGTGGGGAATCTTTATGAAATATCAAACCCGCAAACGCAACATTCAAAGCATCTAGCTGTTGTAATTGTTTCAGTTGAGTAAGTCCACATACTTTTATATTCATTGACATATATGTTTATTAATTATAGCTGATGAGTAAAATTTTTTATTAATTCAATATCTTTTATACCAGGTGAAGATTCAAATTTGCTATTGATATCAATAGCAAACAATGCTTTAGACTCTGGCTTTGTTAAAAATTCTTTTACTTTATTTACATCCGTTGGCTCTATTCCACCACTCAAGAAATAAGGTTTTCCCACTACCACATCTTTTAATTGTTCCCAATTAAATTTCTTGCCTGTTCCTCCATAACCCGCACCCTCTGTGTCAAACAAATACATGTCACATACATCACTGTATTCTTTAATTCGCCAGTTTATATTATCAGTTTCGGTGATTCGGAAAGCTTTAATTACTGAAATATAATCTGCTAGTTTTTCACAATAGCGAGGTGTTTCGTCTCCATGCAATTGAACCATATGAAGTCTACATTCATCCACCATCTGCAAGACCTCTTCAATGGATGCATTTACAAAAACACCTACTTTGTTGGTATTCGCTTCTTTTTTTATCTGACTGGTAGTCATATGCCGCAACACATAACGGGGCGACTTAGGATAAAAAATAAGTCCTGCAAATGCTGCACCTAGTTCAGGTAAGATTGACAACTGCTCTACCTGGGTGATACCACACACTTTTACTCTCATGTTTCTTTTGCATTAAGTTGTTCAACAAAATTAACAAAAGCAATCGTTGGGTCAGGCTGCTTCATAAAGTTTTCTCCAATTAAAAAACCTTTAAATCCAGCCTTCCGAAAGATACGAATTGTTTCAATATCATTAATACCGCTCTCAGCAATTTTAATTTTGTTATCCGGTATTTTTTTACTTAATTCAATTGAGCGATTAATATCTACACTAAATGTTTTTAGATCTCGATTATTTACCCCTACCAATTCTGTTTCATCACATATATGTTTTAGCTCTTCATCTGAATGTATTTCCAATAATACTTCCAACTGAATACTTTTTGCAAAAGTGGCCAATTCTTTTACTCTCTCTGGTGTTAAACAAGCGGCGATTAATAAAATTACATCTGCCCCCATTGACCGAGCTTCTACAATTTGATATTCATCAATAATGAAATCTTTTCGAAGAATCGGAATATTATTTACTCTAGCTTTTATAAGATCTTGAGCAGATCCTCCAAAAAAATATTCATCCGTTAGTATTGAAAGACAACTTGCCCCATTCAAAGTATAGGCCTGAGTTACTTCCAACACATCTGCCGTACCATTAATAATTCCTTTGGATGGAGACTGACGTTTAAACTCAGCAATAATTCCAGTTTTAGTTTCATCAAGAAGAAATTCTTTTAATGAAAAGGTAGATCGCGTAAATAAATCACTTTTTTTTAATTCATCTATACTCACGCTAGCTTTATTACTAGCAACCTCTATGTTTTTTTTTGCAATAATGGTATCTAAAATATTCATACTAGTACTAAAAATTTATAATTTAGGATCAATAAATAAGATCCTATTTTTAAAAAATGATAATTAATTACAAAGCTTTTTAAGAATGCCCAAAGCCTTTCCACTCTCTAAACTATCTACTGCTAGTTGATAACATTCATCGTATGAACTGTAATGTCCAGTACACTGTAATGCCATCGCCGAATTAGATAATACCACTGCATTCTGTGCCAAACTTCCCTTCCCTTCTAGAATATTAATAAATATTTGAGCGGCGGCTTCTACAGTATCTCCTCCATAAATATCTTCGGCATTTACTACTGTTTTGCCTAACTCTTCGGCACTGTAAATTCTTTCTCCTTCATTGGTAATTACTTTAGTATCTCCCGTTAAGGAAACCTCATCATAGCCATCAAGGCTATGAATAATAGTAAAATTATTTCCTGTAGGTTGCAATAAATAATTATATATCCTCGCCATTTCTAAATTATAAACTCCTACTAATTGATGCTTTGGAAAAGCAGGATTCACCATTGGCCCAAGCATATTAAAAAAAGTACGGATACCCAAATTCCTCCGAACTGGACCAACTATTTTTAAAGCAGGGTGAAACAAAGGTGCATGCAAAAAACAAATATTTAAAGTAGCTAATTGATCGCGCAAGATTTCAACATCATTGGTAAATCGGTATCCCAACTGCTCCATTACATTACTAGAACCACTGATAGAAGATGCTCCATAGTTGCCATGCTTAGCAACTTTATTTCCTGTACCTGCTACAATAAAACAACTTAGTGTTGAAATATTAAATGTATTTTTTCCATCGCCTCCTGTACCTACTATATCCAATACCTCCATTCCATTCAAGTCTACACGAACACACAAATCCAAGAGTGCATCTCGAAAACCTTGCAGTTCATCTATGGTAATTGTTCGCATCAAAAACACCGTTATAAAGGAAGTGATTTCACTTTCATTGTAAACCCCCTGAGCAATGTTGGTCAGCACTTCTTTCGCTTGTTCCCTTGAAAGGGTTTTGTGCTCAAATAAAAAATTTAATATTTTTTTCATTCCTATTGCTTAAATAATTTTAAATTTTATGTAATTAGCTCATTACAACTTTTCTGATATTTTTGAATTAATCTTATAAACTAAGCCAGTTGCGCATCATTTTTTCTCCATCCTTTGTAAGCACACTTTCTGGATGAAACTGTACCCCCTGAACATCGTATTTTTTATGCTGCAAACCCATAATAAACCCATTAGAATCTATTGCTGTAATTTCAAGTTCTTCTGGAAAATCTTTATCACTTACTATCCAAGAATGATAGCGACCCACTTCAATTGAATTCCCCATTCCCTTCAAAATTTGAGAAAAAGGATTGATAATAGTAATGGGAGTTGCTATACCATGGTATACTTTATCCAGATTTACCAAACGTCCACCAAAGGCTTCTCCGATAGCCTGATGGCCCAAACAAACACCCAAAATGGATTTAGTAGAAGCATATTCCTTTATCAGTGGCAATAATAATCCTGCCTCTTCAGGAATTCCTGGTCCAGGTGAAAGAATTATTTTATCATAGCCTTTCACTGCTTCAAGAGAAATTTGGTCATTTCTAAATACATCCACTTTTTGATGCAAAATTTTTTCAACTAAATGCACCAAATTATAAGTAAACGAATCATAATTATCAAATACTAATATTTTCATTATTAAATATTTTGTGCCATCACAATGGCTTGTTTTAAAGCATTCAATTTGTTATTTACTTCCTGCAATTCACTTTCTGGATTACTTGCAGCCACAATTCCAGCACCCGCTTGGTAAAAAAGTGTATTTTGTTTACTTAAAAAAGTACGGATCATTATCGCATGGTTACAAGTTCCATCAAATCCCATATATCCAATAGCGCCTCCATAATAACTCCTGCCAGTTGGTTCATTTTCATTGATTAATTGCATGGCCTTAAACTTGGGCGCTCCACTCAAAGTGCCTGCAGGAAAACTAACCGCCAATAACTTAAAGGGATTGGTTTCACCAACTACCTTACCCACCACCTCACTTACCAAATGAATCACATGAGAATAATAATTAACCTTTTTATATTGAGTCACTTCTACCTCACTGCACATTCGGCTTAAATCATTTCTTGCCAAATCAACCAGCATCACATGTTCTGCATTTTCCTTAGGATCATTTTCCAATTGTATTGCCAATGCTTTGTCTTTTTCATCATTACCTGTTCGTTTAAATGTACCAGCAATTGGATGAACAATCGCCTTTCCATTTTGAACAATCAGTTGACTCTCTGGTGAGGAACCCATCAGTTTGTAATCTCCATAATCAAAATAAAACAAATAAGGGCTTGGGTTAATACTACGCAAAGCACGGTAAACATTAAATTCATCTCCAGAAAAAGATTGCTGAAATCTTCTACTCAAAACTATCTGAAACACATCTCCCCGATGGCAACTAGCAATCCCCTTTTTAACCATTTCTATATAGGCGGCATCTGTAAGATTGGAATGCTCTAACCCAGTTGATGAAAATGGAAAAGTTGGTAGGTCTTTACTTTTAATTAGACTTTCAATAGAGTCAATATCACTGTCCATTCCTTCAATTGCATTTTCACAAATGAATAGCTCATTTTTAAAATGATTAATTGCAATAACATATTGATATAAACGGTAACGCATGAGTGGTATATCAACTCCTGCTTGCTGATTTGCACTTTCTAACAGAATGGAATCAAAAAATTGAACAGAATCATAGGTGCAGTATCCAAATAATCCTTGTGCTACATTGATAGGTTTGGGTACTTGGGAATTTATTTCAAATCGCTGCATAAAATTCCATATCAGTTCAGGTACAATGGAGGGACTTGAAATTTTTGACTTTTCAGGACTTTGTCCAGGAAGTTTATATTCGATCGTTGATATAGTTCTAATTTCTATACCTGCAATTGCGTTGATACCAATAAAAGTATAGCTATTTTCACCTGCATGGTAATCAGAACTTTCCAATAGTATAGTATCCCTGAAACGATCTCTGAGCCTCAAGTAAATTCCCACTGGAGTATAGAGATCTGCCAGTAGTTGTTTGTAATTGGTTTTTATATTTATTTTTTTCATAATTGTCAGCCAATAAAGGCTTTTACTTTAAAGTCCTCACCCTTTTAATAAACCGAGTAAAGGATCAAAATTTAATCTAACCGATCTCCATTAAAGCTGGGTTCAACAGCCAATGAGGAATTAAAAAACCCCAACACATTGTGTCGGGGCCTTAATATATTATACATACAATAGCGTTTCGACACATCAAAATATTGACTGCCACCACCAACTGTTGCTATTTAAAATATTATTGTTCATTTCTGATGCAAAGATGTGGCCTAATTATCAAAAAAAAAACTTTTTTTTGATAATTAAAAATTTTCTCTGTTCCCCAATTATATTCTTTGGGTAATATTTCTATATTAAAATTTATACCTATATCAATTAGATTTTAGTAAATTCGTAGTTAGCCTTATTAGTTAACTTCTTAACTACTATTTTGAACCGATAAATATTATCTTCATTGTGTAAGCGGTTAAAATAAATTTATGCAAATTGTAATTTTTGGTGCTACTGGAATGTTAGGCACTCAACTGGTTAAACAGGCGCTTTATAATGGACACAATGTGAAAGCATTTGGTAGAAATGTTTTTACGGCTGACCTACCAAAAAACGACCAATTAGAGCTTGTTCAAGGAGCCTTATTTGATCAAAAACAGGTTTATGACGCAATTATAGGGACTGACGCGGTTATTTGTTCACTAGGAGGTGATAAAAGCGGATCTGATATGACAAGATCTTTGGGTATTAAGAATATCATTGTGCAAATGCAAAAAGCCCATGTTCCAAGAATTATTGCTGTCGGTGAAATTAGCTTACTCAATGCTGATAAAGACACCCTAATTATGGACCTACCTGACTTTCCTGATAAATTGTTACCGATCATTAGGGAACATCTAAAAGCTTATCAATATCTAAAAGCCTCCTTACTGGATTGGACAATGGTATGCCCACCAGAGATAATAGATTCAGATCCTACCGGTAATTTTATCACCAGTTCAGACTATGCTCCCATCCCAGACTCAAACAAGATTATTGCAGGAGATCTAGCTTTATTTATGATGAGTGAATTGAATAAAAATGAATTTATAAAGCATAAAGTTGGTATTTGTAATTACAACGAGTCCTATTCTCCCATTACTTTGATCTAGTATTTTGATCCACCTCCTCCTTCTCATCATCTTCCATTCTAACCAATACCATGTGATTCAAATTTTCTAGATTGCTTACCCATATATTTCGACCAGCTAATTTTTAAAAGGCAATTTGGGTGATTTTATATTCTACATAACTAACAACATAATTCATATACCCTTTTTGACTATAAATGACCCGATTTGTTATATCATTTTCGATAAAATGGGACAAATACTTTTTATCCATCTAGCACCATTTAAGATTTTTTTCAAGAGAAAATACTTTTTTAAAAGCCTTATCCACTACTTTAATGACTCCTGTACCCGTTGTAACTACAATTTTAGGCAAAGCAGTTAGCGGGTCCATTTCTTGTGCTAGTAGCTCAGCAGTTGCAATAAATAGTATCAACAAAACTGCCAATAATTGCTTTTAAATATTTTTAAATTTATTGAAAAATGATTCCATTCAAAAACAGCATTGATAATTATCAGTTGAAATAGAGGATTTATTTAAAAAATTTCAATTGAAATTACAACACCAAGGATGCAATTTATTTAAGGCAAAAAAAAAGCTTTTACCAATGGTAAAAACTTTTTTATAATTAATTAAATGCTAGTTATTTCATTTCAGCAGAAACCGAAATCTTTGGCTCAGTAGCCACTTTACCTGCAGCAATTGCTGGACCATTAACTCCATAATCAGCCAAAGCAATACTGAAATCACTTGCTATTTTGATGGTGCCACCAACAACTGAAATAGAACCAGCAGAAGTAACCGATTTAGTAACTCCATGTATGGTAAGATCACCTTTTACTTGAGCTGCATAAGTACCATCCTTTTTAAAGTTGATTGCACTTAAATTAGCAAGACTTCCCTTAAAAGAAGCGGTAGGAAATTTTTCAGAATCCATCCAAGTTGCACTGTTAAAATGATCTTGCATCATTGGATTTTCAAAACTGAAATTTTTAACGATTACCTCAAATGCAACAGTTCCTTTATCAATATCAATAGAAGCTATCACTGTTTTGTTTTCACCCTTTGGCTGTGCATCCTTAGCGGTAGTTGCGTTAAAAGAAATAGTGCCAGAAGTAGTCGTTTTTTTAGGTCCCGCTTTTGCCCCTGGAACAATTGCTGATTTTTCCTTTCTTGAATTAGATACCGATTTTTTTGCAAAAATTGAACCAGTAACGGTAACTAAAGCAATTAATAAAATTGTTTTTTTCATTTTTTAGTTTTTATAAATTTTAATTATTGATTGCACATCGTTTGAAAGTGATGAATTCAGTTTCAAGTATTTTACTAAAAGCCCCGCCGCTACAAGACCCTTTTATGGAAACTTTCTCTCCTAACTTTATTTTTTTTGCTAGCCCAAAATGCTGCGGTTGAAAAGCAAATATAACATATGAACCTGAAGTTGAATCAGCCATTTTAATATTAACC
>CAMBTV010000105.1 GCA_945870835.1 Chitinophaga pinensis
GTTATCCATCAGCACATAAAAGGGATAATTCTTCTTATTCATAAATTCTTTTGCATTCTGCAATTTATTCTCTACAGATTCCCAAGTGTCTACAAATAAAAATTTTACATTTTCGTTGTCTTTGTATTTTGCCAGTGTTTTACTCATGGCCGGCATAGAAGCAATACAAGGTCCGCACCAGGTTGCCCAAAAATCAACAACGATAACTTTTCCTTTCAAATCATCAAGGCCCAGCGTTTTTCCTTCAAAATCTTTCAAACTAAATTTTGGAGAAACTTCATTTAAAATACTTTTTGCAATCTTCTCTCTTTTTTTATTTTTTGCATCTGCTTCAAGCTCTTCTAAATAGGCATCAAAACCATTATCACTCTTCTTTTCTTTTATATATAAATTTTTAAGTGCTTCTTTGGCTTTAGCTGTTGCAACACCATCCTTTACAAATTGCGCAATTAATTTTTTTGCATCCGCTGTTGGAATTACCTTTTCTGCCAGCATTGCATAACGTTCGTTGTATTCAGCATCTTTTAATTTGTTGATGGTTGCAGCTTCTTTTGCAATTGGATAAGCTGTTTTATAATCTCCTAGTTTGTATAGTATAAAAGCATAGGTATCCCCAAACATAGCATAGGATGATTTACGTTGATCTTCCCATTGTTTAGCAGTGTATTCATCAGGTTTTTTTTCTGTTGGATGCTGCAGTTCATTTTTCGTATAACTGCTTGCATCTGCAGCCATTTTTTTTGCTTCTTCAAGATTTTCATCCGCTTCAGCCATTTCCCATGCAAGGTTATTGTTATTACTAGCAACTATTCCTTTAGACAATCCTTTGCTCCATTCATAATAGGATTTAAAGTCTTTGGCTTTGCCATAAGCAAGTGCCAATTGAGATTTAAAATTATTTATTTGAAATTTATTAGCTTCTGTAGGAGGGTATTTTCTAACATATTCTTGAAAAAGAATCGCTTTTTTAGCAGGGTCTTTTTCTTTATAAAAAACAGCTCCTAACTCATTTTTTTTCCAGTCGCCTTCAGGAAAACTTGCTTTCATTGCTGTTGTTAGACTATCAGCTTTGGCCTTTCTTTTATCTCTGGTATACCATTGAATTAGGGTGCTGAATCCAGCCTCATTTAAATTTCCCTTTTCCTCAAAATCTTCTAATTCTTTTGCTATAAAAGGGGCTGCTTCATTTTTCTTTGCTCTACTCAACGCGTTCAGATAGCTGCTAAAAAAATCAATATTATTTTTTAGTGATGGATTTTGTTTTAAACCTTCTTCTAAAATAGTTAAGCCTTTGTCAGCATCATTGGGCAAACCAAACAGATACTCTCCATATCCATTATAAAGGCTACTTGCCCAAGCATAATATCCATCTAATGGATAGTTGTTTTTATTAAATACAGGTATAATATAACCTTTGCTACCATTCAAATCTTTTTCTTTGCCGGAAGAAAAATCAAAAGCAATGCAACTAGTATTGCTGTCAAGTGTTATCGACCCTGAATATATTGTCCCTTTTTTTGTAATCACTGGTTCTAAGATTTTTGGTCCTTTTTCTGTAAACAGGTAAACAACGACCTCTACCGTTGGTTGCTTATTAAGGGAAGACTTGTTATTATTGTATTCAAAACCTAGCTTCCTGCCATTCTTTGGATATTCAGGAATAATTTTTAATGCAGTAAAATTGGTTTGCGCACTAATTTGAAAACTAGCGGCAACAAATACTAAAAGACATAGTAATTTATTCATGAAGTAGGGTGGTTTAGATTCCAAACATAGTTATATGTAATTTAAAATAAAGTTAAATCCCCCAAAAGCACTCATTTTGATAGAGAATGAATATTAAATCTAGACAGGGGTGCTCAGGCCAATTGTGAAAATTCACCCAAGACAAACAATTAAAACTGGTATAACCTATCGCACACTTTAATAGATATGCAAAAGGCAGGGCTAGTTGTTTGTAGGGGTAAGAAGTCATTTTAGCTAGTTTTTTAGTCTTAATTAAGCGCAATCCATCCTATTTAGAGTAAAACAGCTGCTAAATTTATCTAACATTATCGTTTAATTATTAATTTAAAAACCTACTTGCCGTCCGGCAATTAAAGATTACCTTTGCGCCTCAAAAAACAGTGCTTATCTGTAAGTTTTTAGCCTTTTGCGTATTGCAAACGGTTGAGGCTCATGGAAAATTGCTAAACGTTTAAATAATGAATATTCGCAACATCGCCATCATTGCTCACGTTGATCATGGCAAAACCACTTTGGTGGACAAGATTCTTCACAGTACCAACATTTTTCGTGACAACCAGGAAACTGGTGAACTGATCATGGATAGCAATGACCTTGAAAGAGAAAGAGGTATTACCATTTTTAGTAAAAACGTATCTGTAAATTATAAGGGTACTAAAATTAATGTAATTGATACTCCAGGCCATAGTGATTTTGGTGGAGAGGTAGAAAGAGTATTAAAAATGGCAGATGGGGTATTATTATTAGTTGATGCCTTTGAAGGACCGATGCCACAAACTCGTTTTGTACTGCAGAAAGCCTTGCAGCTTGGACTACATCCTATTGTAGTGATTAACAAAGTAGATAAGCCAAACTGCCGTCCTGATGAAGTGCATGATTCGGTATTTGAACTATTTTTTAACCTAGATGCTACCGAACAACAGCTTGACTTTCCTACCATTTACGGTAGTAGCAAAAATGGCTGGATGAACACTTCTCTAACTGAAATAGACAATATTTTTCCTCTATTAGATGCTATTCTAGAACATGTACCAGAGCCTAAAGTAAATGAAGGAACCACTCAGATGCAGATTACCTCATTGGATTTCTCCTCTTTTTTAGGAAGAATTGCTGTAGGAAAGGTTGCCCGTGGTACTGTAAAAGAAAGTCAGTCAATCGCCTTAGTTCAAGCAGACGGAGGCATTAAAAGAATGAAAATTAAAGAATTGTACACTTTTGAAGCCTTGGGTAAAAAGAGAGTAACGGAAGTAAGTGCGGGTGATATCTGTGCAATTGTTGGTTTGGATGAATTCAACATTGGAGACACTATCTGTGATATAGATTTCCCAGAAGCATTGGCAGTTATCAGCGTAGATGAACCTACGATGAGTATGATGTTTAGTATCAATAACTCTCCTTTCTTTGGTAGAGAAGGAAAATTTGTTACTTCTAGACACGTCAGAGATCGTTTAATGAAAGAAATTGAAAAGAATCTAGCCTTACGTGTTGAAGATACAGACAGTGCTGATAGCTTTTTAGTTTATGGTAGAGGGATATTACACTTAGGGATATTGATAGAAACGATGAGAAGGGAAGGTTTCGAATTGACCATTGGTAACCCACAGGTATTAGTTAAAGAAATAGATGGCAAAAAATGTGAACCTTACGAGAATCTTGTAGTAGATGTGCCAGCAGAATATAGTGGTAAAGTAATTGACCTTGTTACACAACGCAAGGGCGAAATGCTTGTAATGGAAAGCAAAGGTGAAATGCAGCATTTGGAGTTTGATATTCCTTCTAGAGGGTTGATTGGATTGCGTAGCACCATGTTAACAGGTACGGCCGGTGAAGCAGTAATGGCTCATCGATTTACTGATTATCGTCCATGGAAAGGAAATATTCCTGGTAGAAGTAATGGCGTATTGTTATCTAAAAACCTAGAAAAGACCACTGCATATTCAATTGATAAATTACAAGACAGAGGAAGATTTTTTGTAGATCCAGGTGAAGAAGTTTATACTGGTCAAATTATTGCTGAACATATTAAGCCGGGTGATTTAAATGTGAACGCTACTGAACCAAAAAAATTAACCAACCATCGTGCGAGTGGAAGTGATGATGCAACAAAAGCGGCACCTAAAATTTTAATGACTTTGGAAGAGTGTATGGAATACATTCAACAAGATGAGTGTATTGAAGTAACGCCGAAATCAATTCGTATGCGCAAGGTGGTTTTAAATGAGGACGAGCGCAAAAGAATTTCTAAATCAATGGGACAAGACTAATTCAAAAAATGAATCGCCCTTAAATAAATTGATAGATTAAAAAATCCCGGTTGCCTCAGGTAGCCGGGATTTTTTGTGCCTAATGAATCTTTAGTAGATCAACAATATCTTTCAAATAACGCTCGTCTGTTGCATCAAAAAAATCGAACACTTCACTGTCTACATCTAGCACCCCTACTACTTCATGCGCACTAAAAACTGGAACTACTATTTCAGATTTTGATAAACTGCTGCAAGCAATATGGCCTGGAAATTTTTCAACATCTGGAACAATTAAAGTTTTTTCTTGTTGCCATGCTGCACCACAAACACCTCGTCCTTTTTTAATTCTTGTACATGCCACAGGTCCTTGGAAAGGACCTAGCAATAATTCATCATTTTTTACAAGATAAAATCCAACCCATAACCAATTGAATTGTTGTTTCAATGCAGCCGTTACATTGGCTAGATTGGCTATAAGATCTTGCTCCCCTTCAATCAATGCTGCGATTTGTGGAATAAGTGACTGATACATCTCAATCTTGTTTCCAGTAGTAATGGTTAAATCATCTGACATGTGGTAAAAAAATTAATTTCTAAAAGTTTGTATTGTGAATGGTGAATGGGCAATGGTGAATGGTGAATGGGCAATGGGCAATGGTGAATGGTCAATTTCGCGTCCATAAAAGATCCACCATTCACTATTAACGATTCACTATTCACTATTCACCATTCACCATTCACCACTCACCATTCACCAATTTGTTCCGTCAAAAAATAACGGTAAAAAATTGCTTCATATCATTCCAGGACTGCTTATCGGCAGCTTCATTGTATTCAATGGGCATACTAAATTTTTTGCCTGTTGCAGTAGCGTCCGGATTTGAAAATGCATGGGTAGCCCCATCGTAACTATTAAAATCATAAGTTACTTTTACTGCATCAAGATTGTCCTTGAAATTTTTAATATCGCCATCGCTTACAAATTTATCTGCTCCGCCATGACAAACTAAAATTTTTGCCTTGGTCACACCAGGGGCAGCCGGCACTCCGGCTAAGCCACCATGAAAACTTACCACTCCCTTAAAATCCATTCCTAATTTTGCAGCATTTAGTACCATGGAGCCTCCAAAACAATAGCCGATAGCTCCTAATTTATTTACATCCGTCTGAGCGTAAGAACTGATTTTTTTAATAGCTGCTTCAATCCTTGATTTACCTAGAGCAGGATCTTTGTAAAATACCCCAGCGAAAGCCTGCGCTTCACCCGGATTGTTTGCAATCTTACCATCACCATACATATCTACAGCTATCGCAATGTATCCTAGCTCTGCCAACATTCTTGCTCTTATTCTTACATATTCACCACATCCCCACCATTCAGGTACCACAATAATTGCAGGTCTTTTTCCCTCTTGTTCTTCATTGTAAGCTACATATCCTTTTAAAATAGTAGCTCCGTCCGAATAGGTAATCTCTTCTCCTTTTATTGAAGCATGAACGTTTTGAGTATTTAGCGATATTGCTGTTACCATGATTAAAATTATTAACGCTGATGCACCCGCTGTTTGAAGATATTTTTTCATTGTCTCGTATTTGATTTATTAAGAGTTATTATTTTAAATATTTGTAAAAAAAAGAATCTGGTTTTTCAAAAGTTGAATTGGGAGTGCTCAAAAGCTTTTTGGAATTGATCTTCTAAAGCCTGCCCACTCAAAAAACTAAAACAATGAATCAATTACACCTTTTTTAGACAACAAACCTACACTAATTAGATGATACTGTAGACCATGAATAATCGTTTTTTTAACTTTGATTAATTATTGATAAAGAAGCAATTAAATAATTAAAAAAAAGAAAATTCAACGTTCATAAATTATTATCCATAAAAGGTTTGTAAAGATTAAATTTGCTATATAACTTTAAACCGCTGCATGCCAATTTTTGAATTGAAACTTCCCAAAAGTATAGCAAGGGCACTAAATCTGCCCGTGAGCGACCCTAGGCGTCAGCAAATTAAAGTACTCAAAAAATTAATTCGCAAGGCAAGGTTTACTCAGTTTGGTCAGCTATATAAATTTGATGAAATTTTAATGGGTCGTCATCCAGGCAAAAAATTTCAACAGCTAGTTCCTACTTACGATTACAGCAAAATTTATACCCAGTGGTGGCATAAAGCAAAGGACGGTATTCCAGATGTTTGCTGGCCGGGGGTAGTTAATTACTTTGCCCTAAGCAGTGGTACCAGCGATGCATCCAGCAAATTTATTCCCATTACCAAAGATCTCATTCGAAGCAATACGATTACAAGTATTAAGCAGCTTTTAAGTTTAGCCAAGTATGAAGATGTACCAAAGAGTGCCATTGGAAAGGGATGGTTATTGTTGGGAGGAAGTACTCAATTGCAAAAAGGACCGACTTATTTTGCCGGTGACCTGAGTGGAATTCAACAAAAAAACATCCCTTTTTGGTTTCAAGGCTTGGGTTTATATAAACCAGGTAAAAAAATTGCCAAAGAAAAAGACTGGGCTAAAAAACTAGAGGAGATTGTTGAGAATGCACCTAATTGGGATATTGGTTTCATATTGGGTGTGCCTGCTTGGTTACAACTGTGCATGGAAAAAATCATTACCCGTTACAAGCTCAACAATATACATGAAATTTGGCCCAACCTAGCTTTTTATGTTCATGGGGGTGTAGCCATGGAGCCTTATAAAAAAGGGTTCGAGAAATTGATGGGAAAGCCAATCACCTACATTGAAACGTACTTGGCAAGCGAAGGTTTTTTAGCGTATCAAAATAGGCAAGGTGCACTAGGGATGCACCTTGCATTGAATAATAATATTTTCTTCGAATTTGTTCCTTTTGATGAAATCAACTTTGATCTTGAAGGGAATATGGTGGAAAATCCTGAGGCATTTATGCTTCATGAGATTGAAGAAAATAAAGAGTATTCAATTTTAATCAGCACCAATGGTGGTGCTTGGCGATATGCAATAGGGGATACAGTGCGACTAGTGAATAAAGAAGAAAATGAAATTATTATCACCGGTCGTACAAAACATTTCTTGAGTTTAGTGGGGGAGCATTTGAGTGTAGACAATATGAATAAGGCCGTTGAAATGGTAAGCGAGGAGCTCAATATTTCTATCCCTGAATTTACTGTAGCAGGCGTTCCGCATGGAGAATTTTTTGCACACCATTGGTATGTGGCCACGAATGATGCGGTGAACAATGAAACCTTACGATTAAGAATAGACGAGAAATTAAAGGAGCTCAATGATGATTACGAAGTAGAAAGAAAACATGCTTTAAAGGATGTAATGGTAACAGTGTTATCAGAAGATGTATTTATGAATTTTATGCAATCCAAGGGTAAGGTAGGTGGCCAACATAAATTTCCAAGGGTATTAAAAGGAAAGATGCTTGATGACTGGAAATTGTTTTTAACTACTGCTTCTTCAAAATGGTAATTTCCTAGTTTTATTAAAGTAATCAAACATTCTACAATTCCCGAATTCAAATTTATGAGCGATGCTGGTTAGGATTTTTTTATGGTCCTAGTGACTCACCATAAACCTATTGTAAACCGAATTTAATCAACACCCAAAATGGTAAAACCTACGCTCATTTACTGTTACGACGCCTACTGTGGTTGGTGCTATGGATTTAGCTTAGTAATTAAAAAAATCGAAGATCAATATAAAAACAAATTGGATTTTGAAGTCTTGAGCGGCGGAATGATTCCAAGCGAAAATGCTAAACACATCAGTATTAGCGCGGATTATATTAAAAAGGCTTATAGTGTCGTTGAAGAACATACCGGCGTTAAATTTGGAACAGATTATTTATGGCATATCAATCATCCTGATCTAAGCGATTGGTACCCAGCATCCGAAAAATCGGCTATTGCACTTTGTATTTTTAAAGAATTTTATCCTGACAGGCAAATTGAATTTGTAACCGATCTTCAGTATGCCCTCCATTTTGAAGGAAGAGACCTTTGTGATGATGAGGCCTACCAACATTTGTTGGAAAAATATTCTATACAGCCTGAAACATTTTATGCTAAATTAAAATCAGAGGAATACAAGGAAAACGCCTTCTATGAATTTGCTCTTTGTAAGCAATTAAAAGTGACAGGTTATCCTGCTGTATTTCTTCAAATAAACGAAACTAAATTTCATTTATTATCTAATGGATTTACGCCTTATGAAATTTTAAAGGAAAGATTAGACCAAGTTTTATCAGAATTGTAATCTTGTAATTTAAGAAATTAATATTCATAAAAAACGCTGATCAATTGACCAGCGTTTTTTATGAATATTAGTTAAACTAGTTGTTTGAAGGGGCCCTTTGCTGTCTGGTAGTAGGCTCAATTTCGTCTTTCCATTTTTTCATTTGATCTTCAGTAAAAACCGCTTTTAATTTTAAATCTCTTGCGTCAGATTGTTCTTTACGCTTAGCCATCATTGCGTCTCTGTCTACAGACCCACTAGCACGCATATCTTCCATTGTTTTTTGCCAAGTGTTGTTGTAATCAGCAAAAATCACCTCCGTTTTTTTTGTAACTTCAGGAGTCAAATTTAAAGGACCAAGTTTTTCCATTGTCGCTTTAGTTCTTTCTTCAGGCGTCATACGTTGTCCACCTCCACCTTGTGCGTTTACAGCTGTAAAGCTCAATAATGCAGTAGTCAATAGCAATGCAATTTGTTTTTTCATTTTTTAAGTTTTAGGTTGTGATAGATATATTGAGTTTCAAGTTTATTTTTTTACTCCTTCCTCCTTTCTTCCAAATACTTTTGTAAATAGAGAATCAAAAGTAGCAAGCTGATTAGGCTTGCAAAGTGCCCTGATATTTTTTAAATGAATAAGCTTATTTATCTCCATAGTTTTATGATTTGCAGCAGACTCATCTCCTAATTTTTGCATACTCGAATCGTTAAAATCGCCGTCCACTAATTTTTTTAGTTGATAATTTTTGTTTGCACCAAAACTTTCAAACAAACTCTTCATTTTATTTCGGTACAAATTGCTCGCAGTATCATATTGTAACAATTGACTCTGATCAAATCCGACATCGGTTTTCAAAAAGTTACTAATCATAGCCTTTCTGTCGGGTCTATTGTGCTCTTTACTATTCCCCTCTTTTTTAAACAAAAGAAATGAAAGCAATACAATATTTACAGCAAGCAAAATCGTAATGGCGATTAACAATACCTTTCGCTGGTTTTTATTATTTGTAATCATGGTTCGGTGTTTTCATTTTCATAAATGCTAGCAATCGTATAAGAAAATTCATCGTTGGAAGCTTGAATATTTTTTTCTACTATCGAAGCAGAGGGCTCAGTAGCAGAAAAAATAACTGCAGTTAAATTAATCAACATTAGTAAAGCTAAACCTGGTATTGCGAAACTTGGTTTACCAATATAAAATGCAACATTTTCCCACCAACTATTTTTTCTTTCAGATAACATCCTGTTGTTAACACGTGAAAGAAGAAAAGGCTTTACATTCGCTCGCTCAATGTTATTGATGCTATTAAAAGCTTCTTCAATTAATTGATCTACATTTTTTTTACTATTCATAACGGAAATTTTATTGGTCCGATAAATTTTTATAATAATAATTGTGTAACAAAGTTTTTAAATTGGCTTTTGCTCTACTCATCAGGGCCTCCACTGCATATAAGCTTTTATTCATTATTTCAGCAACCTCTTGATAGCTTTGACCTTCTACCTTGTGAAGTATGAAAGCTATTTTTTGTTTATCAGGCAATTGATTTATTGCAGCGAATAATTCACCCGCTCTTTCTTTTTGCTCTAACTGCACTCCCGGATGATTGAACTCTACGGGCGAATATTTTTCAACATCCGAGCCACCAAATAAACTTTGTACTACACCAAATCTTTTTTTTCTTTTTTTCTTTTTTAAATGGTCCAAAGACTTCGAAATAGTTATTTTGTATAACCAGGTTGACAATTTTGATTCTCCTTTAAACGAACCTATAGAAATATATACCTGTTCAAAAACCTCTTGCGTTATATCATCTGCATCTTCTTCATTTTGTACAATACCAAGGGCTGTATTGTAAACCATATTTTGATATAGATCCATTAAAGTGGTAAACTCCATCTGATCCCCCTCTTGCAACTTTCTAAT
>CAMBTV010000106.1 GCA_945870835.1 Chitinophaga pinensis
CAAATTGTTTCGCTAATAAAGGAAGTAGTTGAAATAAGAGCGGTTGCTTATAATCCAAGTAAGAATAATAGTAACGGACAGCTCTTCGTAAAATTCTTCTTATCACATAACCAGCGCCTGTATTGGAAGGTAGCTGACCATCGGCAATGGCAAAACTAATAGCTCGAATATGATCTGCGAGTACACGAAATGCAACTGCGCCTTCCCAACCACTACCAATAGCATTTTTTCCAGCAGCCGATTTAGAGGAGTCTGCAGGAGTGAGCGTAGGGTCGTAAATTTTTCCAGTTATTTTTTCTATGGCCTTGATGGTGCCAGTAAAAATATCGGTATCATAATTACTTGTTTTACCTTGCAATACTCTAACAAGTCTTTCAAATCCCATACCGGTATCAACATGTTGGGCAGGAAGGGGTTCTAGACTTCCATCTTTCTTTCGATTGAATTGGATGAAAACATTGTTCCAAATTTCAATTACCTGAGGGTGATCATTGTTAACCAACTTACTACCTTCAACCTCTTTTCTTTCTTCAGCAGATCTGCAGTCTACATGAATCTCTGTACAAGGGCCACAGGGACCCGTTTCACCCATTTCCCAAAAATTATCTTTTTTGTTACCCAATAAAATTCTTTCTACAGGAACAAATTTTTTCCATTCGTTGAAAGCCTCTTCATCTTTAGGCAACCCTTCTTTTGAATCTCCTTCAAAAATGGTTACATATAATTTATCCTTGTCTAATTTATATACTTCAGTAAGTAATTCCCAGCTCCAAGCGATGGCTTCCTTTTTAAAATAATCCCCAAAGCTCCAATTGCCCAACATTTCAAACATGGTATGGTGGTAGGTATCTACACCTACTTCCTCTAGATCATTGTGTTTGCCACTTACTCGAAGACATTTTTGGGTATCAGCAGCACGTTTAAATGGGGCAGGTTTATTTCCTAAGAAGTAGTCTTTAAATTGATTCATTCCTGCATTGGTAAACAAAAGGGAAGGGTCATCTTTTAATACGATTGGTGCAGATGGCACGATGGCATGCTCCTTACTTTGAAAGAAATCAAGGAATTGTTGCCTTATTTCGGCAGCTGTTAGTTCGCTATTCACTGAACCAGTTGTCTTTTTTTCGTCATTTTGGGACATATACCTATCAATTTTTGGATTTTTTTTGCAATAGTTCCTTCTATCTTTGCTCTTCGAACATTTGTTCGGCGCAAAGGTAAAGAATTCAGTGTTGAGTTGATGAAGGGGTGCATAAATTGGACTAGAGCTGCGATTATTTAAAGATTAAACGTAAATTCATTTTTCTAAAAAATTACAAACTCTCAGAGTTTGGGGCAATGAAAAAGATAAAATATTTTTATAATACCAATACGCTTCGCTATGAAAAGCTGGTAACCCCTCTTCGGGTGTTGTTACTAAGGGTATTTGCTTTTTTTTCGGTGCTACTGGTTAGTTCCGCCCTAGTAATATGGGTTTATACCAAATTTATCCCAAGACCCTCTGATAAAGAATCAAATTTGCGATTGGAATTGATGAAGGATAATTATTCTATTTTAAACGAAAAGGTAAAATCACTTCAGGAGCAAATGGCGGGACTAGAAAAGCGGGACAATGAGGTTTATCGATCCATTTTTGAGGCAAAGCCGGTGCCAGATAGTGCTAGAGCCAAGCTAACAGAAAAGAAAAAAGAGGTAGATAAGGTAAATGTGATGAACGATGATTTGTTGGGAAAGGATATAGCAGTTTCATTAAATAATATCAGTGCAAGGATTGTTTACCAGATTAATAGTTACAAGCAAATTGAAAAACTGATTAATAATCAGGAAAACAAAATGGCTAGCATTCCGGCTATTCAACCGGTGAGTAATAAAGACCTGACTAGAATTGCAAGCGGATTTGGCTATCGAATTCATCCCATTTACGGAATTCCTAAAATGCACGAGGGGATTGATTTTACTGCTAGTCAAGGTACACCTATTTATGCTACTGGCGATGGAAGGGTAACTACTTCAGGTAATGCAGCTGGTAAAGGTAACCATGTAATTATCAATCATGGTTATGGCTACGAATCGGTATATATGCACATGGTACGTATAAAAGCAAGGGACGGCGAATCGGTAAAAAGAGGACAGATTATTGGATGGGTAGGCAGCTCTGGTCTAAGTTCGGGCCCTCATCTTCACTATGAAGTACATATATTTGGCCGGCCGGTTGACCCTGTATACTTTTTCTTTAACGACCTGAATGCAGAACAATATGATCGCTTACTTAAACTCGCCTCCACTGGAAGTGCTAAAAGTTTTGACTAATTTTAAATAATGGCATTTAATCAAATAGCACTAGACTTTGGGGATTTGCCTCAGAAACCCAAGCCGGAAAATATTTTAATTCCGGAGAAGAAAGTATTGCCTAAAAAAGAAATACTTCCTGCAATAGAAGACTCGGTTCAATTGGAAGAATTCCTTGATCTCGAGGCTTTACCTGAAGTGGAGATAGTGAATGAAATGGAAGTCATTTTAGAAAAAAAGGCGGATTCTCCACAACAAAAATTGCCACCAAAATTTTCTTCCAATAAGCAAGCAATTAAAATCTCTGTCGAAAAAACAAAGTCAACTCGAGGAAGAAAGAGTGTAAAGGAAATGAGTGAGGGAGTAGCATTGATTGAAGTACCAGAAGATGATATTTTATTTCAAAAAATGTATTATACGATTGGAAAGGTGGCTGATATGTTTAAGGTTAATCAATCGTTGATAAGGCTATGGGAAAATGAGTTTGATGTTTTAAAACCAAAAAAGAACGGGAAAGGCGATCGTTTATTTAGACCAGAGGATATAAAAAATATTCATCTCATTTATCATTTGATGAGAGAAAGAAAATACACGATGGAGGGGGCAAAAGATTTTATAAAAAATAATAAGAAGGCAACAGAAAAATTTTCAACCATTCAGTCGTTGAAAAAACTGAAGGAATTTTTATTAGAGATGAAAGCTAGTCTCTAGCATTTCGCAACGCCTAAAACTAATTCTAGTAAATTAGGCACTCAATATTTAGTTAACTTTATCTGCTGCAAAAGATAAATCAATCTTTAACTCTTCTAGTATTTCTTTTATCTGCAATTGGATGTTTTGTTTCAACGATTCAATTTGAACAACGGGGGTTATTGGTGTTAGGTATTCAATATGAATTTGAAGTCCAGTTTTGGTTATTTCTTTTAGATAAACAGCATAAAAAATTAACGCTGGACTAAGTTGTTGTAGATTTGATTTTATTGTTTCAATTGCTTTTTTTACATCACTAGAATTAGTTTTTAGTGAAAGCTCAATAATTATTGCATCTCTTCTTTCTGTTCGCATACTGAGGTTGTCCACTATGCTATCTACCATCTGCTTATTCGGAACACTCACGAGTGTTTTATCGGCAGTACGTATTTTAGTACTTCTTAATCCTATTCGCTCAACATTGCCAGTTATAGATTGTATAGTAAGATCGTCTCCGGTTTTAAAGGGCTTATCAAAAAAGATTATAAAGGAGGCAATGATATTCTCTAAACTTTCTTTTGCAGCAAGGGCGAGGGCAGCACCTACAATGCTAAGGCCGGTTAATAGGTTTCCAATATTTTGCCCGAAAGTGAATTTTAGTAACAATAGAAAGCCGATAATCCCTAATATCACTTTTAAGAAATCTCGAAAAAATACGATTAACTGATCATCACTTTTGTCTTCGGTTAAGCTTGCTTTCGACTCTAGTACAAGGGAAATAAAATCTATTAAACGAAGTTGTAACCAAGTAAATACAAGCACAATAACTGTAATACCAGTTCTTTCAAATAACAATTGGGTGTTGATACGATATAGATTAAAAAAGAATGCCGATGGAAAATTTAATTTGTCAATACTGAATACAGCAATAAGCGTAAGGACAAACCATTGTAGAGGGGCTAGTAATAAATCTACAAAACTCTTTTTATCAACCGATTTCCATGTCTTATAAACCATCCGATAAAGCAAGGAAGCGAGATAACGGGACACATATTTTTTAAGAAGCAGCGCTAATAATATTACACCTGCCACCGTTAACCATTGACCAATGGTGTTGTCTAAATAAATTTTCTCTAAAAAATCCATGCAATAAATTTAATTGGGATACAATTGTAATTGGGCAAATTAAAAAAAATATTCGAAACAGATACTTTATTGGGTATTAAATTAATCCATCTGACCTTATATTTCTAATTGTTATTAAGAATTAGTTTCTAGAGATTTAAAATATTTCAATTCAATATTTACACCGTCAAATACAGCGTAACTATTGTAATTAATCCATTCTCCTAAATTAATATATCTACTCTTTTCTTTAAGGGCAAAATCAATGGGCAAGTGTCGATGTCCAAAAATAAAATAATCATAGTGTTCTTTCGTTAATACTTCTTTGGCATAGACGATAAGCCATTCGTTTTCTTCACCTAAAAATTTTTCTGGCTCGCGCGAAGCAGCTATTCTGCTTTTTTTAGAAAAGTACTGAGCGATTCCCAATCCAATCACCGGGGGAATTATTCCAAAAAGGGATTGGCAAATTTTATTTCGAAATATTTTTTTCAAAAATTTGTATCCTTCATCTCCTGGGCCCAAGCCATCTCCATGCCCTATTAAAAACTTTTTGCCACTAAATTCAAAAGTAGTGGGCTCAAAATATACAGGGATATTTAATTCAGATTGAAAGTAGTTGCGCATCCACATATCGTGGTTGCCAACAAAAAAGTGAATTGGAATTCCTGCGTCAGTGAGTTCAGCTAATTTCCCTAAAATTCTAACATAACCTTTGGGCACCACATTACTGTATTCAAACCAAAAGTCAAACAAGTCACCTACAATAAATATTTCATTAGCATCCTCTTTTATACCGTCTAAAAACTGCACGATTCTTTTTTCTCGCTGAAGACTGCTGCTAGCATCAGGAGTTCCTAAATGAAAGTCGGAAAGGAAATAAATTTTTCTTGCAGCTATTGTCGTCATTCTTGGAAATGCATTTGTTTTAAGTAAAGCTATTGTCCATTATTACTCCTTAAAAGAAATAAAGGTAACGAAATCAACCTTTAGCACTCGCATTGTCCACCAAAAACAAATAGACTTCTTTTGGTCCGTGCACTCCCGTTACCAATGTTTTTTCAATATCTGCAGTTCGGCTAGGACCACTGGCATAGGTTATCAAGGAAGGGAAATTATCGACATATCGATCTTTGAGTAATTGTAAAGAATCCTTTAGGTCGTATACCAATTGATTCGTATAAGCTATACAAATATGAATAGGAGCGTACACACTCACCGTGCGACCGCTCTGTTGTGCTGCACTCATTACAATGGTGCCTGTTCTGGCTACCAAGTATTCACATCCGGTAATTGACGCATCGCAACCAGCAAGATGAATGGTGTTGCTAAAGGAATCATTCCAAGGGCTTTCACAACAATATATTTTTGTCCATTCTTTTTTAGTAATGAGTTGTTGCAACTGTTGCAAGAGGTCAGCTTCATTTTCACAATAGGCAAATTTCCCTTGAAGTTGGGTAAAAACTTTTGCAAACAAAATCTCCAATTCCTCTTTTGCGGGATGGTGTAAAGAAGATACTCCTTCGCTTTGGGGAAATGGCAAAGGCACTGGATTACTCAGTGCCTGCCGTATTCTTCTTAATATGTTTTCTTTTGCCGCCGAAGTGCCCATGGCAATCTTAAATTTTTGGAGGATTTACAAGTTCTTCTGGTAAGGAAGAACTTGGTTCTTCGACTATGGGTTCTTCTTTGGTTTCTTCAACTACTGGAATATCCAATGCCTTTTTTTCTTCGAATGCTCTTTTGCCAATTAAATTTTCTACATCACTTTTGAATAGCACTTCTTTTTTAAGCAATTCTTTCGCTAATAATTCCACATCTCCTTTCTTTTCTGTAAGAAGATTCTTGGTTCTGATATAAGCGTTTTCAATCAGCTTGCGTACTTCTTCATCAATCATTTTTCCGGTCTCTTCGCTAAATGGTTTAGTGAAAACATTTTCTTGGTTTGGATCGTAGTAACTGATATTGCCGATTTTATCATTCATACCATATACTGTAATCATGCTGTAGGCAATCTTGGTGATTTGTTGCAAATCATTGCTAGCACCCGTGCTAATTTTTCCAAAGAAAATATCTTCACTTGCTCTACCGCCGAGTGTCATACAAATTTGATCCAAAAGTTGATCTGTGTTATATAAGTATTGTTCTTTTGGCGTGTACTGTGCATACCCAAGTGCTGCAGTACCTCTAGGCACTACCGTTACTTTTAATAAAGGATACGCATGCTCAAGATACCATCCGCAAATAGCATGTCCTGCTTCATGATAAGCAATAATTTCTTTTTCTTCAGGAGAGATGATTTTATTTTTTTTCTCTAATCCACCGATTACCCTGTCAATGGCATCCTGGAAATCACTCATATCAACAGAGTCCTTGTTTTTGCGAGCTGCAATTAGCGCAGCTTCATTACACACATTGGCGATATCTGCACCTGCAAAACCTGGAGTTTGCTCAGCTAATTTAAATATGTCAAGGGTAGTCGAAATTTTTATTGGACCTAAATGAACTTTAAATATAGCTTCTCTTCCAGCTAAATCAGGACGATCAATAGTAATCTGTCTATCAAATCTACCCGGACGAAGTAATGCAGCATCAAGTACGTCTGGTCGGTTGGTAGCAGCTAAAATAATGATACCAAGATCCGTTCCAAAACCATCCATTTCTACTAGTAATTGGTTCAAGGTATTTTCTCTTTCATCATTGCTCATCATCATGTTCTTTCCTCTTGCTCTTCCTATCGCATCTATTTCATCAATGAAAATAATGCAAGGTGCTTTTTCTCTTGCTTGTTTGAAAAGATCTCTAACTCGACTTGCTCCTACCCCTACAAACATTTCAACAAAATCACTACCACTTAGGCTGAAAAATGGAACCTGCGCTTCACCTGCAACAGCTTTGGCTAATAAGGTTTTACCGGTACCTGGAGGGCCAATTAACAAAGCGCCTTTGGGTATTTTACCACCTAAAGCGGTATATTTTTTGGGATTTTTTAAAAAGTCAACAATCTCCATTACCTCTACCTTAGCTTCATCTAGTCCAGCAACATCGCCAAAATTTATATTTACTCTGGATGCCTTGTCGAAAAGAGTAGCTTTTGATTTACCAATGTTAAAGATTCCACCGGGTCCTCCGCTACCACCACCCGGACCACCTACCTTACGCATCATCATTACAAATAACAATCCGATCAATAAGATAGGAAGCAGCGTAGATATTATTTGGCCAAACAATTCTCCTTCATCTGTTGGAGAATCTGCTATCTGTGTAATTGCTGGGTTTTTGGTATAAAAATCCTGCATTTGAGCTGCAAATGTTTTATCATCTACTATACTGAAATACAGCTGGGGAGCGGGCATCTTGATGGCATTGTCAAATTGCTTACCAAAAATTTCTTTGTAAAATGGCTTGTTTTGTAAACTATCCTTTTTGATGAATATTCTAACAATTTTCTTGTTGCGGATAGTAGTAATTTTCTCAATATCCCCTTGCTTAATGAGCTCGGTGAATTTCACCTGATTGGTCTCTACTCCTGTTCCAGTGGCGGTTCTCAAAAAGTTATAACCTATTATTGCAGCAAAAACAATTCCATATATCCAGTAGATATTAAATCTATTTTTGTTTTTTGACTGATTCTCGTCTCCAGTAGACGGGGTTCTACCCGAATTTTTGTTGGCTCCTGATTTTTTATCTTCTGACATAGCTGATTGCTTACAATATTTATTGATGTTATGCTATTGGATAGCTTATATTACTTGTTTGAATCATTGTGTTCGGCGGCTACTGAATCACTCCACATTTCTTCTAGCCTGTAAAATTTCCTTGGTTCGGGCAACATAATGTGGACTACCACATTTACATAATCAATCAAAATCCATTGTTGCCCTTGACGACCTTCATGTTTGTAAGCAGACTCTCCACATTTCTTTTTTACATCCTCTTCTATAAAATCAGCAATTGCTTTTAGTTGATTGGGATTACTAGCTTCACAAATGATGAAAAAATCAGATACGGCTTCGGATATTTTGCGTAGGTCAAGACTTATGATGTTTTCTCCTTTTTTTTCTTTGATGGCTTCAATAATGGCCTTAAAAATTTTACTGTTTTTAGTTAGCTTTTTTATAGTACTTTTTGGTCGATTGGCTAACATTTTGAGATTATTCAAATTATATGCTGTTTTAGTTTACTTTTCATGGACACTCTTATTAGACTTACAGTTTACTATTAACTTTTGTTTTTTGATTTACAGTAGTTAGCTTGCAAATATGTTCAAAAGTACTATTTCTTTACCAATCGATGCAACATGCCAAAAACGGGTTCTTCCATTGTAATTTTAAAGCAAGTTGATAGTACCAACAACTATGCCATGGCAAAGGTTCATGCAGGAATGGCGAAACATGGAGATTCTTATTTTACAACCGAGCAAACTGCTGGAAAAGGTCAGCGTGGAAAGCAATGGGACACCGCAAATGGCGTTAATATTGCTCTAAGCCTTGTCATAGAGGTTAAATTGTTAAATGCTTCACAACAATTTCAATTACTAGTATCGGTTGCCTTAGGTTGTTACGATTTTTTTGCTCGATATGCTGGCCAAGAAACTAGCATAAAATGGCCCAATGATATTTACTGGCGTGACAGAAAGGCAGTAGGGGTGTTGATTGAAAATGTCTTTCAAGGTGGCAATTGGAATTTCGCTGTAGCGGGTATCGGAGTAAATATCAATCAAACAAGTTTTGACCCCAGCCTAAAAAATCCAGTTTCATTAAAGCAAATCACGGGCAAAACCTTTGATCTTGAATTGCTGGCCGAAGAACTGAAAAATGCTGTACTAAATCGGTATGATTCTATTAAAAAAGAGAATATGGACTCGTCTTTGGCCGAGTATAATTCACATTTATTTGGTCTCAATAAAAGGGTTCGTTTAAAAAAGGGCCCCATTCATTTAGAGACCACTATTCAGGGGGTGTCTTCCTTCGGACAATTAATAACCTTGGATGCTCAACAAGAGCGGAGGTTTGATTTTGGAGAAGTGGAATGGGTGATATGAGGAGTGTGATTTTTTGAGGTCCAGTAATATGTCTGATGTCTGATTTTTTGATGTCTGATTTATTTTTGTTTGACGGGGATCTATTTGTTGAAAGAGTTAATAAATAATAGCGAAAGCTTCGTAAGAAGCAGTTACCCTAAAATTTAAAAAAATCAGACATCAGACATCAGACATCAGACATCATCTCTATTTCAATGCTGCTAAAACTTCCTCAGTATGATTTTTTGTATCAGGCTTTTCAATTATTTTAATGATTTTTCCAGCTTCATCGATTAAAAATGTGGTACGAGTGATGCCCATGTAAGTTTTGCCCATGAATTTTTTCTCCCCCCAAACCCCATATTGCTCAACTATTTTTTTGTCTTCATCTGCAATCAATGGAAAAGGAAGCTCATATTTAGTTTCAAATTTTTTGTGCGTTTTAACTGCGTCAGTACTAACTCCCACCACGGCAAATCCTTTTTTAAGAAGAGCAGAATAATTATCTCTAAGGTTGCAGGCTTGAGCAGTACATCCTGGAGTATCATCTTTAGGATAAAAATAAAGGATGATTTTTTTACCCTTAAAATCGGTAATGGAAATTTTGTTTCCGTTTTGATCCAGGCCTTTAAAGGCCGGCGCTTTTTTTCCTGTAGTTAATGTAGTCATATTATTTTGTTGAATGGTGAATGTTGAATGGTCAATTTATTTAGCAGCGTTAACTTTATTGGTACTTTAAATTCTAGTTTAGAATAGCGTCCATTTTAATGGCTCTTTTAAATTCAGGTTTAGGGGTTTAGTCTAGAGCGTTTTTATTATTTGCACTTTTTGATTCGGGTTTAGAAGTTTAGATTATACACCATTGACCATTGACCATTCACCATTGA
>CAMBTV010000107.1 GCA_945870835.1 Chitinophaga pinensis
TAAAGAAACAAACTCTACTCGCGAGTTCCTTGATTTTAGGCTGATATTTCAAATTTCAGCCTTTTTATTCGCAGGATTGATTTTTTTGTTACTTTTTTGCATCAAGGCAAAAAAGTAAAAGCACTCTATTCCAAAGGAAACTCCAACCCTATATACCTAACTTTTATTTTACTAAAAAGCAAGAAGGATATATTAATCATTTGACTGATTACAAGGTGGTTATGGGTCAATTTTACTCAAAAGCTTTGCAGAATGGGCGCTGATTACTTTTTGGGGGTAGTTAAATTAAAAAATCTACCCAATGATGGGTAGATTTAATTAGTTTACAATAGATTAACGAGCAATATTTACCGCTCTTTTCTCTCTTATTACGGTAACCTTTATTTGACCAGGGAAGGTCATTTCAGTTTGAATTTTTTGTGCTATCTCAAAGCTTAATTTATCGCTATCCGAATCACTCACCTTGTCCGCTTCTACAATTACTCTTAATTCCCTTCCTGCTTGTATGGCGTAGGCTTTTTCTACTCCTTGGTATGACTGAGCAAGGTTTTCCAGGTCTTTAATGCGCTGGATATACTGTTGCATTATTTCGCGCCTTGCACCTGGTCTTGCACCGCTAATGGCGTCACAAGCTTGAATGATAGGTGAAATAACATATTGCATCTCCATTTCATCATGGTGAGCGCCAATTGCATTAACCACTGCAGGGTTTTCACCATATTTTTCAGCCAATTTTGCTCCTAAAAGAGCATGACTTAATTCTGTTTCTTCATCGGGCACTTTACCAATATCATGTAATAGACCTGCGCGTTTGGCTAGTTTAGGATTCATGCCTAGCTCTGCAGCCATAATTGCACATAAATTAGCAGTTTCCCTACTATGCATTAATAAATTTTGGCCATAGGAAGAGCGAAAACGCATCCTACCAACCATTCTAATTAATTCTTTGTGAAGGCCATGAACACCCAATTCCATTGCAGTACGCTCACCAATTTCCATTACCTGGTCATCTAGTTGGCGTTTGGTTTTTTCTACTACTTCTTCAATTCTTGCAGGGTGAATTCGACCATCTGCAACCAAACGTTGCAATGACAAACGGGCGATTTCTCTGCGCAATGGGTCAAAAGATGAAAGCACAATTGCTTCTGGGGTGTCATCTACAATCAAATCCACTCCAGTTGCAGCTTCAATCGCTCTAATATTCCTTCCTTCCCTACCAATGATAGAACCCTTTATTTCATCGCTTTCTAAATTAAAAACGGTGATAGAGTTTTCAATTGCCTGCTCAGCAGCTGTCCGCTGAATGGTTTGAATAACTATTTTACGAGCTTCCTTATTAGCCTTCAATTTTGCATCTTCAATAATCTCTTGTTGAAGCACTAGGGCTCTGGTGTGCGCTTCTTGTTTTAGCCCTTCAATTAGCTGATTTCTTGCATCTTCGGCAGTTAAACCGGCAACTTTCTCTAATCGGCGAATATGTTCTTCTTGGTGCTTTTCTAATTCAGTGCGCTTTACATTGACCACTTCAATCTGGTGATTGAGGTTTTCTTTGATCGTATCATTTTCCTTGATTTGCTTATCAAGATTCAACTCTTTTTGAGTGATCGATTGCTCTTTTTGCTTAATTCTGTTTTCAGCTTCATTTGATTTTTGAGAGCGCT
This sequence comes from Chitinophaga pinensis, assembly GCA_945870835.1. GTDB lineage: Bacteria > Bacteroidota > Bacteroidia > Chitinophagales > Chitinophagaceae > Ferruginibacter > Ferruginibacter pinensis_A. Next base: position 1,662 of record CAMBTV010000107.1, read on the forward strand.
GTAACACATCCCGGTCGTAATCGGATTTTAACTGTACAAATTTCTCCTTTGCCTCCAGTAATTTCTCTTTTTTTAGGTTTTCGGCTTGTAATTGGCCATCAGCTATGACCTTTTTGGCTTGATCCTCAGCATCTTGTATTAATTTACTCGTGTTTTTGGCAAAGACAAATTTGCCGAGTAAAAGCCCTGAAGTCAGCGCAATTGCTCCAATGATGATGAAAAGTATGTTCGGTTCCATTGATTTTTTTTGATTTTAATCGGTTCACAATCTTAAATTTCCTCTCTAGACCCATCAGTAAAATGAGATAGTTAGGTGACAAAGATATGAAATTTAGTTTGGAGTTTTGGAGACCGAATATTAAAGGGCTACAACTTGTTTTAAGCTAATTTAGGCAAGACTGATTGCAGTAATCTCAGCGATTACTTGCTTAATGAAGGATTTCAATAAATGGAAGGGGTATTTTAGAGTACTTTATCTATCTGTAATTCCATTTTTAATAAGGCATCTGTAATTGCTTTTTCAATAGCAGGATTAGATTCTTGTACCCCCTGAGTAGCATACCAAATCAACACCATCGCAATAAAATCTTGCATGTCCTTTCCAGCAAATTGGGTTTTAAACTCAATTATTTTGTCGTTAATAATTTTTATGGTATGCCGTATAACCTCCTCGTCTTTGGGGAGTGTTTTGATTCGATAAGTACGATCACCTATCACCAGATTAATGGGAATGAGTTCTGACATAGATTTTATTCACTTAGTAACCCTATACTTTTATCAATTTCTTTGATGTATTGATTGATTTGCTGCTCGAATAATTTTTTATCTTTTTCATTCATTTTGCCGGCAGCCGACTTTAAAATTCCAGCCTGTTGTTCCATTTGACTAATGCGGAGCAAATTTTCTTCTTGAATGATTTTCAATTCTTTTACTGTTTGAGTTAATTGTTCATTTTCCTTTTGAATCATTTGGTATTGCTTCAGCATTTGCTGAATCTTGGCATTGATCCGGTTAATATTTTCTGATAGGTTTGACAAAAGGGAAAATTATTTTCTTATAACTGCATTTAATTCTTTTTCATAAGCCGAAATCAGGGAAGACATCATTGCATCAATCTCTTTGTCCGTCATTGTTTTTTCTTCATCCAAGAATGTAAGACTAATCGCTATCGCCTTTTTGTCTGAACCAAGTTTTTCACTCTCAAATATATCAAATAAATTGATCGATTGTAATTTTTTCAGCTTAGTTGCATAAGTAACCTGTTCAATGGTTTCGTATTTCAATATTTTATCAACCACAATTGATAAATCCCTAGTAGCAGCAGGAAATTTGGCTATTTCATGATAGCGAACTTGAATAGAACTATTTAATTGCAAAACTTTATCCCAGTGAATATCAATAAAGTAAACGGGTTGTTTAATTTCAAACTTATCAAGTGCATTTTTATTTACGATTCCAAGGGTTGCCACTATTTCTTTCTTTATACTCAACTCTACACAGTCATCCAACGAGCTGTCATCTTTACGTTTGTAATTACCTGTAGGCAAACCTACCAATGAAAGTATATTTTCCAGCACTCCCTTTGCGAAATAAAAATCTGTTTTCTCACTCTTAATTTTCCAGCCTCCTATTTGTTTATTTCCTGAAATGTAAATACTAATATGTTGTTGCTCTTCATAACTCCCAACCGCTGAAGTGTGATAAGTTTTTCCGAATTCAAAAAGTTGTAGATCGTTATTTTTTCTATTACAATTATAGGCAACGGTCTCCAATCCTGTTTCCATCATGGAAGGACGCATTACATTGAGGTCCGCACTAAGACTATTGATCATTTTTACTGTTGTCTGTAAAACGTCTTCGCTATAGTAGGCTGCATTGGTAATGCTATTGGTAAAAATTTCATTAAAGCCAAAACCTGTTAATGCAGCGGCTACTTTTTCTTTATAAGCAGTAGCATGTCCTAGTGTTTCTACTGAGTGTGAAATGGAAATAGCAGAAGGGATTTCTATTAAATCTAGTCCATCAATGCGCATGATTTCTTCTACAATATCGGCTGGTATAGTAATATCAGGCTTACTGTAAGGTACTGCAATTCGAATGTCATCCATTCCTTCTTTAATGATTTCAAAACCGAGGGCAACTAATATATTTTTAATAGTGTCTCCATGATAATTTTTACCACTTAGTTTTTTTAAATAGTGGAACTTGATTGTGATTTCAGCTTTTGGTTTTGGAGCGGGGTATACATCAATAATATTTGCGGCAATTTCACCGCCAGCTATTTCTTGAATCATCAATGCAGCTCTCTTTAATACATTGACAGTATTACTGATGTCAACTCCTTTTTCAAATCTGGTAGCAGCATCTGTTCTCAGTCCATGTCGGATAGAAGTCTTGCGAATGCTTGTTGGATTGAACCAAGCGCTTTCAAGAAAAATATTTTTTGTTTCATTGCTTACTCCACTTTTAAAACCACCGTACACACCTGCAATACACATCGGCGCGTCTGCGTTACAAATCATCAAATCATCTGTTGATAGCGTTCTTTGTTTTTCATCTAGTGTGATGAAGGAACTAGTATTTGGCAGATTTTTTACAATAATTTTTTCACCAATAATTTGATCAGCATCAAATGCATGAAGTGGCTGCCCTGTTTCATGCAATATAAAATTGGTAATATCTACGATATTGTTGATTGGCTTTAAACCAATGCTCTTTAATTTTTGTTGCAGCCAAATAGGACTTTCTGCAATAGAAACCTTTTGTATACTTACTCCTGCATAACGTTGACAAGCATCTTCGTTTTCAATAGTTACTACAATTCTGTTTTCTTTTTTACTGGCTTTGAAATTATTTTTGAAAGGAGACTTTATAGTAGTTTCTTTTTTATTATGGTGAGAAAGCCAGGCACACACATCTTTGGCTACACCTAGATGGCTCATAGCATCCATTCTGTTGGGAGTAAGTCCTATTTCAAAAATAAAATCGTTGTAAGGTTTAAAGTATTTTGCAGCAACCATTCCTACTTCAGTTTCTGGAGGCAACACAAGAATTCCTGCATGGTCATTGCTTAGTCCAATTTCATCTTCAGCGCAGATCATTCCAAAACTTTCAACCCCACGAATTTTTACTTTTTTCATGGTAAGGGGTTCACCATTCAGCGGATAAATGGTAGTGCCGATTGTAGCAACAATTACTTTTTGACCAGCTGCAACATTAGGTGCTCCACAAACTATTTGTAAAGGTTGCTCGGCTCCTATTTCAACAGAGGTGATGCTTAGTTTATCTGCATCAGGATGTTTGGTGCAGGCAATTACTTTTCCGATGACCAATCCTTTTAGTCCGCCCTTCAAATCTTCATATTTTTCAAGACTCTCTACTTCCAATCCTATGGAGGTGAGGATTTTGCTCAATTTCTCGGGGTCTACTTTTTCAGGCAAATATTCACTCAGCCAATTATAACTTATGGTCATTAAATGTTTATTGATTAAAAATATATGTTGGTGCAAAGATAGTTATTGGTAATCAAGCTTAAAAAACGGATATTAAAAAGGCGCTATTTTTTTAAAATAAGCTACCATGTTACCTATTTAATATCATTAATGGTAGATAAATTATTTACAGAATAGTACCAACTTTAAAAAAAAGCAATTTGGTGTAGAAAAAATATTTTTGTCGATTTCAGGTGTTAATAAAATAGTGAATAATGCAATAAATCGGCTAAATTCTCTGTTAATAAATAGGTGGATAAGATATTAATAAGCTATTTTTGTCGGTGCATTTATTGTGCATAAGGAATATAAAATGTTTGCCTTTGGGCACTGTGGATAATCAATTGGTTTTTTCCATTTACCTTAGATGGAATCAAACATTTTACCCTTTCTTTTTCTCATCAGCGGAAGGTATAAATAATACATATAGACCTTGTATTTTGATTAAAAAAGAAAATAATGGTTTCGGATGTCATATGAAAAATTAACACCTTATTCTAAAAAAAATAATTATTCCTATGGAGTTGACCAATCTGAACAAGGATAGAAAAGTTAGGCGAAAACCATCCATTGATTTGGGAAATATGGTTTTTGGAAAAGTACCCCCTCAGTCAAAGGAACTAGAAGAGGCGATACTAGGGGCAATTATGTTAGAAAAAAGTGCCTTTGACACTGTAATAGAGATCTTAAAGCCCGAGTGCTTTTATGGAGAAGCTCATCAAAGTATTTTTAAAGCAATGAAATCTTTGGCAGATAAAAGTTTGCCAATTGATTTATTAACGGTTGTGGAAGAATTAAAACTAAGAGCAGAGCTTGAATTGGTGGGCGGTGCCTATTACGTTTCCAAACTAACCAATTCGGTGGTGTCATCGGCCAATATTGATGCGCACTCAAGAATAGTGTTACAAAAATTTATTCAGCGAGAATTGATTCGAATCAGTGGTGAAATTATAGGGGATGCTTATGAAGACACTACGGATGTATTTGATTTATTGGATGATGCAGAAAGTAAATTATTTGAGATAACCAATAATCACCTTAGGAGTGCATTTGAGGATATCAATACAGTATTGGTTAAAACCATACAGCGAATTGAGGATATGCGCAACCGTGATGAAGACATTACAGGGGTGCCTAGTGGCTTTGCATCTCTAGATAAATTAACCTATGGTTGGCAACCAACCGATTTAATTGTGTTGGCAGCAAGGCCTTCCGTTGGTAAAACGGCTTTTGCATTAAATCTAGCACGCAGTGCGGCGCTTCATCCTACCAAACCTACTCCAGTAGTGTTTTTTAGTTTGGAGATGAGTTCAAGCCAGTTGGTTCAGCGTATTTTGAGTGCAGAGAGCGAAATATGGTTAGAGAAAATTTCTCGCGGTAAATTGGAGGAGCATGAAATGAAGCAGTTGTACAAACGTGGAATTGAGCGTTTGAGTAAAGCACCAATTTATATCGATGATACCGCAGCTTTAAATATTTTCGAATTAAGAGCTAAATGTAGAAGGTTAAAAAATAAGCACGATATAGGTTTAATCATCATCGATTATCTTCAGTTGATGAGTGGAGGTGGTGATAATAAAAATGGTAATCGGGAGCAAGAAATAAGTAAGATTTCTAGAGATCTAAAAGGACTAGCCAAAGAATTAAAAGTACCTATCATTGCCTTGTCACAGTTAAGTAGAGAAGTTGAAAAAAGAAAGGAAGGTGCTAAAATTCCTCAGTTGAGTGATTTGAGAGAATCGGGTGCAATTGAGCAGGATGCGGATATGGTTATGTTCTTGTACCGTCCAGAATATTATGATATTACCGCCAATGAAATGGGTGAAAGTAATAAAGGAGAAACCTATGTAAAAGTTGCTAAGCATCGAAATGGTAGCTTGGAAACTATTAAATTAAAAGCGCTATTGCATATTCAGAAATTTATCGAAGATCAAGATAGCGGAAATGATTTTGGTGGAGGTGCCCCTGGAAGTAATTTTAGGCCTGTTACAACCGATGAGTCGGCAGGAGGAGCTAAATTATATATTCAAAAGGGAAGTAAAATGAATGACAGTGCCTATGATGATGATACGCCGTTTTAATTTAATTGAAAACTTAAAAATGGAGAAAAAATAATTTAAGACTTGTTCATCTACTTCAATTATGACAATTCCCTTTTTCTATAAAGAAAATTTAGATCCAGCTGATACCGAGGTGGTATTGGACGAAGATACGAGTAAGCATATTGTGCAAGTGCTTCGAATGCAAAATAAAGAGCAGTTGCAATTAACCAACGGAAAGGGGAATTTAGTTACTACCGAGATAACGGATAACAATAGAAAAAAATGTGCTGTAAGAGTTTTAAAAAATGAGCATATTACTAGACCTTCAAATAAAATTACCCTTGCTATATCTCTTGTAAAAAATAACAATCGCTTTGAATGGCTTTTGGAAAAAGCTACTGAAATAGGTGTTACCACAATTGTACCACTTATTTGTGAGCGAACAGAAAAAACTATATTTAAGACCGATCGAATGAAAAGCATTTTGGTAAGTGCAATGTTGCAGTCTCAGCAAAGCTGGTTGCCCATTTTGCAGGAACCTATCAAATTTTTAAGCTTTGTAAATCAAGTAGACGTCGCAAATAAATTTATTGCGCATTGCGAAAATATGGATGCCAAAGTTCAGCTAATTCGTTATCTGCCTTTTACTGATTCCATCATTCTAATTGGTCCTGAGGGAGATTTTTCTTCAGATGAAATATCGGTTGCCTTAAAAAATAATTTTCATCCCGTTGCATTGGGGAACACTAGACTGCGAACAGAAACTGCAGGAGTGGTAGCAGCTACTTTATTGGCAATGGCAGAATAGTTGTTACTAGTTTAAAAAAAATGAGATTAGTTATTTTGTTAGTTGCTACTCGGATTCAGCGCTCTTTTCTTCCTGTTTTTTTAATTCTAGTAAAGGTCCATTCAATATTACTTTTCTTTTCTTGGCTGCCTTTTTCATCATTGTCATATTTAGCAGTTCTACAATAAAAGAAAATGCCATACCGAAGTAAATATAGTTTTTAAGATGCATTTTCTCAGCTATTTCAGCGTCCCAACCTTCCATCAATAAACTGAGTCCAATCATTACCAAAAAGGAAAGAGCCAACATTTTTAATGTAGGGTGATGATGAATGAATTCTGAAATTTTTGGACTAAATAAAAACATCACTACCATTGCAATTACAACCGCTGCAATCATTATCTCCACATATTTTGCAGTTCCTCCGGCGGTAATAATACTATCAAATGAAAAAACGGCGTCAATCAAAATAATTTCTCCGATGGCCTTACTTAGTCCTATGTATTTTTTCGTTTTTGTAATTTCATTGGGGTCTTCCCCTTCTAATTTTCCATGAATTTCTTTTACTGATTTGTAGATTAAAAATAGCCCACCTAGCAACATTACAATGCTTGCTAAGTCAAATCCTTTTTCAAATAAAGTAATCACAGGTTTCCCTTTTTGGTCAAGTAGCCATCCTAGACCTATAAGAAGAAGACTACGGGAAAGAATACCTGTAAACATCCACAGACGACGGGCTTTTAATTGGTCTGATTTTTTTTGAAGTCGGTTTAAAATAATACTTACAAAAATTACATTGTCAATTCCGAGCACCACTTCTAGAATCACTAAAATAAAAAAGCTGATCAAGCTTTCAGAGGTAAATAAATAGTCCATATCGCAAAAATAATGTTTAGCGTGTAGCTTTCCCTTCTTTTTTTATTATTTGTATTTTAACTTAATTGATTTGCTAGAATCGATCCCAATGCGATTTGATTAGTTTTTCTTTAGATGGGCAGCTATATTTTTTACGATAGCAGGACCTTCATATACAAACCCTGTCCATACTTGCACTAAACGGGCACCAGCACTCAACTTTTCCTGAGCATCCGCCCCATTGAAAATTCCACCACTAGCAATAATGGGTAGCTGACCATTGGTTTTTTCATGAATGTATTGAATAATATCAGTACTTCTTTTTTGTAAAGGTTTGCCACTCAATCCGCCTGCACCAATGCTTTCTAGCACTGTTAGGGGTGTAAATAAATTTTTCCTGTCAATAGTAGTATTCGAAGCTACCAAACCATCTAATTTTATTTCCATTGCCAAAGAAATTACATCATCAATTTGCTCTAAGCTAAGGTCTGGTGCAATTTTTAATAAAATTGGCTTTTGAGTTTTATGCTTACTATTTTGGTTCTGCAATTCGGTTAAAATTTTTCTTAGGGACTCTTTTTCTTGAAGTTCCCTAAGTCCTGGGGTATTGGGAGAGCTTACATTTACAACAAAGTAATCTACTAATTCATGCAATGCATTGAAGCAAATAACATAGTCTTTCCAAGCATCTTCATTGGGAGTTATTTTATTTTTACCAATATTGCCACCCACAATTAGGCGTTGATTGAAGGGGGAGCTACTCGTTTTTTGTACTCGGCTATTCCATTTTTTTAGACGATCCTGAATGATTTCTACTCCATCATTGTTAAATCCCATTCGGTTAATCAGTGCTTTATCTTTTGGTAAACGAAACAACCTAGGTTTTTCATTGCCAGCTTGAGCTATTGGTGTCACAGTTCCAATTTCAACAAAACCAAAGCCAAGCGCTTCCAGTTCATTGAGGTAGCGCGCATTTTTGTCAAATCCAGCACCAAGGCCTATTGGATTAGGGAATTGAATCCCAATGAATTCGGTATTTAAATGATTTCCCGAAACTTTAAAAAGGGAGGCCAATACAGCTTTTCCAAAGGGAAGATTGCAGAGTAATTTCAACCCGTTCATTGAGAAATAATGCACCCATTCTGGGTTAAAATAAAATAAAATCGT
>CAMBTV010000108.1 GCA_945870835.1 Chitinophaga pinensis
ATACCATTATATTGGTTTCTATGGGCGCAAGGTGCAAAAAGGTGTCATGATTTAGGAAAAAACGGATGGTGGCAAATAATCCCATTTTATGTATTATGGCTGATATTTTCAAATGGAAAGGTTGGAATCAATAAATATGGAATAAATCCCAAAAATCAATAGCATGAAGTATTTTTTATTCCTACTTCTATTTATAAATTCTACAATTTTATATTCACAATTAAATAGTTCAAGGAAAATACAAAAGTCGGCTCAGAATTCTACAAGTGAATTAAATAAAATTATGGGTATTTCAAATTTAAATTTTGTTTTGGGAGATTATCTGAGCATTAAAGACCACCCAAAATCAAGAGAAGTTAATCTGGAAATAAAAGTACCTGTTGGATGGGAAGTTAAAGAAGGTGATCGTCCGAATGTAGTAAAGAAGTTTGTAAATAACGGAAATTCATATGTAATTTCAATTAAGGAAAATGCCACTTTTTTTACTCGTAAACAAATTAAGAAAGCACTTGAAGAAGATGATTTCGCAAAAGATTTAGTTAAAGAATTAACTTTATATTTGATAACCCCTCAATTAATTAATCAGTCTATAGTTTCAATTGATTCTTATCCTGCCCTTCAGTTCAGATTTAAAGCTAAATTTGAACGAATGGGACTAATATTACCTATTATTATGAATAGTTGGATCATTTTTTATGAAGACAAAATTATTTTCCTACAATCACTGAGATTTGATACTCCTGAGTTAATAATACTCGAACAGTTATACTCCTCGATAACCAATTCTGTGATACTCCCAGAACAATTCAAATAAGTATGCGAAAGTATTTCTATACAGATGGAGTAAACAAATTTGGCCCATATTTTAAGGATGAATTAAGGTTCCAAAAAATTTCACGGAATACTAAAGTTTGGTACTTTGGATTAGAGCATTGGATAGAAATCAATAGGGTTGATGACCTAAGCGACATTTTTGATGCAATCCCGCCTGAATTAAAGCAACAAAATACTCCAATCACAATTAAAATACCAACTTCTGAAGTTAAGTATATAGATAAATCCATTTCATTTCATAAAAAAATATTGAAATCAAAATCAAGTAAATGGATTATTGGATTAATAATTTTAATTGTTATTTCTATTGTAGTTATCAGATTAGTTCAAAAACAATCAGAAGTTAATTTATACAAGGAAATAGTTGCGAATTCCTTTGATGCTGATGAAAATTTTGATATTTACGTTGAAAAATTTTATCGTGATTTAGAATTTTACGGTATTTTTCCAAAGAAACCAAAGACTATAGTAATAAAATTTTCAAAACTCGATCAAATCGATAATGCAACACATATTCATGCTATATCATTAGGGCTTAATGATGATAGTAGAATTGAAATTTATATTAATCCTTCTTCATGGAAGCACTTTACTAAACCGATGCGTTATTTTTTAATGTATCACGAACTCTCCCATGATATTCTCAATCTTGATGACTTAAAGAAAAATACATCGAATGAGGGTGAATTGATGTATCCTGAAATTTCAAGATATGAAAATAAAAACATGGACGATTTTATAGAAAGTTTTCAGGCTGTTTTTGAACAACAAGTAAAAAATAAATAGACGGCAACCATTTTTTATCTACTTTGTAACTTTTCATTATTAAACCGAATCTTCCTTAGCCTTTCTTCCAATCTTATCAAATACAAATCGCCTTCCAATGTAAGCACAATTTTGCTGCCCGCACCTTTACCTACCACTCGAATCATTCCATCCATTTTAAGCATCCTAAGAGTGCCAAGTAGGGTTTTTTATAGGGCGTCTTGTCCTGTAATAACTTTTCAAAAAACTATTCAGAATGATAGCAAATGTGTAAAAAAGATCAAAACTAGTCCCCAAGAGAGCGGCCGGCCCTTTAAACGAAGGAGCGAGGTTGAGATGTTTCAAATTGTCAAAGAGATCCTTAAAACGCCCCAATCAACAATTCGAGTGATTTGGTTAGAAGTAGGGGAGTATGTATCCCGACAACATAATCAGTGATTTTAATTAGTTAGTGAAACTCTTAGTGAAACTCATCAAAATTAAAAAGCTCCTAAAACATTAATTATCAATGTAATAGGAGCTTTTTTAAGCTGTAGGGGGAGGGATCGAACCTCCACGGAGCAGTTAGTTGTAGCACAAAGTTGAGTGGTCGACCCTGGACGGACCAGTATTGCTACCGGTTCGGCTCTACGCTATATTTATCCTGTTATCTCCACCCCCGAGACAAGGGGGCATGTCTGCCAAAAATTTCATCACCCCACAGTATAGAATGAATGATTTGATGCATTTATAATGCAAATCTACATAAAAAGGCTATATGTTGAAAATAATTTATCAAATATTTATTAAATATAGATATTTATCAAATAAATATGTCTATATTTGAAATAATATTAAAATTGCTTGAAAATATGGCTTCAAAATTAAATCTTGATAAACTCGATCTTCAGATTATCCATGAAATGATGGAAACTGCTGAAGTGTCCTATGCAGAGCTAGGCAAAAAATTATTTGTTAGCGGCGGTACCATTCACGTTCGTATCAAAAAACTACAGGAATTAAATATCGTAAAAGGAACCCGATTAAATGTTGACCTTCGACAATTAGGCTACGATATTACGGCTTTTGTTGGTATTTATCTCGAAAAAAGTTCTTTATACGATTCGGTGGCAAAAGAACTAATGGCTATCCCTGAAATCGTACGATTGAATTACATCACTGGTAACTATAGTATGTTTATCGAAATTGTCTGTAAAGACATTGCTGAATTACGCTTTGTACTTCACGATGAACTCCAAAAAATTAAAGGGATTGATAGAACTGAAACTTTCATTTCTTTAGAGGAAGGATTTTCTCGCAATGTACAAGTAGCCCCTGCGAAATAATCAATATTGGACAAAGCGAAATACAATTGAATAGTAGAATTTTTTAGGCAGATCCTCTTACATCTACTGTATCTCTTAATCCATTTCCTAATAAGTTAAATGCTAGAACCAATAGCATAATGGCAATGCGTGGAATAATGGCAAGCATCGGTTGGTGCGTAATAATAGAATTATAATTTTCTTTAATCATCGATCCCCAGCAAGGTTAAGGTGCTTTTGTTTGATGATGTTATTTTACAGACCTTTCTTTCCAAGTGTATTTACCAAATTTTCCAAGCCACCCCGCAATTACCGTATATACAATATGAAAAGGTTGGGCAATTGGAAACCACCAAAGTAATTTAGTTTGATTAAAAAACTTTGCTACTGGGTAAAGAAAAAAAAGTTCGAAAATAGTTTTGATTAAAAGCAGACTAGCATAAAAATTAAACATCGATAACTGAATGTTCATTATAGAAATCGAACGATTACTTATTAAAGCTACAATGGGTAATACCATCATCAGTACATTTAAAAAATATACTATTATTAAAACTATAAAAATTCTTTTGTCATCAAATTGATCTGCTTTACTCGCCCACCGGATTCGCTGGTTAAAAAATTCTTGAATCGTACTTACCGGATTGGTTGTTACAATTACCTCCCGACTCTTTAAATATTCTATGTTGTTAGGAAATTGATTATAAATCTTATGCATCAGCAACATATCATCTCCACTGGCTATGTTGTCGATGCCTTTAAATCCATTGACTGCAATAAATGCTTCCTTGGTATAGGCAAGGTTAGCGCCATTGCACATGCTATGAAATTTTTTATGAACAGATGCTCCTGTAATTCCTTGTAAGGTCATAAAATCGAGTGATTGAAAAACCTCGATCATTTTTTTTCCATAACTGATCAACACGGGCATCACTATAAATGCAGGTCTTTTACTTTCATAAAAAGACGCAATAGTGGTAAGCCAATTTTTAGGAAAAATGCAGTCTGCATCTGAAGTGACGATTAGTTCACCATTTGATTGCTGAATTGAAATTTCAATCGCCTTCTTTTTATAAGAATTAATTTCATTGGCAGATAAATAATCTTTTAATGAAATCAGTTTTACATTATTAGAAGCATAACTTTTAATGATTGCAGCAGTGTTATCTGTAGAATGGTCATCTACTACCAACACTTCAAATAAATGAGCAGGGTAGCTTTGCTCAATGATTGACTGAAGGCAGCAGCCTATATTTTCTTCTTCGTTTCGAGCCGGGATAATAATTGAAATTTTAGTACTTAATTTCGAATTCGCTTCTACTTTGAAGTCAGGTATGCTTCCCCAGCTTTTTCTATAGTAAACCAGTAGCGCCGAATAACCCAATAGCAGTATTAAAGAAATATAAATTAAAATAGTTATCATAAAAGTTTACATAGAAAGGTATTTCTGTTTAAATAAGACAATAATAGCATTAAAAAATAACTATGCCAACCGGGACAATAAATTGAAATAAATCAGTGGTAAAAATAGTTGGAAAATTTCCAAATGAATCATTACCTTTATATAGTTGTTTAAACAACTATATGCTTAAAAACCAATTTAAACGAGGAGAGTTATACAGTTTCATTACTGGAAAAGCGAGTACGGCTATCTCTCGCCGGCTTCAAAAAAATTTTAAGCAAGCTGGAGTAGATGTTACAATTGAGCAGTGGAGCGTATTGTATCATTTGTGGAAGCAAGATGGGTTGAGTCAACAGCAATTGTGTGATGCCACTTTTAGGGATAAGCCTAGTATCACTCGCTTGGTAGATAATTTAGAAAAGTTGCAATTGGTAACGAGGGTAGCCAATAAAGAGGATCGAAGAATCAATCGTATTTTCCTTACCCAACAAGCCAATGAGTTACAAGATAAAGCGATGGATTTGGCAAACCAAACTTTGAATGAAGCGTTGGATGGTGTTACCAATGGGCAAATAGAAATAGCGAAAGAGGTACTTCAAAAAGTGTATGATAATTTGGCTACTTCAGGCAGCCTATAATTTTTATTACTAAATGAATCAAAGCTTTCACAATATTGACCATTTTTAAAATGAATAAAAATTCATTACAATATAATATTTTAGATAATCTTTAAAAAAATCTCCCATCATCCTAACCATTTGAATGTTTGAGGAGTATATCAATTTATGAATACATCTACTACAACTAATTCATCCATCAAAGGCGGTGAATGGTTAATCAAAGAAAGTATTGCCATCGAAAGTTTTTCACCGGAAGATTTTAATGAAGAGCAGTTGATGGTGAAAGAAATGTGTTTGCAATTTTTGGAAACAGAAGTACTTCCGGTAGCCAATAGAGTTGACCAACTAGAGCCAGGACTTATGCCCTCCTTAATGGTAAAGGCTGGAGAGCAGGGCTTATTAGGAGCTTCTGTACCTGAGGAATTAGGGGGTTTGGGAAAAGATTTTATCACTTCTACTATTGTTAATGAAGCACTCGGTGGAGGCTATTCATTCAGCGTGGCTATATCAGCACATATAGGAATTGGCACATTACCTATTCTATATTTTGGTACAGATGAGCAAAAGCAAAAATATATTCCCAAGCTTGCTAGCGGAGAATGGAAGGGATCATACGGATTAACAGAACCGAATAGTGGTAGTGATGCATTGGGAGCAAAAACATCTGCGGTTCTTTCTGCTGATGGGAAAAATTATATTTTAAATGGTCAAAAATGTTGGATTACCAACGGAGGTTTTGCAGATGTGTATACTGTGTTTGCAAAAATTGACGGCGATAAATTTTCAGCATTTATTATCGAGCGAGGTTTTGAAGGATTTACTCAAGGACCAGAAGAGCACAAGATGGGTATCAAAGGTTCCTCCACAGTTCAGTTGTATTTTCAGGATTGTAAGGTTCCAGTTGAAAATTTATTAGGAGAGATTGGCAAGGGCCATATTATAGCTTTTAATATTTTAAATATTGGCAGATTAAAACTTTGTGCTTCAGCCTTGGGTGGATCTAAGATGGCATTAAATACCACCATAGAATATGCTAAAACAAGAGAACAATTTAAAACAGCCATTGCTAATTTTGGTGCCATAAAATATAAGTTGGCAGAAGCAGGAATAAGAATTTTTGCCGGCGAAAGTGCTTTGTATCGCACTAGCAAATGGGTAGATGATAAGGAAACTGAACTAGCTAATGCGGGAAAAGCATTTAATGAATCTTTACTAGGAGCTGCAGAAGAATATGCTGTTGAATGTGCTATTCTAAAAGTGCATGGTAGCGAAGTGTTAGATTTTGTAGTGGATGAAGGGGTACAAGTTTTTGGCGGTAATGGTTTTAGTGATGAATATAATATAAGCAGGGCCTACCGCGATAGTAGAATTAATCGTATTTACGAGGGTACCAATGAAATCAATCGATTACTAACAGTTGATATGATTTTGAAAAGGGCAATGAAAGGTAAGTTAGACTTGATGGGACCTGCCATGGCGGTTTCTAAAGAATTAGTGAGTATTCCAGATTTTGGAGATGAAGACGATAGTCCTTTTGCTGCTGAAAGAAAGTCGATCGTAAATATGAAGAAATGTATTTTGATGGTAGCGGGTGCTGCTGTTCAAAAATTGATGATGAAAATTTCAGATGAGCAAGAAATATTAATGAACATAGCAGACATGGCTATTGAAACTTTTGTTGCTGAAAGTACTCTTTTACGCATTATCAAAATGGTTGAAAAGCAAGGGGAAGCTGCTAGTAGGATTCAAACGGATATCATGCGCTGTTATTTGAATGACGCTGTGGATAAGGTTAACAAAGCAGGAAAAGAAGCAATCAATAGTTTTGCTGAAGGCGATGAGCAAAGGATGATGTTGTTAGGGCTTAAACGTTTTACAAAGTCAACACCCTTTAATTGCAAAGATGCAAGAAGAAGAATTGCTGATCATTTAATTGCTTCCAATAAATATTCTTGGTAGATATCAAATTCATATCCATTTTTTAGGTGAGTCGATGACGATTCGCGAAAAAAAATTATCTTACAATAATGAAATTTTTTTATACCATTATTTTAATGGCTTGTTGTGGATCGTTATTTTCTCAGTCAGAAGGCAAACCGTTTATTCGGCTCACTAATCCTTATCAAACCAATAATAAAATTAGTTCTTCTAGACAATTTATCATTGGCTCTACCTGCAAAAATTGTGTTTTAACCATCAATGATAAAACCATCAGGGTATATGCAACAGGCGCATTTGCCTATGAGTTGAATCTGCAGCCAGGCGAAAATACTATCAACCTTCTTGCAACCGCAGGAAGTAAAACGGCAACTAAAAAAATAAATTATAATTTTTCCCTTCCAAAAATTGCTTTGCCAGTCTCAACACTTGCAATTGAAAGTATTAAAACCTACCCAGAAGGTAATTTGATTTTAAAGCCTGGAGACTTCATTCAGTTTCGTGTAAAAGCGCTTACCAATTGTGTGGTCAAGGTAATGGACAATACTCCTTTGTATGAATTACCCTTGTCAAACACCAATAGTATGCCCGGAATTTATCAGGGAAATTATGAGGTGAAAGTCTCCGATAGTTTTTCATTGACAAAAATACCGGTAACCATTACCGATAGTAGTGGAGAAAGTATCACCAAAACAACAGCGGCTAATTTTTCCATTCTTTCTTCAACTTCTCCAGACATTGCTATTACCAAAGGAAGGTTAGCTCATTTAGAATATGGACTAGGAGATGATAGATTGGGTGGAGCAAAAATTGGTTACCTAGATAGTAATATTATCTTAAAAATCATAGGCAAAGTGGGCACCCATTATAAAGTTGCTTTAACTAAAGCACGGACGGCTTATATCCCTGATGACCTGGTAGAATGGTTACCCAAAGGAACTTTTTCTCCTTCCTCACTTACAGACAAATGGATGGCTTATGGAGATGAAAGTTATGATTATGTAAAACTAGGAATGTTTGAGCGGCTTCCTTATCAATCTTTTCAATTGGTAAATCCTTCCAAGATAGTGGTAGATGTTTATGGTGCTACTAACAATACCAATTGGATTACCCAAATGGAGACCTTAAAAGAAATTAAAAATATTTATTACGAACAAAAGGAAGATGAACTATTTCGCATTACCATTGAACTCAAACATGCACAACATTGGGGACACCAAATTTATTATATAGGAAACTCATTGATGATAAAAGTTAAACATCAACCTGAAAATTTATCATTAAAAAATCTTACAATTGCTGTTGATGCTGGGCATGGAGGAACCAATATGGGTGCCGTGGGGCCAACAGGTGTATCAGAAAAAGAATTGACATTGGCTGTTTCTTTGCGTCTGCAAAAGACGCTCGAGGCTGAAGGTGCTCGCGTGATCATGACACGAGAGAAAGAACAATTTTTTGATAATAAAGAGCGTATTCTTTTTTATAGAGATAGTATGCCCGATCTTTTAATCAGCTTTCATTTAAATTCCTCCGAAGATCCCATTCGTGTTGGGGGAACAAGTACCTATTACCGTTATGTCGGGTTTAGAAATTTGAGCGAATCTATTTATAAAAGAATGCTTGAACTTCGACTAAAGGAATATGGAAATACCGGTTCGTTTAATTTTATGCTCAACAGTCCAATCGAATATCCCAATGCGTTAGTTGAGGGGTTGTTTTTGAGTAACCCCGAAGAAGAAATGAAAATACTTGATCCATTGTTTCAACAGCAGGCGGTTGATAAAATAGTGGCCGGGATAAAGGATTTTTTAAATGGGTGTAAGTAGTTATTCATTAACTTATAATTCTGAGATTTCCTTTGGAATTGAGTGCTTTTACTTTTTTGCCTTGATGCAAAAAAGTAACAAAAAAAATCAATCCGCCGCGGCGGATTGATTTTTTAACGGCCGATATTTAAAATTTCTAGCACTTTTTATTCGAGGGCCGTACTTAATAAGCGTTTATTAATTTTTGAGTATCGGCTGTTTATTGAGACTAAATTAGAACACAACGTTAATTTAAAGGCCTTGATTCTTTAATGATTGATATTTGACATTTTTAGTAATTTTTTTCAAGAGCGTTCAAACAATTATTATGGTAAATTGCCTATCCCGGCTTTTTTGGGGTCAACTACTGAGTAAAAAGGTATCAATTTTCTTGTGAAATAGGGTATGCTGCGCATTGGTTGGGTCAATAGTGTGGGGTGATTGAAAGCTGGAGTCTTTATTTTCATTTTAACTTATTTGCTAATCAATCACATATATATTTTTGTTAACTTTACTTTATAAAAATAGTCATATGAGTGAAACAGCAACCGCTATTCCAGTACAGGCATTAACTTCAAAAGATTTTGTAACTGACCAAGAGGTACGTTGGTGCCCTGGCTGCGGCGATTATTCGATTTTGGCGCAGGTTCAAAAGGTGATGCCTACATTGGGTATTCCTAAAGAAAATATTGTAATTGTATCTGGAATTGGTTGTAGTAGCCGATTTCCATATTATATGAATACCTATGGCATGCACAGTATTCATGGAAGAGCTACAGCTGTGGCAAGCGGTTTAAAAGCTGCTCGTCCTGAGTTGAGCGTTTGGATTGTAACAGGTGATGGTGATGGGTTAAGTATTGGCGGTAATCACACCATTCACTTATTGCGTAGAAACTTTGATGTAAATATTTTATTGTTTAATAACCAGATTTATGGATTGACAAAAGGACAATATTCACCTACCTCTGAAGAGAATAAAATTACTAAGTCGACTCCTTTTGGAAGTATTGATCATCCTTTTAATCCATTGGCATTGGCGCTAGGTGCTGATGCTAGCTTTATTGCAAGAACGATGGATAGGGATCCAAAACATTTGCAGTCAATGTTGTTGCGCGCTCAAGCTCATAAAGGAACTTCCCTTTTAGAAATTTATCAAAACTGCAACATCTTTAATGATGGAGCTTTTGAAGTGTTTACTGAAAAAGGCTCTAAGCCAGAACAAGTTTTATTTTTAGAGCAAGGCAAACCATTGATATTTGGAGCCACTCAAAA
>CAMBTV010000109.1 GCA_945870835.1 Chitinophaga pinensis
TACGAACAACAATTATTACCTGCCTCTTATGCTAACTTTTATATTAGCAACGGACATATTATAGTGCCCACTTTTAAATGCGATCAAGATGACAAAGCAATGCAAGTAATTCAATCTTGCTTTCCTACTAGACAGGTGGTAGGTATTGATTCAACCGATATTATTTGGGGTTTAGGCAGTTTTCATTGTTTAAGTCAGCAAGAACCTAGTATTTTATAATAAATTTTTGCACAAAAGAATTAGCTTATTTCAAACTACTGATTCTTTTTTTAAAGACTATCAGCGGAATTATTATCAATAAAACAGAAAGCGATAAAATTAATAAATACCAAAATCCCGACTCACTATTATTAGCAATGACTGATTGAGTAGTATTGCTCACCGCAACAATTTTTTGATAGGAAGGAACCATCCATTTCATCACATAAACTTGTAAGCAGGTTAAAACACAAATAACAAGGAGCATAAGAAAGCTATGTTTAAATGTAAAACGAAATAAATCAGATTCTTTACCTACTAGCCCTACCGCTGCAGCACCAACTGCTATTGATTGGGGAGAAATCATTTTACCAGTTACACCACCCGAAGCGTTGGCACTTACTGCAACCACTGGATCAAAGCCTAAACTATCTGCAGTAGTAGATTGAATTTTACTAAATAAAGCATTGGCAGAGGTATCAGAACCTGTTAGGAATACACCTAACCATCCTAAGATGGGAGAAAAAAATGGAAACAATATACCAGTACTTGCCAATGCAAAAGCCATTGTAATTGACATGCCAGAATAATTAGCTACAAAAGCGTAACCAACAATCGAAGAAATCGTAATGATTGGAAAAATTAATTGTTGCAGAGTTGAAGTAAATATTTTAATACTGTCTTTAAAAGAGATACCAATTAAAGGAATAGAAATAAGAGTAGCCAAAACTACTGCTGATCCTGAGGCTGATAAATAATTAAATTCAAATGCTTTAATAACCAATGGAGTTCCATCGGGTTTCAAAATAGAACCATTTAATCCAGGAATCTCGAACTTGAAAAAAGCAATTGAATTTAATAAATCTTTTACTGGCTGAAGTCCCCAAGCAACAATAAAAAAAGTCATAATAATAAAAGGTGACCAAGCCTTCAGTATTTGTAGAGGGGGATATTTTATTATTGAAACAATTGGATTGTCAGGTTCATCACTAAACCTCCAAATAGATTTAGGTTTCCAAAATTTTAATAAAAGTAATAAAGAAAATATGGATGCTAAACCAGCTAAAACATCCGGTAGCATAGGACCCATATAATTAGAAGTAAACCATTGAACGATTGAAAAGGAAAGTCCACAAACAAGGATAGCAGGCAACACTTCCATTGATTTCTTAAAACCGGACATAATTACTATCAAATAAAAAGGAATCATTAAAGATAAAAGAGGCAACGTTCTACCAACCATTTGAGAGATAGCCAATTCAGGAATATCAGACATTCTTGAAGCCATTAAAATTGGAGTACCTACTGACCCAAAAGCAACAGGGGCAGTATTTGCAATCAAACATATTCCAGCAGCATATAGAGGATTAAAACCAAGACCTACTAACATAGCACCTGATATAGCTACTGGAGCGCCGAAGCCAGCAGCACCCTCCAAAAAAGAACCAAAAGAAAAAGCAATAAAGAGTGCCTGCAATCTTCTGTCTGGGGTAATAGAAGCCATGAAGTCTTTAATAACCTCAAATTGACCACTTTTAACAGTGATATTAAATAAAAAAACAGCTGAGATGATTATCCAACAAATAGGAAACAAGCCATATAAAGCTCCATGCAAAGTGCTTAACATGATCAATTTGAAGGGCATATGATAAGCAAAAAAAGCAATGATAATTGCTCCAGCAAGCGTGAGTAAGCTAGTTATATACCCTTTAACCTTTTTTAATAATGACCAGAAAATTATTATAACCGGTATCGATGCAATTAGGGCGGAAACAATAATATTGTTAAAAGGATCGATAATTTGATTCCAGGGCATTTGAAAAAATTAGGATAAAAAATAAAATTTGCACCCTTTTATACAATCCATAAAAAGAGATATAAAGAAATTCAAATATTGAAAATGATTACTGATTTAAAGATAAGTATTTATTATCTGAGGAAATCACTTTCAAAAATCAAAAAAATACAATCATGTAGGCTTAATATAAAATATATATAAAGGAGGTTTATGGATACAATAAAATAGGTGAATTAAAATATCCCGTATCTTGTAAATGGTTGAACTAAAAATAGATTATTTTTAGATTTATTTATTCAACCTCAACTTTAAAATTTTTTAAATTAAAAAAAATTGAGCGCTAATCAATACTATTTACTTCAAAAGAATACACTATGATAAAAAAAAGCCGATTGGCTGTTATTTTATGTATGGGAATCTTGTCCTCCTTCTCATCATTCAGCCAACAACAAAAATCAGTTTCAGTAATTCCATTAACCAACCTAGATGCTTTTCAAGAGCCAGGAAAAAACTGGATAATTTCATCGGATGCGGGAGCTGATTTCACTAAGGAGGGAGAAATTCATTCTATCAGCGGCACTGGCGCAATAGTAAATATTGTTAGTCCAAAAAACCATTCACATTTAATTACCAAAGAAAGTTTTGGAGATATTGCTTTAGAATTAGATTTTATGATGGCAAAAAATTCAAATTCAGGTGTGTATATACAGGGCCGCTATGAAGTTCAACTATTTGACAGCTGGGCAATGCCTCATCCAACTTTTTCAGATTGTGGAGGTATTTATCAAAGATGGGACGATCGTAGAGGAAAAAATAACGAAGGATATGAAGGAATTGCACCTTTAATGAATGTGGCAAAAGCACCAGGGCTATGGCAACATTTAAAAGTTATATTCCGTGCGCCAAAATTTAATACCAAAGGAGAAAAAATTTCAGATGCAATTTTTGAACAGGTATATTTAAATGACGCTTTAATTCAAGTTCAAGTTAGAGTTACTGGACCTACTCGGTCTTCAATTTTTGAAGATGAGCAACCCCTAGGACCGCTCATGCTCCAAGGAGATCATGGAAATGTTGCTTTCAAAAATATCCGTTACTCAATACCAGAAGTGAGTAAAAAAACTAAGCTGTCTGAAAATCAAATCACTGTAAATCCAGAAGGGAAACCTTATCTGCTCAGAAGCTATTTAAATTTTGGCGATAAAAAACTTACGCATGTTATTTCAGTAGGCAACCCAAATCAACTAAATTATTCTTATGATTTAAAGCAAGGAGCATTGCTTCAAATTTGGCGAGGAGATTTTTTAGACGTAACGGATATGTGGCATGAAAGAGGCGAACCTCAACTAGCCAAACCCTTGGGTGCTGTAATTAAACTCTCAGACGCTCCTGCCCTTGCTGTATTAAAAAATCCTCAAGAACAATGGCCTGATTCAATTGCTTTCGATGATTTCCAAAACAAAGGATATGTCTTAGATGTAAATAAGTCTCCTACATTTCAATATGCTGTCAATTCAATGAATGTAAATGATAAAATTTCTTCCCCTACTGCCACTTCATTGGTTAGGAAATTGCAAATCACTGGAGCGCCGGAAGGTTTATATCTTCAGCTAGCTTCAGATACTCAAATTGAAATTATTAGCAAAGGACTTTATGCAATCGGTAATAAAAATTATTACATTTCTGTAGAAGAAAGTTTAAATCCGGTGATCAGAAAATCACCAACAGGACAAGAATTAATTGTTGCAATCCCTGTCAATACTGCATCTTTATCCTATTCAATCACCTGGTAATATTGATACAATGAAACTATTTACAATGAATAAATTATACAGCGTTTTACAAAAATGTATTTACTTGCTTTTACTTAGCAGTCCAGTAATTAGTGAAGCGCAAAACAAAATTGAATCAACCAATCGTTTGCAAAAGGAAGAATCCTTTTATGAAATAAAAACTGTACCCATACCCGGAAATATTGCTTTAGAAGTAGGTGGTATGGCATTTTTACCAAATGACAAGCTAGCAGTTTCTACTCGTCAAGGTGAAGTATGGATTATTTCAAATCCCTACATGAAAAACGGATTGATGCCTAGATACAAACTATATGCCCAAGGTTTACATGAAGCATTGGGATTAAATTATATTAAAGGAGATTTATTTCTCACACAAAGAGCCGAACTCACCAGACTTCGTGATTTAGATAATGATGGAGAAGCGGATGAATATAAAACAGTCTATTCATGGCCACTATCTGGAAACTATCATGAATACGCTTATGGACCAATTTTGGACAAAGACAGTAATATGATGGTGAACCTAAACGTGGCTTGGATAGGACGTGGCGCTAGTATCGCCAAATGGCACGGGTGGATGTTGAAGATTAAAGAAGATGGCAAAATGGAACCATTTTTAACAGGCTTACGCTCTCCAGCTGGATTAAACACCAACAACAATGGTGATTTATTTTATGCAGAAAATCAGGGAGATTGGGTAGGTTCAGGAAGTATAACTCATGCTGAAAAAGGTGATTTTATGGGAAATACTGCTGGGCTAGTTTGGGCAGCAGAGCCTGGATCTCCAGTAAAACTTCGCACCGAAGACATACCAGACACACATGAACCAAAATATGAGGTGGCCAAAAGAGTGCCTGGTTTAAAGACCCCTTCTGTTTGGTTTCCTCACACCATTCTAGGTATTTCAACATCAGGAATATTAAGCTATGATTCCAAGGCATCTATGGGACCATTTGAAGGACAATTATTTGTTGGTGATCAAGGGCAAAGTAAAATCATGCGGGTATATCTTGAAAGAATTAAAGGCGTTTATCAGGGAATAGTATTTCCTTTTAGGGAGGGATTTTCATCTGGGATTCTTAGAATGAACTGGGGATCTGATGGAAGTATGTTTGTAGGAATGACCTCAAGAGGATGGAGTTCTACTGGAAAAAAGAAATTTGGATTACAACAATTGGTTTGGAATGGAAAAACACCTTTTGAAATGAAAAAAGTAGATGCACAATCTGATGGTTTTGAAGTAACTTTTACACAACCCATTGATGAATTGACTGCTCGTAACCCAGCTTCTTGGAGTTTATCAACTTTCACTTACCAATACCATCACAATTATGGAAGTCCTGTAATTAATCAAAATACTCGCAACATAAAGGCGATTGAAGTTTCGCCTGACCGTTTAAAAGTGAGATTGGTATTAGATAGCATGAAACTAGGATATATTCATGAAATAAGGGCTGAAGGAATCAGGTCAGCCGACTCCTCATTTGCCCTGCTTCATAACTATGGGTACTATACGTTAAATAGACTTCCAGAAAATGAGCAATTAATCATTACTGATAAAAATAAAGTGAGCACACCAACATCCACGCATCAACATAAAATGGATGATATGAAAATGCCATCCAAACCATTGGAAAAGTCTAGTAAAAGCCTACCTAAAGAATGGAAATCTGGGCCAGACCGTACTTTTACAATTGCTACCAAACCTGGATTGAAATTTGATATTGAGGCGCTCACTGTAACAGCAGGAATGAAGGTTAAAATTATTTTCAATAACAATGATGACATGCTTCATAATTTGGTTATTACCAAACCTGGTACTGCAGATAATGTTGGAATGCTAGCCACAAATATGGGTTTAAATGGTGAAAGGCTAAACTATATTCCAAAGACCAGCGATATTTTATATCACACAAAAATTCTTCAACCAAAAGCGTCCGATGCAATTTATTTTACAGCGCCATCCACTCCTGGAGACTATCCGTATGTTTGTACTTATCCAGGTCATTATATGGTAATGCGAGGAATACTGAAGGTTACTAAATAAAAAAGGATGAGTAAATCAATGGTGAGCTAATAAGCAAGAGGCAATATCCATATAAAGAGAACTAATAAAAATCAACATAAGGAATACTCTGTGAAATTGACCAACAAAGGATTGCTATTTTTCTGAGGGTCTTTCCAATAAATACCTCACTTATGCAGGCACCAATGGCAAGATGAGAAAGAGAATCTATATTGTAAAATCTAGTGAGAAATTAACTGAAACTGATTTTTTTAGAAAAAAATTAATATATTAGCTTATAACTTCACAAACTTTCGACTTTAAAGCCTTTTAAATTTTAGTTTTGACAACCACTTTTATTATAATAACTGCTTGCTTTTGTTTTATTCTAGGATTTATAATTGCTTGGGTAATACAAACTGCCAAGTTATCAAAAAACAAAAAAGAAAAAAATAGTATTGAGGGTTTTTGGAAAAGTGAAAAACTAATGAAAGAAACCTTACATAAAGAAAATGTGTTACTTTATCAGACTAAGCAAATAGCTGAAAATGAATTTTTAAAAAAAATCAACGAAGCCAGTGCAATAATCAAAATGCAGGAAGAAGATATTTTATTGCTACAGAAAAGTAATGAAGAAACTGAAGCCGCAATGCAAGCTGGATTACCTGGTCTGAATGAATTAAAACTTAAATTATTGGAGGCCAATAATACCATTGCTCGTTTCAGGGGACAGGTTGAAACTAAAGAAAATTTATATAGGAAATCAGCTAATATTTGAAACGGTAATTAATATCGAACATCAATAATTATTTTCAATTAAAAACTATACTACCATGTCAACTAAACAAAGTACAGAAAATAAAAAATCAGCTTCCAAAAAAACATTGTTGTCAGAGGTTTCTCTTCAAATTTCTAAATCTACTTCAGCATTAAGAGAAAAGTTGGGAGACAAAAAATTTGATAAAAGAATTAAAAAGGCAGCAAAGATGCTCATTGAAGGAATAAAAGAATCAGCTCCCAAAAAAGTTGTAAAAACTAAAGTTGTCAGTACCCCTATAGTACCAACCCCATCAAAGAAAGCCGCAACTCCAAAGAAGAAAATCGTTAAAGCAGTAGAAGCAAAAAAGTAAATAGTTAACTAAGCTTTAGACATAATTAAATAAGGAGTTCAATAACTAACCATATATTTATTGAACTCCTTATTCTATTATAGATAGGTAAACTTTTTTATAAAACACTTTTATCACTCTTCATCCGGGTAAGAGATTTTATAAATTTATTTGTATTCCCAAACTAGCACTTCTTCCCATACCATTGATTCCACTTCCATGAGTTCTATAATCCTGATTAAAAATATTTTGAAAAGCAATATTAAAATTTAACTTGGCAAAGGAATAATTTCCATAAAGATTAACAACATTCCATCCAGGGGTGCCGCCTGCTGGGATACGGTTGTCGTCCTTATCTCCTTTTGCAAGGCGACTTTGTTTACTTGCAAAAAGGCATTCTGCATTTAGTGCAAAGTTCTTCTTTTGATAATTCAACAATACCCTTCCATTTGCCGGAGGTATTCGACGCATAGGCTCACTAGCCGAAAGATTTTGTCCATAGGTGGAGGTAGCATTGGTTTGAATAGACCAGAACTTAGAAAATCGATAATTCAAATTCAATTCAATACCCCGTATAAAAGACTGCTGACTATTTTGCTTCGTATATACATTGTATCCCCCTACCTGTTGTCCAGGAACCTGAACCCTAGTTATCAGATCGGTTAAGTGCATATAAAAAAATGCAACAGAAGAATTGAATTTCTTAGTGTGGATACGATAACCAATCTCAGTATTATAGGTCTTCTCAGGTTTGAGATCATAAGCTGGCACTTCATACCTGAAATCTACTAGCCCTAGCGTGCCAAGGTCATCTATATTTGGAGCTCGGTAGCCAGAACCAAATGAAGTATAAATATTTTGATTCAATCCTATATTATAAAGTAATGCTAGGTTGCTAACCAAAGAAGCAGGCTTTACTGAAATATCTCCCAACTTCAAAGAAGTGGTAACGGTATCGGGTATACTAATTGTAAAACTATTATATCGAAGCCCTGTTTCCAATTCAAACTTTCCCTTGGTAAAATGATGTAAACTATAAACAGAAAAATTTCCATTAGTAGCATTATTAGGATACAAGCCTCTTAGATTTAGCACTTTACCACTAGCAATGGCAATTTGCTGTTTAAAGCTATTGACTTGGTCATGGTAATATTCAATCCCCGAGTTAGCGGTCCAGCTTTTTGAAAAATTTGAAAATACATCAACTACATTACCCCAAGTTTCTACCCTGTCCTCCTCAATAAACTTATTGGCATTCCCGTTTTTTTGATAATCCCGCCTTTCAAGACTTTTTTGGAGAGATGATATGAGCGTTATTTTATCTAGTAATTTAGATTTGCCATTGACTTCAAGTTTGACATAACTTATTTTTCGCTGCTGAGGATCAAAAAAATAATAGGCAAAATTTTCCAACTTCACTCTATGATATAAAGGAACCTCCTTTTGTTGCAACGACTGGTGAGCAACGCTGAGTAAAACATTCGAAGCTAGTTTATATTTTAATTTTAAGTCAAATGATTTTTCGTTATAACCAGAAGGTGATTGTCTTCCCGTTGAGTTACCACCGATCAAATCACCAAATTTTTTTCCGCTATAGCCAGCTAGAACAGCGATTTGATTAGATTGATATTCTATTTGGGCTCTGCCGCTGTATTCCATGTCTTGAGTGGTCAGTTTTGATCGAATGGTTGTAAGCAGCTTTTGTTTTTTACTGAAAGAAGGAGATTGGGTAAATACCTGAATTACTCCGCCCAATGCATCCGATCCGTATTGCACAGAGCCGGTACCTCTTGCAACTTCAATTTTTTGAATTGTCCAAGGATCAATTGTATTTAAATATTGATTGGGGCCATAGCGGGAAGTTGAATTATTAAGTCGGATACCATCCATCATTAAAAGGTTCTGGTTGCCGGTTAATCCACGAATAAAAGGTGAGCCTCCTCCATGGTTAGTTTTTTGAATAAAAACTCCGGTAGTTCCAGTCAATGCTTCGGGTGAAGTCCGAAATCCCAATGCATCTATTTGAGTTTTCTCTACCACTGACACAGAATAAGGAACCAATAAATTCGACGTACTTTTTCGAGTAGATGTTACTGTTACCACCGTTAAATTACTCGCAGAATCTATCGATTTATCCAATAATTGATCAGACAACAATTCTGTTTTCTTCTGTGCAAAACTCAAAGAATTAAACAATAAAGCAATAATAATTAATAAATTATTTTTTTGCATATTCAATATCGCTTTAATTTCCTTTTGTGGGTAGGTAATGATTTTTTCTAATTTCATCCACATCGTCCATATCGGGACCTTGTAATATTTTTCTCCAGTCTATTGGACGATTGTATTTTTTCATCGCCTTCTCTACATCAAAAACACGCTCATCATGCTTCTCCAAAGTATAGGGAGTATAATCAGGTTTCTCTGTAAAAAAATCTTGCAACAAAGAAGCAGTCACATCATAATGATTAACATATGGAACACCTAAAATATTGTAGATGGTTTTTATGATGGAGCCAAAATTTGCATGGGTATGACTAACATATCCTTTTTTTACATAGGGACCAGCCATCATTAAAATACTTCTATGAGCATCTATATGATCTACCCCTCCCTGAGGATCATCTTCTGTAATTATTACCAACATATTTTTCCAATACTTGGTACGAGATAAAAAATGAAGAATTCTTCCAACCGCTAAGTCATTATCTGCCACAAATGATTGAGGGTAGTTATAGCCGTCAGCAGGTCTTACACCAGCACCGTGATCGTTGGGTACTTGCATGGTGATCAAAGAAGGTAGAGGCTTTTTTCCTTTGATCCACATTTTAGTGAATTCAGATTCAAATTGATTCATTCTAAACTGATCAGGAATATTCATATTAAAGCCAGCATAATTGTGACTCGTTCTTGCAAACAAGGCTTTTTGCATTGGCACCATTACGCTATGTCCTGCACCAGTGGCAGTATCCATCCATTCTTCGCGTACATG
>CAMBTV010000110.1 GCA_945870835.1 Chitinophaga pinensis
CGGACTGTTTTTTCAGGATCCGTTTTTAATTCTGGACAAGAGACCACCATCTTTATACCCACTTTTTCTGCTACGTCCAACGCCTTTTGCATGGCTTCAACATCAGGAAAACCGGTAAACTGTAGGGTTATCCCTGCATCCTTCATCTCCTGATATCGAGCAACAGTTGTTTCACTTGCTGGAATACTATACCAAGCAAGAATTGGAATTTGACCTTTAGTGCTTACTCTTTCCTGAGCCTTCGCAACCTGCAGGCAAACCAATAACAGGACAAACACCAGTATTTTGTTTTTTGAAGTCATTTGTTTGAAATTTATAGATTAAATCAAAAGTAATTAGGAAGATAATCATTTTAATAGCCACCACAAAAACTGAGTGATTCAAAAACCTTATTTTTCATAAACAAAGTTTTCCATCACTTCCATACTCAATATCGCCTCTTCAATTGGAGAAGGATTGGTTGTTTTTCCTAAAAAATATTGAACCACTTTTTCAATCATTGGTTGTTGAATATGTTTGGGTTGAATAAATTTTTGGCTATCTCCATTGGACATTTTTAAAAAGCCTTCTGTACCAAAAAAATTAAATGTCAATGTTCCTTTATCGCCAATAATTTCACAGTGATCTCTTTTCATAGCCGCCGGCATAGAAAAACCCCAGGTTCCAGTAAATAAAATATCTTGATCAAAATGAATCCAACCATTAACAGTATCTTCTACCTGGCTGGTTTTTAATTGAGTTAAAGAATTACCGCCATATTTAAGTGGCTTTCCAAATATATGGATCATGATATCTATTTGATGAGGAGCGATATCATAAAACAATCCTGCTCCCGCCAAAGAGGGATCTATTCTCCAGAGATCTTTGGGTGTAAGTTCCGAAGGCTCAATGGCAGGTTCAAAATATTGAAGCGTAACTAAATTTATTTTTCCTAATACACCCGTTTCAATTATTCTTTTTATTTCAATAAACATGGGCAATGCTCTTCGATAATGAGCAACCACCATCTTTACACCAGTTTGATCTGAAAATGATTGCATTCTTTTTGCTTCTGCAATATCCCTTGTAACTGGCTTTTCTACATAGACTGGTTTACCTGCTATCATCGATTTGATGGCAAAAGGCTCATGAAACTTCGGAGGCGTCGCAATATAAATTGCATTGATAGCTGGGTCTGCAATCAAATCATCTACATCAGTATATTGATGAGGTACAGCATGCCTTTTTGCATAATCTGCTAGCAATACCTTATCCCTTCTCATCACCGCATGCAATTCAGAATTGGCTACTTTATTAAAAGCAGGTCCACTTTTTACCTCGGTTACATCTCCACATCCGATGATTCCCCAAACTATTTTTTCTGGTGCTAACATAAATAAATTGTATTGCGTAAATAATTTAAATTGCTTTAATCCAAAGATAAGTTGAGCAGCTACCACATTTAAATAAATATTTTATACCCATTAAATCTTCCTATTGGACTTCTCGATATTATCCATTTATTTAAAATGTATTTAGGTATTCTTCGATAATAAGAATTATACTTATGATTTTATACAATATATTGCACTGAACAAGCATTTACCTTACCTCTCATTTTATGTTTTTTCATTCGTTTTTTAAATGAACCCTTCCTTATCAAAAAACAAAAAGTGAATGATATTAATTTTAGTTCTAAAATCATTTTTATGTCTAAAAATATAATTTTATCATTTCTAATTTTACTATTGCTGAATAGCTGTGGTTATACAACAAGAAAAGGAATAGCTTCCTATTATGCTGATTTTTATGAAGGGCGCACTACAGCGAATGGAGAAATATACAGACAAAATAAAATTACCGCCGCCCACAAGACCCTTCCGTTTGGAACAAAAGTAAAAGTCACCAACCTTGCCAATAATAAAACGGTGGTTGTACGCATCAATGATAGAGGGCCTTTTGTAAAAGGGCGAATCATAGATTTAACAAAAGCGGCAGCTAAAGAAATAGGTATGATTGGAGCAGGAATTTCTAAAGTGAAAATTAGGTACAAGAAAAAATAAAATCATGATTGAATTCAAATTTTTATACTTGCTGTTCAAAAGCTACAACTGAAGGAAAGCTCAAATTAAGTGGCATTGGCATATCTTTTAGGGCAAAAAGAGTCTGCTTTTATAAATTTTTTGAGTGAGATGAAATTATCAAAAAAATATATTAAATTTGTTTAAACTAAAAAATTGATATATGAAAAAGTACTTAATGTTATTAGTAATGGTAGTATGCTTTACTGCTGTAAACGCATTGGACAAAGGTAAATGGACTGGTTTTGTTGGAGATGAGAATTGCGGAGTAAAAGGTAATAATAAAGACCATGCAGCTTGTGCAGTGAAATGTGTAAAAGGTGGCGCTAAGCCAGTTTTTGTAGTAGGTGATAAAGTTTATGCTATCAGCAATGCTGAAAAAGTAGAAAAATTTATTGGTACTGAAGTAACCATTACTGGTTCTATCACCAATGATGTATTAACAATAGATAAAATAAAATAATAAAACAGCAAATCATTTAAGCGAGCCTCCAAAAAAGGCTCGCTTTTTTATGCCTACTAATTTTCACTATCCAATTTTTTTTAAAGAAAAAAGAACTTGCCAGCGAAAGGTGGTGAATTATTTTAGAAAATATCTTCCTAAAAGTATTGGCGAGATAATAAAATCAGTTGTACTTGAAAAAGGGTTTGGTTTTTAGTGAGGAAGTTATTGGTAATAGCTTTTATCTTATCTACTTGAGAGAATTAATAATTAAAAAAAATAATTAATTAGTACATCCGAGGGTTACCATGTTTTTTTATTTAGTTCTTTTTCAGTAAGTACTGTATCAATCATTGGTGGTGGTGATGGTAATGAAGTAGGAGATTTTGATTGTTCTACATTTGCTTTAATTGCCGGATCAGGTGAAGCAGTAGGAGTGAGAGTAGGAGTAGGAGTCGGTGATGGCAATGTTTTAGTGCCAGGGTTTCCGTTTTTGTGCCGATTACCTCTTCCCGGAAAATGTGGTTTTTTTATATGTAACATAAAATAAATGATTAAATAAAATCATATAAATCAAAAATACATTTTTAATTGGTCTTCAGAGATAATAATTAATAAAGTAAAGATAGGTTTGGTTTGTACAAGATTTCTTAATTATTAAAATCCATTTTCGTAATTCTATTCAAAAATGAGGTGACTTAATCGCTGATGGCGTCCTTTAATACCGTTTATTAAATTCGGAAGCTTAACTTTTAGCAAAACTAATAAAATTGCAGCTGGTTGTTCAAGTTAAATGAAGGAAATGGAATTTTAATTAAACAATTACTCCTATTTCTATGTTTATTAATTATTAGACATTTTGATAATTTCCCTTTTTCGAAAATTATTAACGCAACATTCATATTTAGATTAAAAAGTATTCTGAGATTGATGTATTTTTATTGATCAAAACAAGTTAAAAAAATTTACAAAAATGGAAAACAATGCTAACAACTTAGAAGGCAAGTGTCCTTTTACTGGTGCATCTGCAAAACAAACCAGCGCAGGTGGTGGAACAAGAAACATTGATTGGTGGCCAAATCAATTGAAATTAAACATTCTGCGTCAACACTCTTCCCTATCTAACCCAATGGATAAGTCTTTCGATTATGCGGCCGAATTTAAGTCGCTAGATTTGAAAGTATTGAAGAACGATATTTTTGATTTAATGACTACCTCACAAGAATGGTGGCCTGCCGATTATGGTCATTACGGCCCTTTTTTTATCCGCATGGCATGGCATAGTGCAGGTACTTACCGTACAACAGATGGTCGTGGTGGTGGTGGCTCGGGTACCCAACGTTTTGCACCACTTAACAGTTGGCCCGACAATACCAACCTTGACAAAGCGCGTTTATTACTTTGGCCTATCAAAAAGAAATATGGTAAAAAACTTTCATGGGCAGATCTTATGATTCTTGCAGGTAACTGTGCTATGGAGTCTATGGGATTTGAAACTTTTGGTTTCTCTGGTGGCCGAGCAGATGTTTGGGAGCCTGAAGAAGATGTGTATTGGGGTTCTGAGCGTATCTGGTTAGACGACAAACGTTATACCGGCGACCGTAATCTTGAAAATCCATTAGCTGCAGTTCAGATGGGATTAATTTATGTGAATCCAGAAGGACCTAATGGTAATCCTGATCCAATAGCTTCTGCAAGAGATATTCGTGAAACATTTGCCCGTATGGCAATGAATGATGAAGAAACTGTTGCACTTATTGCAGGAGGTCACACATTTGGTAAAACCCATGGTGCTGCTGACCCAAGTAAATATGTTGGTAAAGAACCAGCAGGCGCAAGCATTGAAGAGCAAAGTCTAGGCTGGAAAAATACGCTAGGAAGCGGTAATGCTGGCAATACCATTACCAGTGGTTTAGAAGGTGCCTGGACAACTACCCCTACAAAATGGAGCAATAACTATTTTGAAAATATGTTCAATTTCGATTGGGAACTAACAAAGAGTCCAGCTGGTGCCCATCAATGGAAACCAAAAAACAATGGTGGTGCAGGCACTGTACCAGATGCACATGACCCTTCAAAAAGTCATGCACCAACCATGCTTACTACCGATATTGCATTGAAAGTAGATCCTAGTTATGCAGCTGTCTCAAAAAAATTCTATGAAAATCCTGATCAATTTGCAGATGCATTTGCACGCGCTTGGTTTAAATTAACCCATCGTGACATGGGTCCAAGTTCTAGATACGTTGGAGCAGATGTTCCTAAAGAAATTTTAATTTGGCAAGATCCTGTTCCTGCTGTTGATCATCCTTTAGTAGACGATAAGGATGTTGCTACATTAAAAACTAAGATTCTTGCTACTGGACTTTCAGTTGCTGAATTAGTATCTACTGCATGGGCTTCTGCATCTACTTTTAGAGGTTCTGATAAACGTGGTGGTGCCAATGGTGCTAGAGTTAGACTTGCTCCTCAAATGTATTGGGAGGTTAACCAACCCGCTCAATTATCTAAAGTAATTGCTGCATTAGAAGGTGTTCAAAAACAATTCAATGACAATCAGTCTGGAGGTAAAAAGATTTCTATTGCCGACTTAATAGTTTTAGGTGGATGTGCAGCAATTGAAAAGGCAGCTCAAAATGCTGGCCATAATGTAAATGTTCCATTCACTGCTGGTAGAACAGATGCATCACAAGATCAAACGGATGTTGAATCCTTTGGCTATTTAGAACCGATTGCTGATGGTTTCCGCAACTACAGTAAGTCAAGAGCAATTGTTTCTGCTGAAGAAATGCTAATTGACAAAGCACAATTAATGACATTGTCTGCTCCAGAATTGACCGTTTTGGTTGGTGGTATGCGTGTACTAAATACCAATTTTGATCAATCGCAACATGGCGTGTTTACCCATCAAAGAGAAGCTCTAACCAATGACTTCTTTGCTAACCTAATCGATTTTAGCACCACTTGGAAAGCTAGTTCGGATGCCGCAAATATTTTTGAAGGAGCCGATCGTGCAACTGGTAAAATAAAATGGACCGGCACAAGGGTGGATCTAATTTTCGGATCCAACTCAGAATTACGTGCAATTTCAGAAGTGTACGCTTGTGATGATGCCAAAGAAAAATTTGTCCACGACTTCGTAGCTGCCTGGAATAAGGTTATGAATCTTGACAGATTTGATCTAGCATAATTTCACCAAGAGAAATATTAATAATTTTAAAAGATGGTCTGACAACAGACCATCTTTTTTTATACTCATTGATCTATTTTCAAATTAAATATTATATAGTAGACCCCAAAAAATTAAGCTTAGGAAATTTTAGTTAGTTGAACGCCCTCGAATAAAAAGTGCTAGAAATGTGAATTATCGGCCGTTAAAAAATCACGCACTTAAAAGTAACATTGTGTTTTAATATAGTTTCACTAGATAGTCGATCTTCAAAAATTCAGCTTATGTAATTTTAGATGTTTGTACGCCCTCGAATAAAAAGTGCTAGAAATTTAAAATGTCAGCCGTTAAAAAATCAAGGCTGTCTGAGCCAGCATGCTCTCTAGATTAACTTACTCTTCCGGCGAGTTCCTTGATTTTAGGCTGACATTTTAAATTTCAGCCTTTTTATTCGCAGGATTGATTTTTTTTGTTACTTTTTTGCATCAAGGCAAAAAAGTAAAAGTTCCCTATAAAGACAGTTGATACAAATCTCAAAACTACCAATATTCAAAAATTCTAAAAAAACCTAAAAGTATCTCTACCAAAAAAGGTCTTTAAAAATATTTAATAAAAATAAAAATAAAAATAAAAGTCTCAATTTAGTACACGAAATCATTTCCTTCTCATCTAGTAGAAATGCTGCTTTCAATTTTAATTGCTTAATATGAAAAATATCTTTTGCCTACTAATAATAGTAGCCACATTTCCCGCTAGCATTTTCTCACAAAAAATCGACAATCAACTAACCGCTAAAGAAAAAAGAAAAGGATGGATACTTTTGTTTAATGGAGTAGACTCAGAGGGATGGACAACCACTAATAATAAAGCTGTTCCAGCAGGATGGATAGTAAAAGAAGGAACACTAAATATTTTAAAAGGCGGAAAGGGAGGAGATATTATGACGGTCAACGAGTATTCAAATTTTGATTTATACATTGATTATAAAATTGAACCTGCCTGCAATAGTGGCGTGAAATACTTTTTTACCAAATATGAAAAGGGTGGAAACCTTGGAATGGAATTTCAAATTTTGGACAATGAATTAGCGGAAGATAATAAATTAGAAAATCACCTGAGTGGTTCATTCTATGATGTACTAGCACCAACAAACCCAAAGCCACCAATCAATTCACCGGGAGAATGGAATACACTTAGAATAGTATCGAAAGGAAAAAATTTAACGCATTGGTTAAACGGAATAAAAATATTATCATTCACTCGCGGCAGCAAGGAATTTACGGATGCAGTTAGTAAAAGTAAATTTAGCAAAACATCTCCTGCATTTGGTACCATCGATAAAGGTCATATAATGTTGCAAGAACATGGCGGTGTAGCATCCTTTAAAAATATTAAAATCAAATTAATTTAAAATAATACTATGAAAAAAAGACGTGATTTTTTAAAGACAGTAGCAATGGGTTCGGCTGGTCTTGCCTTAGGTAAAACAGTATTGGGTGGCGCTGCTACAAATTTTGGTGCAAAAAGTTATAAAAATATCATTGGCGCCAATGATAGAATACATGTAGCACTGATTGGATTAAATGGTCGTGGAAACAGTATGGCTGGAACTTTTGTCAAACAGAAAAATGCCGAAGTATCTTGTGTTTGTGATGTAGATTCAAGAGCGATGCCAAAGGCTATCAAAACTGTAATGGATGCAAAACAAAATAATACCCCTAAATCAGAGGGGGATTGTCGCAAGGTGTTAGAAGATAAAACAATTGATGCTATCTACATTGCTACTCCAGATCATTGGCATGCTCCACTAACCATTATGGGCTGTCAGGCTGGCAAGCATGTGTATGTTGAAAAGCCATTATCTCATAATCCAAGAGAAGGCGAATTAGCGGTGGCAGCTGCAAGAAAATATGACCGTATAGTACAGATGGGCGCACAACGCAGATCTGCACCGATTCTTACACAAGGCATTGAGCAGTTGCACAAAGGAATTATTGGAAGAGTATATTTAGCTAAAACATGGTATACCAATAATCGCAAAGCAACCTACCTTCAACCAGGTGCTGTTCCTTCTTGGCTTGATTACGATTTATGACAAGGGCCAGCACCACGTGCTGAATACAAAGAAGGACTGATTCATTATAACTGGCATTGGTTCTGGAATTATGGCACAGGCGAAGCTTTAAATAATGGAACGCATGAAGTAGATGTGGCACGTTGGGGTCTAGGAGTTGATTTTCCAACACATGTTACTTCTGTTGGTGGCAGATATCAATTTAAAGATGATTGGCAAACACCTGATACGCAAATAATCACGATGGATTATCCAGGACGTATTTCTCTGATGTGGGAGTGCAGGAGCTCAAATGGAAGAAAAATAGAAGGTGGAGATCGTGGTATTATTTTTTATGGTGAAAATGGAAGTTTAGATACAGGAGGCGATGAATACAAAGTGTATGACCTAAGTGGTAAATTAATTAGCGAAGTAAAATCATTGATGAAAGAAGATAGCCTTCAAGGACGAAATACTGCTAGTCCTAGTTTAGGCATGGACAGTTTGTACGTTGCCGATTTCTTAGATGCGATCAGAAATAATCGTCGTCCAAATTGTGATGTTGAATTAGGTCATAAGAGTATTGTTGCTATGCAATTGGGAAATATTGCATGGCGTGTAGGTCGTGATCTAAAGATTGACCCAACCAATGGACATATTATTGGAGACAATGAAGCAAAAAAATTATGGAGTCGTCAATATGAAAAAGGCTGGGAACCTAAGATTTAAAAAATCATTAAGTAACAAACTGTTTAGCTCGTTGAGTTACAATTTTATTTATTTTTACCAAAACTATATACCTTAAAACATGAAGCAATTAATTTATGGGATTTCTTTCCTACTAATTTCAATTTTCGGATTTGCCCAATCCGAAATCACTCCTGAAAAAGCACTCAAAAGCTATATCAACAATGGAGATAAAACCTATTCGTGGGAAGTAAAAGATTCTGGGAATCTAGGAAATTTAAAGATTTATCAAGTACTATTAACCTCTCAAAAATGGAGAGGAATTACATGGAGGCATCAATTGACGATCGTAGTACCATCAACCATTCAATATGATGGAGCCATGCTATTTATCGCCGGCGGTAGCGACAAAGATGAACAACCCAACTGGAGTAATGAGGATAAAATGTGGCCTATTTTGGGGACGATTGCTT
The DNA here is from genome assembly GCA_945870835.1 of Chitinophaga pinensis. Lineage (GTDB taxonomy): Bacteria > Bacteroidota > Bacteroidia > Chitinophagales > Chitinophagaceae > Ferruginibacter > Ferruginibacter pinensis_A. The sequence goes on from CAMBTV010000110.1 coordinate 8,885, forward strand.
CAAAAAATAAAGCGATTGTAGCCTTAATTAAACAAGTGCCTAATCAACCACTTTATGACGGAAAGACTGAAGACGAACTGATTTCATTCACCTTACATCAATTTAAAAAAGACAAAGATTATTCATGGCCACTGTTATTTCCGATGGTAAAATCTGCGGTTAGAAGTATGGATGCCATTCAAGAATTTGCAGTAAAAAATTTAAATCAACCGATAAAGAATTTTGTTATTTCGGGTGCGTCCAAACGTGGATGGACTACTTGGTTATCTAATGCTATTGATGATAACCGTGTAAAAGCAATTGGACCGATGGTAATCGATATGTTAAATATGCCAAAAACCTTGGGCTATCAATTAGAAACTTATGGTGAATACAGTATTCAGATTGAAGACTATGTTAAACTAGGTATTCCTCAAGGTGCTGGTACAAAAGAAGGCCAGGCAATTACAGCGATGATTGACCCATATTCTTACCGTGAAAAATTGACCGTTCCTAAAATTATTTTCATTGGTACCAATGATGAATATTGGACTGCAGATGCTATCAAACATTATTATGATAAAATTCCAGGAAAAAACTTAATTCACTATGTACCCAATGCTGGCCACGATTTAGGAGGAGGAAAACAAGCTTTAGAAGCGTTGAGTGCTTTCTTTGGACTGACCTTACAAAATAAAGAATATCCAGTAAGTACTTGGGATGTAGCGAAAGTAAAAAATGGTTTTGAAATTACAGTCAATGCAAAATCAGACGATTTAGTAGGCGCAGCCATTTGGGGTACCACTTCAGCCGATCGCGATTTTCGTAATAATCTTTGGTTAACAAGATCAGTAAAACCACAGGGTTCTACAGTAAAATACACAATTCCCTTTGTAAAGAAAGGTTATCAAGCTTTTTACATTGATCTTAAATATAAGGATCCAAACGGAGGTACATACACTGTTAGTTCTAGAATATTTACAACCGATAAAGAGAAGGTATTGTAACTCAATAAAATCTTTTGAAAAAG
>CAMBTV010000111.1 GCA_945870835.1 Chitinophaga pinensis
GGTTTTACTGTTATTTCAACAGGGATGAGTGACAAAGGTAAACTTTATATTGGCGGCATTAGTAGATTCCTTACTATTTTATTTAATTGTAAAATCGTAATTACCTTTTATGATAGCAGTAAAATAAAACGGTCCACCACAAGGTAGACCGCTTTGCCATAGGGATTTAATGATTTATTCTCCAGCTCTTCTTTCTTTTCTTGATTCTTCCATTTTAATTGTTTGCTCAAGAGATAAAATTTGACTCAAATTATTTTCTTGTCCTAGTTTTATCGACTTCAATTGTTCTTTTTTCTCAGATCTACTAAGGGCACTATTGTCTTTGATAGCTTTTATTTTAGCTAAGTCAGCTTCACGGTTGGCTTTTATTTGTGTCACTTGAATATCAGAAAGACCAAGATTTTCTTTCATTTTGCCTAAATTTTTTCCACCTTGATTGTCCTGACGATTATTGGAGGAGCTTTTGCTTTGTGCCAATTGATTTTTTTGATCTTCTGTCAAAATACCCGCCATTTGTTGCTTCTGTGACTTAAGGATTGCCGATTTACTTTCCTTGAAATCTTTTACGGCCATTTGATCATTTTTGTTAAGCGCTGCTAACTGTGTATTCGTATTTTGTCTGGCTGCTTTTAACTGTTCTTTTTGACTAGCAGATAGATTCAATGCTTTTATTTTTCCTGCCGCTTGCATAGAGTGGTGAGCACGGTTGTTTTTTTGTAACTTTTGCGCAAATGAAGTTGAAAAACAAATGGTGGTGGCTATGGCACCGATAATAATTTTTTTCATAATGTCTATTTTTAAAAGGTTCAATGTAATAGACTATGAACAATGCCAAGGGTTTAATGGACAATAAAAAAACTGGTATTTATTTTTATTTTATACCAATGAAAAGTAAATATCTAATGAAATATTTTCTAAAATAATACAAAAGCCTCCTTTATAGGAGGCTTTTGTAAAAGTACTTTTATTGGAAGAGAGGAGGATTTATTTTCCTTTGTTGGCAAGTTGACCACAGGCAGCATCTATGTCTTTTCCACGACTTCTTCTTACTCGAACGTTTACCCTGTTCTTAGCAAGGTAGTCTGTAAATCGTTGGGTAGTGTCTTCATCAGGTTTAGTAAATTTTGCACCTTCAATGGTGTTGTACTCAATTACATTTACAAGATGGGTAGGTATTTGTCTATAAATTTTTATTAAGGCCTCAGCATCTTCAATGGAGTCGTTTAAATCTTTAAATAGAATATACTCTAGGGTAATGTCATTTTTAGTTTTTTCATAAAAATAATTCAATGCTTCTATCAACGTATCGATGCTGTTGCTTTCGTTGATGGGCATAATCTGATTTCTTTTTTTATCATCTGCAGCATGAAGTGAAAGGGCAAGATTGAACCTTACTTTGTCATCACCCAATTGTTTAATTTGTTTTGCTACACCTGCAGTAGATACAGTGATTCTTTTAGGACTCATAGCCATGCCATCATTGGAAATTAATTTATCGATAGCCTTTAAAACATTTTTATAATTCAGAAGAGGTTCTCCCATGCCCATGAAAACAACATTGGAAAGTTTTTTATCAAATGTTTTTTCAGATTGCTGATTTATAAAAGCTACCTGGTTGTAAATCTCATCGTAATCTAAATTTCTTTTTCTTTCCATAGTACCCGTAGCACAAAATTTGCAGCTTAGGCTACAACCAATTTGGGAAGACACGCAGGCGGTATTTCTTTTTTCAGTTGGAATCAGCACTCCTTCAATCATATGACCATCAAAAGTCATGAATCTTGATTTTACTGTTCCATCACTACTATATTGAGTGGTATTTACTTTTAGAGTGGGTAATTCAAATTTTTCAGCGAGGTTAGCACGCAGTTCTTTGGAAATATCTGTCATATCCTCAAAGCTTTGCGCATTTTTTTTCCAAAGCCATTCGTGCACTTGCTTGGTACGAAATTTTTTTTCGCCGATTGTTTCAAAATGTTTCGTCAATTCCTCCAAACTCAGGTGGCGAATGTTTTGTTTTACTGCTTTCATAGTGCAAAGATACCTTAACTTACTGTATTGCCCAATGTAAGCCTTGGGTCAAATAAATTTTTTGGAGAACTTTATAGCTAGTGATAAACTTTTTTGATAATCTTATTGAAATGATTATTTATTTATTAAAGAAGGCGGTAAGTTTTTCAAATTCAACTACTTCCTGAATTCCTGAGTTTAATTTTTTTACCAAACAATTTTTATCTTCTATTTCTTTACTTCCAATAATGATTGCGTATTCAATATTTTTTTTCTCAGCATAACTGAACTGTTTGGCAATTTTTGAAAATTCATGGTACATTTCACAAGAAATACCATTTGATCTTAATTGCTGCATGATACCAAATGCATGAAGTGATTCCGATTCCCCCATGTTAAAGAAGATGACTTTGGAACCCTTTTCTATTTCTTTAGGAAAAAGCTGTAGCTCTTCCAATACATCATATATTCTGTCAACTCCAAAACTAATACCTACTCCTGCAATGTCAGGTACATCAAATAAACTGGTCAAATCATCATATCTACCTCCACCGCCAATACTACCCATTTGAACTTCAGCTGGAGCCTTTGCCTCAAAAATAATTCCTGTATAATAATTCAATCCTCTAGCAAGTGTGAAATCAATTGCTAAATTGATATTGCTTGTTTGTTGAAATAAAAATGCTACTTCATCAATACCTTTCTTCCCTATTTCTATATTACCTACCAATGATTTTATCTGTGTTAATTTCTCTTCATTGGAACCGGTGATCAATAAATATTTTTCTATAATACCAATCTGTTCTTGTGAAAGATTTCTTTCTTCCAACTCTTCTTTTACTTTATCTAATCCAATTTTATCCAATTTGTCAATCGCGATGGTGATATCCAACATTTTTTCAGCGCCACCACACAATTGGGCCAATGCACTTAAAATTTTCCGACTATTAATTTTAAGTGTATAACCAGAAAGCCCCAGCTGAATAAATACTTGGTGATAAATATTAGCTAGTTCTACCTCATTGAGAAGGGCAGTGCTTCCAACAATATCTGCATCACATTGTGTAAATTCTCGGTAACGTCCTTTTTGAGGCCGATCAGCTCTCCATACCGGTTGAATCTGGTAGCGTCTAAAGGGAAAGGTTAGTTTGCCTTGATTCATTGCTACATATCTAGCAAAGGGAATTGTTAAGTCGTATTTTAATGCTCTTTCAGTAAGCTCACTACTGCTTTTTCCAATCAATGCTTTTTCAAAACCAATTTTTGATTTGTCAATATTATTTGGATTATTGATTCCATTATTTAAAATTTTAAAAATTAACTTATCACCTTCTTCACCATATTTGCCCATTAAAGTTTCTAAATTTTCCATGGCAGGAGTTTCAAGTGGTTCAAATCCATACAATTCAAATACACTCCTAATAGTGGATAAAATATAATTTCGTTTGTATACTACCGTTGCTGAAAAATCCCTAGTTCCTTGAGGGATGCTTGGTTTGGCCATGATTGATTGTTAATTAAAAATAAAGATTAATAGCCTTTTTGAAATTTGAATTTACAAGCATTAAGTGGATAAATTAGCATAATTTTTAATGATTGCATCGCAGGCAATTTCAATCATTTTGTAAACGCTGTGGTATCCATCTTCCGCTCCATAATAGGGATCAGGCACTTCCTTATTTTGATTAGGGTAAACTTCATCCATTAGTAAATTAACTTTTGTCGAAATGTACCGGTCTTTCCCAATTTGCTTTATCTCATCTATTACATCTTCTGCCATTGCATAGATTTTATCAAATCGATCAAAATCTTGTTTTACAAATTTCCTTGATTGCTGATTACTAATGTCAATATTGTTTATCCTCGCTATTTTTTGTGATAGATAGTGAGGTGCTTCACCATTGTGAAATCCGTTGGTGCCAGCACTTTCAATTTTCCAATTTAATCCTGCCTTCTTACACTTTTCCTTTAGAATCCCTTCTGCAAGGGGGCTTCGGCAAATATTACCTAGGCATACCATCAAAATAGTCATACAGCAAATATAAGCCCTTAGGGGTAAAAATTAGTAAGCATCAGTGTCTAAAGGATAGATATTTTGTATCCCATTTTCATAAATTATCTTTTATCAATAGATTTTAAGGAGCTTATTTGAGATCATAAATTATATAATTCTGGGTATTAGGTCTAAATATATTGGAGCTATCGGTTTGGTAAACAGTGAGGTAAAATGAAAGTAAGATTTTTGGTTATGATTTCATAAAAGTTAACTTTATCAAACAACATCAGTTTTCAATAATTTATTTTGTAATTTGCCCTTTTAGTGGCGGAGATGTATGAATAAATTTCTAATACGTTTATTTAAAATTTTATACCAATGGGAGAATTAGAAAACGAAAAGCTAAGCGAAAGGGATAAGGGTTTTATCCGAATGCGTTCAATCACTAATTATGGCATGGGTTTCTTTATGATACTTGTAGGTTTTTTCTTTATGTTTCCAGTTAAGTTGACTCAAAGTTTTATTAACCAGTATGATGCTGAACTGATAAAAATATTTGCAGTGATATGTTGGTTGTATGGAGGATTTAGGATGTACAGAGGTTACAAGAAAAATTATTTCAGAGAATGATGAAAATTAATTGCGGAAAATATAAATTTTTTAATTGGATAGGTCTGCTCGTTTTGTTTTTTGGAATGGTTCAATGCAATTCTAAAAAACAGGTGCAAGTAACGGATACGCTTACCAGCGGTACGCTTCACATTAGCATAGATGAGTCGTATAAGCCGGTAATGGATGAGCAAATTAAATCATTTGAAGGGTCCAATCCGGATGCTAAAATTATAGCCCATTACAAATCGGAGTCAGCTTGTTTAAATGATATTATAAATGACTCACTTACCAAGATGGTCATTGTAACTAGGGGGTTGACAAGGAAGGAAGAAAATTATTTCAAGGAATCCTTGCATTATCAGCCTCGCTGGGATGAACTGGCAACTGATGCGATTGCCATCGTTGTAAATAAAAAAAGCACGGATACTATTTTTACCCTTCAAAGGTTGCAGCAGCAATTGGCTGGTTTGATGGGTAAAAAGCAACAGATCATTTTTGATGGATTAAATGCAACCAGTACCGTAAGGTTTGCCATTGATAGCATATTGAAGGGAGCAAAATTTGATACCGGAGTAGTAAGAGCCGTTAAAAATAGCCAGTCAGTGCTGGACTATGTTGCAGCCAATGAAAATGCGGTGGGATTGGTGGGAATAAGCTGGATTGGAAACCCGGAGGATACTGCTCAAGTAAAAATGTTGCAAAAGCTGAAAATGGCATATGTTAAATGTGATTATTGTTCCGATACTCCCTATGCAAAACCAACTCAGTATGGAATCATGACTAAAAGATATCCGCTGATTAGAGGTTTGTATTATATTTTGAGAGAGAATTATTCAGGTTTGGGATCTGGATTTCTAAATTTTTTACAATATGAAAGGGGACAATTAATTTTTAGAAGAGCTTATTTAGGGCCAAGTAAAATAGGATTTGGCATTCGGAATGTGAAGATTAATGAAAAATTAGCAAAATAAAAATATACATTTTAAATAGTTTTGAGTATAAATTAATATTATTGTAAAGTCAAAAAAAACAGAAAGGAAAATGAGTAGTATTAAATTTGGATTACTAGTATTATTTGCCCTATTGCTTTCAAATACTATGAAAGCTCAAACCTTAGAGGAGGGTAAAAAGTTTATGTATTATGAAAGATACCAAAGTGCAAAAAATGTTTTTCAAAAGCTGGTAGAAGTTGCTCCAGTTAATTTAGAAGCAGTTTATTGGTTGGGTATCTCCGTAATGGCGGCTGCCGATTACTCTACTAAATCATTGGCAGACGCTAAAGAGATTTACCGTAAGGCACTAGAAGCAAATAGTAACAGTGCTCTGTTGATTGCTGCAATGGGAAATGTAGAGCTACGTGAAGGCAAATCTCAAGATGCTCGTAATCGTTTTGAAACGGCTTTGTCTCTTAGTCAAAATAAAGATTTGTTGGTCTTGACTGCAGTGGGGATGGCCAACTCGGATTTTGATAATAAGTATGCTGACCCTGCTTATGGAATCGAAAAATTAAAAATCGCTACCAATTTAAAAAAGTTTAAAGAGCCATCTGTGTTTATTTATATGGGTGACGCTTACAAAAAAATGTTAGATGGCGGAAATGCTCAAATTTCTTATCAGTCAGCATTAAACATTGACCCAAAGTATGCAAGGGCACTTTATAGAATAGGTAAAATTTATCAAACTCAAGGTTCTGGTCAGGAAGAGATTTATTTAAAATATTTCAATGAAGCCATTGAAAAAGATCCAGCTTATGCTCCTGTTTATAAAAACTTGTCTGATCTATATTACAATATTGAAGTAACTAAGTCAGCCCAATACCTTGATAAATATTTGGCGAGTACAGACGATGATCCTAAGAATTGCTACTACAGGGCCTCTATGAAATATGCGCAAGGTTTGTTTAAAGAGGCGATTACACTTGCAGATGAGTGTATCGGTGGATCCGGCAGCCCTTACCCTAAACTATATGGAATTCAAGGGTTTGCTTTTAACCGATTGGGAGATTCTGTAAGTGCAAGAAAGGCATTTGAAAATTATATCTCTAAAGCTGATCAAAGTCAAATTGGAAGTGGTGACTATGCTACCTATGCCAATGTATTATTTAAATTACCGGGTAATGATTCATTGGCTGGTGTTTATATTGACAAAGCTGTTCAATTAGATACCCTAGAATCGTCGAAAGTAGCTTATTTAAAAACAACTGCACTTTATTTTGAAAATCAGAAAAATTACAAAATTGCAGCTGATTGGTATGCAAAAATTGCAACTTTGAAAAAGGATCCTACAAAAACTGACTTATATTATGCGGGATTCAATTACTTCAGATCAGGTAATTATACCACTTCAATAGAGGTGTTTAATCAGTATAGCAAAAAATTTCCAGAGGATGTTTTCAGCTATTATATGATTGGAAAGTCTTACTGGGCTATTGATACCACAATGGAACTGGGTTTAGCAAATCCAGCCTTTCAAAAGGCAGTAGAAGTTGGGCAAGTTGATAAAGTAAAAAACAAGAATCAATTGATTGGCAGTTATAAATATTTTGTTGCCTATTATGCTAATATTAAAAAGGACAAAGTCGCTGCTATGGCCTATTGTGATAGCGTATTGGTGGTAGACCCCGCAGATGTTGAGGCAGCGAGAAATAAGGCTGTAATTGCAACTATGAATTTCAATCCAACTCCTACTCCTGCTACACCAGCTCCTAAGTCTACAAATTCAGAGGCTAACAAGCCGGTTGGGGTTAAACCTAGTGGTACTAAGAAAACTAGTCCAGCGGCCAAGCAATAAGTAGAAAATATTATAAAATAATGTTATCCCCCTTTTATTCAGAAGGGGGATATTTTTTACTAAACCTAAGTTTTTTATTTGCTCACCCTGACGTACTTTTGCAAAATGAAATTCTTCTTACTACAAGCTATAGATAGTAACAATGCTTCTAATTATCTGCCTATCGGCATTCAATTATTTTTTGCGATAGGTTTTATCGCTACCATGATGATTCTAACCCATCGTTTTGGGCCTAAAAGGCAAACAAGCGATAAACTTCAAAATTTTGAAAGTGGAATTGAAATAAAGGGGAATGCGCGTCAACCGATGGCTATCAAATATTTCCTTGTTGCTATATTGTTTGTATTATTTGATGTGGAAGTTATTTTTTTCTACCCTTATGCGGTTAATTTTAGAGCCTTGGGATGGCAAGGATTTATGGCAGTGGTAATGTTTGTTGGCTTATTTATAGCAGGATTTATCTATATCATTAAGAAAGGGGCCTTGAATTGGGAAGATTAAAAATTGTTGATTAAGTAACGTGAAAATTCAAACAATGGGTGCATGATTTTGTTAATTTGACTTATAAATCTGTATTTTTTTAAAAATTAATTATGTCGCGTCCTGTACAATATAATACGAAGTTGAAAATGGTGGAAGCCCCAGAAGCAATGATGGGAGATGGGTTTATGGCAACTTCTTTTGAAAAGGTAGTTGGACTTGCCCGCAAAAATTCTATTTGGCCTTTACCATTTGCAACTTCCTGCTGCGGAATTGAATTCATGGCTACCATGGCTAGTCACTATGATCTGTCAAGATTTGGTTCAGAAAGGGTAGGCTTCTCTCCTCGTCAATGTGATCTATTAATGGTAATGGGAACTATTTCTAAGAAAATGGGACCAGTTCTCCGGCAGGTGTATTTGCAAATGGCTGAACCAAGATGGGTTTTGTCTGTTGGCGCTTGTGCTTGTAGTGGAGGTATTTTTGATACCTATTCTGTATTACAGGGAATCGATCAAATTATCCCTGTCGATGTTTATGTGCCAGGTTGCCCTCCAAGACCGGAAGCTATTTTGGACGGCTTTTTGAAAATACAAGAACTGGTTGGACAAGAAAGTTTGCGCAGAAGGAATGGAGATAAATACAAAGAATTGTTGGCTAGTTATGGTATACAATAAACATTTGAATAGAATTAAGTACTAAAAGATGTCCCTAAACAACGATACAATACAGCAAACACTCACTCAAAAATTTGGAGAGGTTCTAACAGATTGGCAGGAGCCTTATGGCATGCTGACTTTCACCGCTCCCAAAGAAATGAATTTGAAAGTGTTACAATTTTTATACGACGAACCTACTTTAAATTTCCGTTTTTTAACTGATTTACAAGCGGTTCATTATCCTGATAAAAAAGGTCAAGAGTTAGCGGTTGTATATCACTTGCACAATCTGGTAGACAACGTGCGTATTAGGTTTAAGGTTTTTACTGATATTGTCAAACCAGATGTTTTTAGTGCGACTGCTTTGTATCAATCTGCCAATTTTATGGAACGTGAAACCTATGATTTTTTTGGAGTAAATTTTACAGGCCATCCTAATTTGATTAGAATTTTAAACGTGGATGAAATGGATTATTTCCCGATGCGCAAAGAATTTCCATTAGAAGATCAGACAAGAGTCGATAAGGATGATGAGATGTTTGGAAGATAAATCTTATTTAAAAAATGGGCTGTTAATTATTGTTGGGTAGTTAAAATTTTACAAAAGCGAAATAAAAAATAGTAAAGGCAAATAATGAACGACCATATTCTCTTACCGGAAGGAAGTATAGAAAAACAAACTACCACCCTTAATTTGGGGCCTACGCATCCTGCTACTCATGGTGTTTTTCAGAATATTCTTGAGCTGGATGGAGAACGTATTTTGAAAGCAACTTCTACGGTAGGTTATATTCACCGTGCTTTTGAAAAATTGGCAGAAAGAAGACCGCTGTATCAAATTACTCCTATTACGGACCGATTAAATTATTGCTCTTCTCCCATCAATAATATGGGTTGGCATATTACTTGCGAAAAATTATTGGATGTTAAGCTACCCAAGCGCGTAGATTATCTTCGAATCATCATTATGGAATTGTCTAGAATTTCAGATCACCTGATCTGTAATTCTATCGTGGGTGTAGACAGTGGCGCTTATTCTGGCTTCTTGTATTTGATGCAGTTTAGGGAATTAATTTATGAAATTTATGAAGAAGTTTGTGGCTCAAGACTTACTACCAATATTGGGCGAATAGGTGGCTTTGAAAGAAATTTTACCAATACTGCATTTGTTAAACTTGAAAAATTTCTTGCTACTTATCCAAAGCAGTTAAAAGAATTTGAGACCTTGTTTAATCGCAACCGTATTTTTATGGAGCGTACCATTGGAGTAGGGGCT